>JBAQRU010000374.1:0-1778 GCA_049296025.1 Lysobacteraceae bacterium | reverse complement strand
GCGCACGGTCGCGCGCCTGTTCGCGGGCGCGATCCCACAACACCGGACCCACCCAGCGACGCACGCGGGCTTCCGGCACCAGCCGGCCGATGCCATAGCCGGTCGCGAACGCCATCAGGCCACCGATCGCCACCGCCAACCCGCCCCACGCCGGCCCGAGACTCCAGCACAGTCCCATCGCCACCACGCTGCTCGGCACCGGCAACAGCACATCGGCCATCAGCAGCGCGATGCCGAACGCGGCGATCCACAGTCGCGCGTCCTGCGCATCGAGCCACTGCGGCGCGGCGCGATCGAGCGCATCGCCCCACAGCGCGAACGGCACCAGCACGCAGGCCAACAACACCGTGGCGAACGCACCCAGCCGCAGCCATTCCGCACGACCGGATCGCGTCGCGGGGGCGAGCCTGCTCACGGCGCAGCCCACTGCAGCGACAGCCGCAGCCGGCGCCCGGGCATCCCGCTGCCGATGCTCTCTTCGGCGCGCGCATCGGCGACGTTGTCCAAGGCCAGCACGTACTGCATCGGGCCCCAGCGTTGACGCAGCACGAGATCCAGCACCGTCGACGCACCCAACCAGCGATCGCCGGTGGGAATGGAAGAATCGAAACGCCGGCCGAGGTGACGCACCATCAGCGACAGCTCGCGCCCCTCGCCGACCGGCAGACCCAACTGCGCACCGGCCTGCAATCGCGGTCGATGACGCAGCGTTGCGCCGCCATCGGGATCGCGCACGCGCATCCAGGTGCCATCCAACTGCAGGCGCCAATCGTTGCCGAAGCGATGACCGCTGCGCCATTCCAGACCATCGGCTTCGATCCGCGCGCGGTTGACCAACTGCGGCGGCGGGCCCGCATCAAAATCGACCAGATTGCGATATCGCGCACTGAACAGGGTGATCCGGGTCGGCCACGCCGCATCGGCGGCATTCGCGTAATAAATTTCTCGATGAAGCGCGCGCTCCGGTTCGAGCAAGGCATTGCCGACCAGCGGATGTCCCAGCGCATAGAAACTCGGCAGCTTGGACGAGCGCGCGATCGACGCGCCCCACTGGCCGCGACCATCGCCCAGCGACCGCTGCAGCGACAGCATCGGATGGGTGGTGGCTTCTCCGCCGCCATGATTTTCCCCATGCGTCGGTCGCTCGTAGCGCGCGCCGCCCTGCACCGTCCAATCGCCGCGCTGCCAGCGCGCTTCGGCGAACGCACTGCTCGTCTCGCGACGCAATTCGAACGCCGCCGGCAGCAGAAACGCACCGAAATCGATGACGCTGTCGAAGCGTCCGCGTTCGCGCTGATGCTGCACGCCCGCCGTGAACAGCGTGGATTCGCCGAACGCCATCCGCCACGCGGCCAACGCCTCATCGCGGCGGTAATCGGTCCGCGCGATGATCGACGGCAGGCCGAATGGATCGCGCAGCCCCGGCGCGACCCCGGGCGACGACTCGTCGCCGTCGCGCGACATCGTCGCCAATTGCATTTCCAACGTGCCTGCCGCCGGGCGGAATTCGCCGCGCACCGAGAACTGACGACTGTCGCTGCGCCGCGATTCCAGATCGCGCACCACCGCATAGCGCGCACCGCCGCTGTCGTCGGGGAAACCCCGGTTGTCGCTGTCGCTGAAACGCACGGCCGCGCGCAGCGACAACACATCGTCGATGTCGTGCTCCCAGCCAGCGTTCGCGGCGCGGGTCCGGTTGAAGGCGCCGGCATCGCCGCTGTCCTCGCGCTGTGTCGCGCTCAGACGCAGACCTGCGCCGGACCACGATGCCTGCCCAC
>JBAQRU010000373.1:0-38802 GCA_049296025.1 Lysobacteraceae bacterium | reverse complement strand
CGATAGGCCTGGTCCAGATTGACCGGGGTTCTGCCGGCCAATGGACGATAAGTGTGGTCCAGCAGACCACCGCCTGCGGCAAGTACCACGGCAGACAGCCCCGCAAGGGCTGCAATCACGAGCATTTTGGCCAGCAATCTGGGCATCTGGAGGTTCCGGCGGCTAAATGAGGCGGGAGTATGACTTCAGTTGGGTCGAAATGGTTTCCCAAGGGCTTGACCTGGTGTGTTTTGGTGTTATAGTTGAATACTACACCACTCAACAAGAACAGGAGCTGGCCATGCACCGCAAGCTGATCCACTCGGTACGCGCCCTCGGCATCGCGCTGAGTCTGCTCACCGCCGGCCTGATTCTGGCCGTTCCGGCCCCCGCGCCGGGCCGTCACTCGGCTGATCCCGAAGCAGCCCCGGCCGCCACAGAAATCCAGGCGGACGCCGCCAAAGCATACCGTCGCCATCGCCGCACGCAGGCCCGGGACGCGATGGCACTTCCCTTCTTCTCGTTCGCGCAGGGTCTGCGCCGCGGCAACAGGAGCTGACCATGACCGCCATCCAGTGGAGCGACGGCGCTCCCATTTACCGTCAACTAAAAGACCGGGTCATCGCAATGATGCTGGACGGCTTGTTGAAGCCGGGCGATGCCCTGCCTTCGGTGCGCCAGGTCGCCGCCGAATACCAGTTGAACCCCATTACCGTCTCGCGCGCCTATCAGGAACTGGCGGACGAGGCACTTGTCGAGAAACGCAGAGGACTGGGCATGTACGTCACCGAAGAAGCCGCGAAGAAACTGCTGGGCAGCGAACGCGACCGTTTCCTGCGCGAAGAATGGCCGCTGGTCATGGAACGCATCCAGCGGCTTGGGCTGAGCATGCAGGAATTGCTGGAACCGGCCCGCAATGGGGGTGATGCATGAACACTATCGCTTCCAATACTCCGGTGATCTCCGCACGCGGCCTGCGCAAGGCCTACAGGAATAAATTGGCGCTCGATGGCACCAGCTTCGAGATCGGCGCTGGCAAGATCATCGGCCTCATCGGTCCGAACGGCGCCGGCAAGACCACCGCACTGAAGGCCGTCCTCGGACTGATTCCGTTCGATGGCGAGCTGAATGTCCTCGGCCGCGACCCGCGCACCCAGCGCGATGATCTGATGAACGATGTCTGCTTCATCGCCGACGTCGCCGTGCTGCCGCGCTGGATCCGGGTCAGCGAAGCCATCGAGTTCGTCGCTGGCGTCCATCCGCGCTTCGATCGCGCCAAATGCGAGCGTTTCCTCGCCAACACCCAATTGAACCCCAGGATGCGTGTTCGCGAAATGTCCAAGGGCATGATCGTGCAGTTGCATCTGGCGCTGGTCATGGCGATCGACGCGAAGCTGCTGGTGCTGGACGAGCCGACCCTCGGCCTCGATATCCTCTACCGCAAGCAGTTCTATCAACGTCTGCTCGAAGATTATTTCGACGAACAGAAAACCATCATCATCACCACCCACCAGGTCGAAGAGATCGAGCACATCCTCACCGATGTGATGTTCATCCAGAACGGCAAGATCGTGCTCGACGCGACGATGGAGAACCTCGGCGACCGCTTCGTCGAAGTGCTGCTCAACGCCGATCGCATCGAAGAGGCCCGTACGCTGAAGCCGATCGACGAGCGCGCCCTTCCGTTCGGAAAGACCGTGATGCTGTTCGACAGCGTTCCGCAGAGCCGACTGGCCGCACTCGGTGAAACCCGCATCCCCGGCCTCGCCGATCTGTTCGTCGCCACCATGAAGGGGACCTACGCATGAACGCCTCCATTCAAGAACCCACCGCTCTCCAGCCGCACGCTGCGACCAACGCCTTCGGTTTCGGCAGCAAATTCAAGCTGCTGATCAGGCGCGAATTCTGGGAAAACAAGGGCGGCTTTTTCTGGGCGCCGATCATCACCGGCATCATCGCCTCGGTGTTCGCGACGATCGGCATGATCATCGCCACGATCTTCATCCAGAAAGCCAAAAGCAACGGCGATTTCACCGACCATTTCAAACTCGACGATGTCGATGGATTCAAGGCGCTGGGCGCGTTCGGCGACGGCATCCTCGCCAACGGCATGATCCTGTCGATGCTGGTGATGATCTTCGTGGTGTTCTTCTATGCGCTCGGCTCGCTCTACGACGAACGCCGCGATCGCAGCGTATTGTTCTGGAAGTCGCTTCCGATCTCGGACATCGAGGTCGTGTTGTCGAAAGCCACCTGGGCTCTGGTGTTGGCGCCGGTGATGGCCCTGGTTCTGGGCGTATTGATCGGCGTGGGAATGTGGCTGATCGCCGCTGCAGGCATGGCCGTGAACGGTATCCCGGGCATCGGTTCTTTCTTCACCGAGTCGCATGCGTTCCGCATCGTGGGACAGTTCTTCAGCATCCTTCCCGTCTACATCATGTGGTCCGTGCCCACGATCGGCTGGTTGATGCTGTGCTCGGCCTGGTCGCGTCGCTTTCCGTTCTTGTGGGCGGTACTGGTCCCGCTGCTGGGCTGCGCGATGTTCAGCATGACCGGTCTGATTTTCAGCGCCATTACCGGCGCGGAGTTCCCGCACGGCGACATCTGGTACGTCGTTGCGCTGCGCGGGCTCGGCAGCCTGATCCCCGGTCTCTGGTACGCCAGTGCGGTCGACGCCGAACGCGTGCTGCAAGGGACGGAGGGCGTCTCGCCGCAGCTTGACCTCACCTCCAGCTGGGCTGCATTCGGCACGCTGGACATGTGGTTGGGCGTAGCGATCGGCGTGGCGATGATCGCCCTCGCGATCCGCCTCCGTCGCTGGAGAGATGAGGGCTGAAAGCGCCACGTCTGCGGATTGGCTCATCGCCGATTCGCATCCGCTCCAAGGTCGGGCCAAGGATGGCTTGGCCAAGCATTCCAGAACCCACTCGGCACAGCCATGGACGGCGGCGATGGAAAACGAATACGGCATAACGAAGCAGCGTCGCCCCACTCCACTGCAATCATCATCAAGAGAGAGAAAGCCCCATGCGCATCGTTTCGATTCTGTTGACCGCCGGCATCCTGGGTGCCGCGCCCTTCGCATCCCACGCCGGGCAACGTTGCGAACATTCCGCTGCTCGCGATGCGGAATTGAATCTGAGCGGCATCAAGACGGTCGTATTCGACATCGGCCCGCACACATTGGCGCTGAAGGGCGACAAGAGCGTGTCGGGCTCGATCCGGGGCAAGGCCTGTGCATCGGATGCCAAGCGACTCGCCGAACTCGTGGTCACCCAGCAGCGCGATGGCGACAAGCTGATCGTGCGTGCTGAGCGGAACAGCCTGATGCGTAAAGGTTCCTGGTCAGGCGAGTCATACAGCTATCTGACGTTGGCCGCATCGGTACCCGACCATCTCGCCGTGCAGGTCAAGATCGGTTCCGGCGATGCCGTCGTCGATGGCGTTGCATCCCTGAGCGCCGATGTCGGCTCCGGCGACCTCGAAGCGCGTCGTGTCCGCGATAGTTTGTATGCGGATGTCGGTTCCGGGGATATCCACGCGAACGATACCGGCACTCTGCATGTGGTCTCGATCGGCTCCGGCGACATGAGCGTGCGCGATGTGCGCGGCGATGCGTGGGTCGGCGGGATCAACTCCGGCGATCTCTCCATCGCCAATGCGCAAGGCAACGTCGAAATCGGCTCGATCGGTTCGGGCGACGCGGTCCTCACCGCGATCGCCGGAAACGTGAACCTGAAACGCATCGGCTCTGGCGATCTTGATGCGAACGGCGTGGGCGGCGATCTCGTCGTCGACCATGTCGGCAGCGGATCGGTGAGCCATCGCAACGTGAAAGGAAAGGTTCGTGTCCCTGAGGACGATTGACCTATCACCTTTGCAACGACTTCTACAACCAATCGAAACAACCCCGCCGACACCGGAGTGGAACGTCCCATGAACACCCTGCGCATGACCGCACTCGCATTAGTCGGCTGCCTGCCTTTGTTCGGCTGCGGCAACAGCACGACCGCACCTGCAGCCGATCCCGCCAATGAACCCACGACCTTCATCGGCAAGGCCGTGAAGGAAGCGACCAATGGCGCAACAGAGGAATTGGCGAAGAAGAATATCGATCTCACCGCCACCGGCCAGCCCAAGGCTGAAATCACGCCCACCGGTGATTTTCTGATCGACGGCAAAGCGGTCGTGCTCAACGCCGGGCAGAAGGCGTTGATGCTGGAATACCGTAGGCATCTGGCCACGGTCGCGGACGCAGGGATCGGCGTCGGCATCGAAGGCGCGGATCTGGCCGGCAAGGCCATGGGCGAAGCGATCAAGGGCGTCATCACCGGCGAGACCGATCAGATCGACAAGAAGATCGAAGCGGAAGCCGAGGGCATCAAGCAGTCCGCGCAGAAACTTTGCGACCTGCTGCCGGCGATGAAGGTCACCCAGGACAAGCTCGCCGCCGCGCTGCCCGCGTTCAAGCCATACGCGACCATGGGTGAGGGAGATATCAAGGACTGTTTTACGGATGAAGAAGCCAGTTACAACGCCGGCAAGGATGTCGGCAGCGCGATCGGAAAAGCGATCAAGGGCGACACGGCCGGCAAGGACGCGAACATGAATGCTGCGGAGGAAGCGGAAGCCGCTGGCGCCAGACAATAGCCGGAAGACAGTACGGGCGGCGTCAACCGCCGCCCGTACCGGTCTGCACGCCGCCCTTCACCAGCGCGGCAGGATCCAGCAGTTGCCTCAGCGTCTTCGCATCCAGACCGCTGTCCTCCAGCGCCACATCGAACACCGGACGCCGCTCGAGATACGCTTTCTTGGCGATCGCGGCGGCTTTTTCGTAGCCGATGGCAGGGTTGAGCGCCGTGACGAGTATCGGGTTGCGCTCCAGCGCATCGGCGATGCGGTCGGTGCGCAAGCGCATGTCGGCGATCGCACTGTCGGCCAGCGCGGTCATCGCATTCGCGAGCAGGCCGATGCTCTCCAGCAGATCCGCCGCGATCAGCGGCAGCATTACATTGAGCTGGAAATTGCCGCTCTGCCCCGCGATGGTCACTGCGGTGTGATGGCCCATCACCTGCGCGCACACCATCGCCACCGCCTCCGGAATCACCGGATTGACCTTGCCCGGCATGATCGACGAGCCCGGCTGCAGCGCCGGCAGCTCGATCTCGGCGAGTCCCGCCAGCGGCCCGGAATTCATCCAGCGCAGATCGTTCGCGATCTTCATCAAAGCCACCGCCAGCGCCGACAGCTGGCCGGAAAGTTCGACCACATCGTCCTGTGCGGCGAGACCTTCGAATCTGTCGTCGGCGACGACGAAACGCACGCCCGACAGCACCGAGACGGTCTGCGCCACACGCTGGCCGAAGCCCGGATCGGTGTTGATCCCGGTCCCGACCGCGGTACCGCCGATCGGCAGCCGCCGCAGGCGCTTGAGACAGTCTTCGATCCGCATCCGCGCGGAATCGAGCTGCGACGACCATGCCCCCAGCTCCTGCCCGAAGGTCAGCGGCATCGCGTCCATCAGATGCGTGCGCCCGGTCTTCACCAGCTTGCGCGACTCGCGCGCGCGACGATCGATGGTCCGGCGCAGATGCTGCAGCGCGGGCAGCAGATCCTCGACCACCGCGAGCTGGGCGCTGACCCGGATCGCGGTCGGGACCACGTCGTTCGAACTCTGGCCGAGGTTCACGTCGTCGTTGGGATGCACCTTGCCCCGGCCGGCGCGCATCACCAGCGCCGCGATCACCTCGTTGGCGTTCATGTTGCTGGAGGTGCCGGAGCCGGTCTGGTAGATATCGACCGGAAACTGCTCGTCGTGCTCGCCTTCGGCCACGGCCATCGCCGCCCGCCGGATCGCGGCGGCGCGGGTCTTGGGCAACAGGCCGAGATTCGCATTGGTCTGGGCGGCGGCGGCCTTGATCAGCCCGAGGGCGCGGATGAAGCCGCGCGGCATCGGCCGGCCGGAGATGCGGAAGTTCTGCACCGCCCGCTGGGTCTGCGCGCCCCAGAGCGCCGCAGCGGGGACCTGCAGTTCGCCCATGCTGTCGCGTTCGTTGCGCATGGGCTCGGGGATCGTGCCGGTATGCCGGGTGGGGCCGCGTCGGGCCATGGTCCGCGCCTGTCGTGGTGGAGATCGGCCGAGCATACCCCTGCGAGCGTTTAGAATTGCCATACCCCGCACCGCAGCCCCCCCCATGTCCGACGCCCAGCTTCTCGCCCTGTCTCCGCTCGATGGTCGCTATGCCGGCAAGGTCGATGCCCTGCGCCCGATCTTCTCCGAATACGGCCTGATCAAGGCCCGGGTCAAGGTGGAAGTGGAATGGCTGCTGGCGCTGGCGGCCGAGCCCGGCATCGTCGAGCTCTCTCCCTTCTCCGATGCTGCCGTCCACCGCCTGCGCGCGCTGGCCGATGGGCTGACGGTCGCCGATGCGGCCCGGGTGAAGGCGATCGAACGCACCACCAACCACGACGTCAAAGCGGTCGAATACCTGATCAAGGAGCGTCTTGCCGACGATGCGGAGTTGGCGCCAGCGCTGGAATTCGTGCATTTCGCCTGCACCAGCGAAGACATCAACAACCTCAGCTATGCGTTGATGCTGAGCGAGGCGCGGCAATCGGTGCTGCTGCCGACGCTGGATGGCCTGATCCGGAAGCTCCGCGCGATGGCGCACGAACACGCGGCGCTGCCGATGCTCTCGCGCACCCACGGCCAGACCGCCTCGCCCAGCACCGTCGGCAAGGAGCTCGCCAACGTCGTCGCCCGCCTGCAGCGTCAGGGCGAAACCCTCGCCGCCGCGCTGATCGCCGGCAAGATCAACGGCGCGGTCGGCAATTACAACGCGCACGTCGCCGCGTATCCCGACGTGGACTGGACCGCGTTCTCGCGCCGCTTCGTCGAATCGCTGGGCCTGGACTGGCAGCCCTACACCACCCAGATCGAACCGCACGACGGCATCGCCGAGTTGTGCGACGCGCAGAAACGCATCGACACCATCTGCATCGATCTGTGCCGCGACCTCTGGGGCTACATCTCGCTCGGTTATTTCAAGCAGGCGGTGAAGGCCGGCGAAGTGGGCAGCTCGACCATGCCGCACAAGGTCAACCCGATCGATTTCGAGAATGCCGAAGGCAACTTCGGCATCGCCAACGCGCTGTTCGAGCATTTCTCCGCGAAGCTGCCGATCAGCCGCTGGCAGCGCGACCTCACCGATTCCACCGTGCTGCGCGCGCTGGGCACCGCCTTCGGCCATGCGCTGATCGGCTACGACGCACTGCTGCGCGGCCTGAACAAACTTAGCGCCAATCCGGAGCGTCTGGCGGCCGATCTCGACGCCGCCTGGGAAGTGCTGGCCGAAGCCGTGCAGACGGTGATGCGTCGCTACGGCTTGCCCAACCCTTACGAACAACTGAAGGCGCTCACCCGCGGCCACGGCATCGACGCAAGCTCGATGCGCACATTCATTGCTGATCTCGATCTGCCGGCCGACGCGAAGCAGCGCCTGCTCGACATGACGCCGGGCAGCTACACAGGCCTGGCGGAACGCCTGGCGAAGGAGATCTGAGATGGCCAAGCACGCCCGCAAGCGCACACCCGCACTGCCCTACGAAATCGACGCCGCCGGCAAGGGCCCGCTGGGCATGGCACCGGCGGTTTTCCTGCGCGATTACTGGCAGAAACGGCCGCTGCTGATCCGCAATGCTTTCCCGGACTTCGTCTCTCCGGTGACGCCGGAAGATCTCGCCGGCCTAGCCTGCGAGGAATCGGCGCTGTCGCGCATCGCAAGCTACGACCGCGGCAGCGACGCCTGGAGCATCCGCACCGGCCCGTTCGCGGAAGAGGAATTTCCGGGGATGCCGCACCAGGACTGGACCCTGCTGGTGCAGGACGTGGACAAGTGGGACCCGGACGTGCGCGCGCTGCTCGACGATTTCTATTTCCTGCCGCGCTGGCGGATGGACGACATCATGATCTCGTTCGCCGCGCCGGGCGGTTCGGTCGGCGCGCATATCGATCAATACGACGTGTTCCTGCTGCAGGGTCTGGGCCATCGACGTTGGCTCATCGATACCGCGCCGAATCCGGACGAGAGCTATCTCGAAGACGTGCCGCTGCGCCTGTTGAAGCATTTCAAGCCGAACCGCGACTGGGTGCTGAAGCCCGGCGACATGCTGTACCTGCCGCCGGGCGTGCCGCATCACGGGATCGCCGAGGACGCATGCCTGACCATCTCGGTCGGGCTGCGCGCGCCGTCGAGCGCGGAACTGCTCGGCGATTTCGTCGACAGTCTGATCTGCGATGCCGACGAAGCCGTGCGCTACAGCGATCCGGACATCGCGCCGCCGAAGGACAGCCATGAGATCGACGCCGCCGCGATGGCGCGCGCCATCGAAGCGCTGAACAAGCTGCGCATGAACGACCCGGAGCGCCTCGGCGACTGGTTCGGCCGCTTCATCAGCCTGTATCGCAGCGCGGGCGTGGCGCTCGATCCCGACCCGCCGCGCTCGCGGATCGAAATCGAATTCGATCTGCAGCAGGGCGCCGTGCTGCAGCGCCATCCGTGGACCCGGGCCGCCTGGCGGCGCAGCACGGAGCGGAAAACCATCGGCAAGCTCTATCTTGCTGGACAGACCCATGCCCTGCCGCTCGCCGATGCGCGCACCCTCGCCACCGCCGAAACGCTGGATGGCGACACCTACGCCAGGCTGTCGGCGCAGGGCCAGTCGCTGGTGCTCGATCTGCTCGCGGAGGGGCAATACCAGTTGCATAACGACGGCTTCGACACCGGCGAGGACGACGATGCCTGACCGCGCTCCATTCGACGGCACATTCCGGGTCGAGGCCATCGATTACGCGGGCGGCGTCGACGATCTGCGCGCGGTACGCGAACCGGTGTTCGTGCAGGAGCAGCTGGTGCCGATCGAGCTGGAGTGGGACGAACTCGATCCGCTCTGCGTGCATGTGATCGCCCGCGATGCCGCCGGAAAGCCGATCGGCACCGGGCGTTTGACGCCCGAGCACAAGATCGGACGGATGGCGGTCTTGCCCGAATGGCGCGGTCGTGGCGTCGGCGACGCGCTGCTGCTGGCGCTGATCCGGGAAGCCGCGCAGCGGCGCTGGCCCGAGCTGCGCCTGCACTCGCAGGCATCCGCAGTCGGCTTCTACGTCAAACACGGTTTCGTGCCCTACGGCGATCGCTTCATGGAAGCCGGCATTGAGCACCAGAGCATGCGTCGGCAGATCGGCGGCCCGACCGCCATCGACACCCGCGACGCGGCGGTCGCGATCACCACCGCAGTCGTCGCCGCCACCCGCCGCGAACTGTGCCTCTACAGCCGCCATCTCGACCCGGGCCTGTTCGACGCGCCCGAAGTGCTCGAAGCGCTGCGCAGGCTCGCCACCCGCCGACAGCGGGTCGACATCCGCATTCTCCTGCAGGACGCCGGGACGCCGCAGCGCGCGCATGCGCCGCTGATCGGTTTGGGCCAACGACTGTCGAGCGTGTTCGCCTTCCGCGAAATCACCGATCCCGCCGATCACGGCTACGCCTCGGCCTTCATCGCCAACGACAGCGGCGGCTACTACTTCCGCACCCTCGGCAACCGCTTCGACGGCGAAGCCGCGCTCGACTTCGGTGGACGCGCCCGTCAGCTCGCCGACGGTTTCATGCCGGTGTGGGAGCGCGCGCGGGTCGTCACCGAGTTCCGCGCGCTGGATATCTGAGCGACCTTCACTCCGAAACCAGCGCGGAGCGACGCAGCAGGATCTTGAAACGCATCCTGCCGGCCGGCGTGGTTTCGATCCGCACCAGTCCGGGCGTCGAACCCTGGCCGGCAATCGCGCGCAAACCGTCCGAATCCGGATGGCAAGTACCGCCAGACGCGCCTGTCGGACGATCCGGTTACGACGATGGTCGAAGCCGCGAGAGCCGTCTCCGGAGGCGCCGAGTGGTGCGCTGCGGCGAAGCCTCCGGGTATAATTCCGGTCCTTTCGCCCGCCTGCCTTGCCGCCTCTGGATTTCCCGGCGGATCAAGCGGTTACCGTATTCTCCTCCGCGCTTCCCGACATTCCGAGTGTGCCCCCAGAGTGGACAGTCTCCTGAAGCAGTTTGCCCAGTCCTCCCAGCTCGGCGCCAACGCCGCCTACATCGAGGACCTCTACGAACAGTATCTGGTCGCCCCCGACAGCGTCGGGCCGAAGTGGAAAACCTATTTCGACGGCATCAAGGGGCGCGACGGTGCCGATGTGCCGCACTCCGCGGTCATCGCCGCGATCGCCGAAGCCGGTCGCCAGGCGGCGCGCGGCGTGGTCGTGGCCGCCAGCGGCAATGCCGTCAGCGACAGCCGCGAATTCGCGGTCAGCAAACTGATCGTCGCCTACCGCTCGCGTGGTCATCTCGCCGCCGAACTCGACCCGTTGGGCATGTTGGAAAAGAGCGAAGCCCCGGATCTGGACATCGGCTTCCACGGCCTGTCCAACAGCGATCTCGACACCACCTTCTCCAGCGGCGGCGCAGGCGGTCAGGCGCAGATGAAGCTGCGCGACCTTGTCTCGCTGCTCAAGGCGACCTACACCGGCAGCATCGGCGCCGAGTTCATGCACATCACCGACGTCGAACAGCGTCGCTGGGTGTACGAACGCCTCGAAGCCGCTGGCGGTGACTTCAAGCGCAGCGACGACGACAAGCGCCGCATCCTCGAACGCCTCACCGCCGCCGAAGGCCTCGAACGCTACCTGCACACCAAATACGTCGGCCAGAAGCGTTTCTCGCTGGAAGGCGGCGATTCGCTGATTCCGCTGCTCGACGTGATGATCCGCCGCGCCGGCAGCGACGGCGTGAAGGACGTGGTGCTGGGCATGGCCCATCGCGGCCGCCTCAACGTGCTGATCAATACGCTCGGCAAGCCGCCGCGCAAACTGTTCGACGAATTCGAGGGCAAATTCGATCACGACGAACACGCCCACGCTGGCGACGTGAAGTACCACATGGGCTTCAGCGCCGACATCGCCACGCCCGGCGGCCCGGTGCATCTGGCCCTGGCGTTCAACCCTTCGCATCTGGAAATCGTCGACCCGGTGGTCGCCGGCAGCGTCCGCTCGCGCCAGCATCGCCGCGGCGACAAAGCACGCAAGCAGGTGGTGCCGATCATCATCCACGGCGACGCGGCCTTCGCCGGTCAGGGCGTGGTGATGGAGCTGTTGCAGATGTCGCAGGCCCGCGGTTTCGCGGTCGGCGGCACCTTGCACATCGTCGTCAACAACCAGGTCGGGTTCACCACCAGCGAACGTCAGGACGCACGCTCGACGCTGTACTGCACCGATGTCGCGAAGATGGTCGGCGCGCCGGTGCTGCACGTGAACGGCGACGATCCGGAAGCGGTCGCGTTCTGCGCCGAACTGGCCTTCGATTTCCGCCAGAAATTCGCCAAGGACGTGGTCATCGACCTGGTCTGCTATCGCCGCCACGGTCACAACGAAGCAGACGAACCGGCGGCGACCCAGCCGCTGATGTACCAGAACATCCGCAAGCGCAAGACCACGCGCGAGCTGTACGCGGAACGTCTCGCCGCCAAGGGCACGCTCTCCGCCGAGGATGCGAAGGCGCTGGTCGACGGTCACCGCGACAAGCTCGATGCCGGCGTGGTCACCACCGAACTGGCACCGGCGAATCCCGACGCCCATGCGATCGATTGGCGCCCGCTGCTGGAAGGCAAACTGTCCGATCCGGTCGATACCAGAGTGCCGCGCGAGAAGCTCGATGCGCTGGCGACGCTCATCAACGCGCTTCCGGAAGGCGCAAGCCTGCACGCGCGCGTCGCCAAGATCTACGAAGACCGCCGCAAGATGGCCGCCGGTGAGTTGGCCGGCGACTGGGGCTTCGCCGAAAACCTCGCCTACGCGACCCTGCTCGACGAAGGCTACAAACTGCGTCTGGTCGGCCAGGACTGCGGTCGCGGCACGTTCTTTCACCGCCACGCGATCCTGCACGACCAGAAAACCGACGTCGACCACATGCCGCTGCGGCAACTGGTGAAGAATCCGGAAGACGCGACCATCATCGATTCGCTGCTCAGCGAGGAAGCGGTGATGGCGTTCGAATACGGCTACGCCACCGCCGACCCCATGACCCTCGACATCTGGGAAGGCCAGTTCGGCGATTTCGCCAACGGCGCGCAGGTGGTCATCGACCAGTTCCTGTCTTCGGGCGAAGCCAAATGGGGCCGGATCTGCGGCCTCGCGCTGTTCCTGCCGCACGGCTACGAAGGCCAGGGGCCCGAGCACAGTTCGGCGCGTCTGGAGCGCTTCCTGCAGTTGTGCGCGCTGCAGAACATGATCGTCTGCACCCCGACCACACCGGCGCAGGCGTATCACATGATCCGCCGGCAGATGCGCATGAAGACGCGCAAACCGCTGGTGGTGATGACGCCGAAGTCGCTGCTGCGCCACAAACTGGCGGTGTCGACGCTGGACGAACTGGCGAACGGCGGGTTCCAGCACCTGATCCCCGATGCCAGCGCCGATCCGAAGTCGGTCAAGCGCGTCGTCGTCTGCGGCGGCAAGGTCTACTACGATCTGCTGGAAGACGCGCAGAAGCGCGGGCAGACCGATGTGGCGATCGTGCGCATCGAACAGTTGTATCCGTTCCCGCGCGCCGAACTCTCCACCCAGCTCAAGCGTTACGCAAAAGCGACCCAGGTGGTGTGGTGCCAGGAAGAGCCGCAGAACCAGGGCGCGTGGTACCAGATCCAGCACCACCTGCTCGCCTGCCTGCAGGACAAACAGCAGCTCAGCTACACCGGCCGCAGCCGTTCGCCCTCGCCCGCCGCAGGTCATTTCAACGACCACGTCGAAGAGCAGTTGCAGCTGATCGCGGACGCGCTGGTCAATCCACTCAACGGCGAGCACGCCGACGAATGACGCTTGCCATCGGCGCATGCATCCCTGCGCCGGCTCGAACTCATATTTACTCACCCATTGAAATCCACGCTGTCAGGACGCCAATCATGGCCATCGAAATCAAGGTCCCCGTTCTTCCCGAATCCGTCTCCGACGCGGTCATCGCCACTTGGCACAAGAAGGCCGGCGATGCGGTCAAGCGCGACGAGAACATCGTCGACCTCGAAACCGACAAGGTCGTGCTGGAAGTCCCGTCGACCGTCGATGGCGTGATCAAGGAGCTGAAGTTCGCCGAAGGCGCCACCGTGCTCAGCCAGCAGGTCATCGCGATCATCGAGGAAGGCGCCGCCGCACCGGCTCCTGCCGTGGGAGCGGCGGAAGCGGCGAAGCCAACCACATCGAATGCCCCTGTCGCGGCTCCCACCGCTCCCACAGCCGCGCCTGCAGCCGCTGGACTCCCGCCCGGCGCACGTTTCGCTGCAGCAACCACCGGTGTCGATCCCGCGCAGGTCGAAGGTACCGGCCGTCGCGGCGCGGTCACGAAAGAAGACATCGTCAACTACGCCAGCGGCAAGACCGCAGGCGTCGGCGGCGGCGCCCGCCCGGAAGAACGCGTGCCGATGACGCGCATGCGCACCCGCATCGCCGAACGCCTGATGCAGTCGAAGAACTCCATCGCCATGCTCACCTCGTTCAACGAAGTGAACCTCGCGAAAGTCATGCAGATGCGCAAGGAACTGGGCGAACAGTTCGAGAAAGCCAACGGCATCAAGCTCGGCTTCATGAGCTTCTTCGCCAAGGCCGCCGCGAACGCGCTGCAGCGCCATCCCATCGTCAACGCCTCGGTCGACGGCAACGACGTGATCTATCACGGCTACGCCGACATCAGCATCGCGGTCGCCACCGAGAAAGGCCTGGTCACCCCGGTGCTGCGCAACGTCGAACGCATGGGCTTCGCCGAGATCGAAGGCGCCATCGCCGGTTACGCCAAGGCCGCGCGCGAAGGCGGACTGAAGCTCGAAGATCTGCAGGGCGGCACTTTCACCATCACCAACGGCGGCACCTTCGGTTCGCTGATGTCCACGCCGATCGTCAATCCGCCGCAGTCCGCGATCCTCGGCATGCACGCCATCAAGGAGCGCGCCATCGTCGAGAACGGCGTCGTGGTCGCCGCGCCGATGATGTACATCGCGATCAGCTACGACCACCGCATCATCGACGGCAAGGACGCGGTGCTGTTCCTGGTCGACATCAAGAATCAGCTGGAAAACCCGCACCGCATGCTGCTGGGCATGTAATGCCCGCCGGAAGCCCCTCGCCCGCGAGGGGTTTCGCGCTTTGAAGACACAGGAATCGAATCCATGAGCGAACAACAAGCTAGCGAACAACAGGCGTTCGACGTCATCGTCATCGGCGCCGGCCCGGCCGGTTACCACGCGGCGATCCGCGCCGCACAGCTCGGCATGAAGGTCGCGTGCATCGACGCCGCGCTGGGCAAGGACGGCAAGCCCGCGCTGGGCGGCACCTGTCTGCGCGTCGGCTGCATTCCGTCGAAGGCGCTGCTGGACTCGTCGCGCCAGTTCTGGAACATGGGTCACCTCTTCGGCGACCACGGCATCTCGTTCAAGGACGCGAAGATCGACGTCGGCGCGATGGTCGGCCGCAAGGACAAGATCGTGAAGCAGTTCACCGGCGGCATCGCGATGCTGTTCAAGGCGAACAAGGTCACCGCGTTCCACGGCTTCGCGCAGCTGCAGCCGGGCAACGTGGTGAAGGTGAAGCAACACGACGGCAGCGAAGTCGGGCTGAAAGCGCCGAACGTGATCCTCGCCGCCGGCTCGGATTCGATCGAACTGCCGTTCGCGAAATTCGACGGCGACGCGATCGTCGACAACGTCGGTGCGCTGGATTTCACCGAGGTCCCGAAGCGTCTGGGCGTGATCGGCGCCGGTGTGATCGGGCTCGAACTGGGCAGCGTCTGGAAGCGTCTCGGCGCCGAGGTGCTGATCCTCGAAGCGATGCCGGATTTCCTCGCCGCCGCCGATGCCGAAGCCGCGAAAACCGCGCTCAAGGAATTCAGGAAACAGGGCCTCGACATCAAGCTCGGCGCCAAGGTCGGCAAGGCCGAAGTGAAAAAGACAGGCAAGACCAGCGAAGTCCACGTCACCTATGCCGACGCGGCGGGCGAACAGAATGTCGTGTTCGACAAACTGCTGGTCGCCGTCGGCCGCAAGGCGGCGAGCAAGGGCCTGCTGGCCGAAGGCACCGGCGTGCAGCTCGACGAGCGCGGCCGGATCGTGGTGGATGAGCACTGCCATACCGGCGTCGATGGCGTGTGGGCGGTCGGCGACTGCGTGCGCGGGCCGATGCTGGCGCACAAGGGCTTCGAGGAAGGCATCGCGGTGGCCGAACTGATCGCCGGCCTGCCCGGCCACGTCAACTTCGACACCATCCCGTGGGTCATCTACACCGAGCCGGAAATCGCGTGGGTCGGCAAGACCGAAGAACAGCTCAAGGCCGAAGGCATCCCGTACAAGGCCGGCAGCTTCCCGTTCGCAGCGGTCGGCCGTGCCGTCGCCATGGGCGAACCGGCGGGTTTCGTGAAGGTGCTGGCGCATGCGGACACCGATCGCGTGCTCGGCATGCATCTGGTCGGCGCGAACGTGTCGGAACTGGTGCACGAAGGCGTGCTGACCATGGAGTTCAGCGGCTCCGCCGACGATCTCGCCCGCATCTGCCACGCGCACCCGAGCATGTCCGAAGCGGTGCACGATGCGGCGATGGCGGTGCACAAGCGCGCGATCCACAAGGCCAACTGACCGGCCGCCTTTCGAGAACGGCGCACTCTGGTGCGCCGTTCTGCTTTCTGGAATTTCCCTGGAATCCTCGATGAAATCGATCTGCGTCTACTGCGGCTCCAATGCCGGCAACAAACCCGTCTACGCCGAACGCGCCCGCGCGTTGGGTGCACGCATCGCATCCGAAGGCCTGCAGCTCGTCTACGGCGGCGGCAACGTCGGGCTGATGGGCGTCGTCGCCGACGCCGTGCTCGCCAGGGGCGGCGAAGTGGTCGGCGTGATTCCCGAACAGCTCGTGCAGTGGGAAGTCGCGCACAAGGGCGTGACCCGGCTGGAAGTGGTCGCCAACATGCACGAACGCAAGGCGCGGATGTTCGACCTCTCAGACGCCTTCGTCGCCCTGCCCGGCGGTTTCGGCACCCTCGACGAGATGTTCGAAATGCTGACCTGGCGCCAGCTCGGCCTCGGCAAGAAGCCCTGCGCGTTCCTCGACGTCGATGGCTTCTACGCGCCGCTGATGGGCATGATCGACCGCATGGTCGAAGAGCGCTTCCTGCACGCCGAACAGCGCCTGGATCTGTGGCACGGCGAAGACATCGACACGCTGTTCGCGTGGATGCGCAACTACACGCCCGCGCTGGCGGACAAGTGGCTGGGCGAAAAGAAGCGGCGGGAGTTGCGGTAATCTGGATTTCGTTCGCACGAGAGACACCATGAGCATGCCCGCGACTTTCCAAGCCTTCCGCATCCGCAGCGACAGCGCCGGCTACCGCAGCGGGATCGAGGATGTCTCGATCGACGACCTTGCGCCCGGTGAAATCGTGATCAAGACCGCCTACTCGTCGGTCAACTACAAGGACGCGCTGGCCGGCACCGGCGAAGGCAAGATCCTGCGGTTCTTTCCGCTGGTCGGCGGCATCGATGTCGCGGGCCACGTGGTGTCGTCCACCGACCCGAGGATCAAGGAAGGCGACGCGGTGCTGGTGACCGGCTCGGGGCTCAGCGAAGTCCGCGACGGCGGCTATGGGCAATTCGCGCGGATCGAAGCGAAATGGGCGATCCCATTGCCCGCCGGCCTGAGTCTGCGCGAGAGCATGATCCTCGGCACCGCCGGGTTCACCGCCGCGCTCGCGCTGCTGCGGATGCAGGACAACCGGCAGACGCCAGCCCAGGGGCCGCTGGCGGTGACCGGCGCCACCGGGGGCGTGGGCTCGCTGGCGGTGGATATCTTCAGCCGCGCCGGCTACGAGGTGCATGCGATCAGCGGCAAGCCCGAACACGCCGACTATCTGAAGTCCCTCGGCGCCACCCAGGTACTCGGCCGCGACGTGCTCGGCGAAGCCAAGCCGCTGGAGGCCGCACGTTTCGGCGGCGGCCTGGACAACGTCGGCGGGCCGATGCTCGCCAGCCTGCTCGCCCGCACCCGCCCTTACGGCAATGTCGCCAGCGCCGGTCTGGCCGCGTCGGGCGACCTCCCGACCACGGTCATGCCCTTCATCATCCGCGGGGTGTCCCTGGTGGGCGTGGCGTCGGCCGGAACCGCCCGCGATTTGCGTGATGAAGTCTGGAAGCGGCTGGCTTCGGAATGGAAGCCGGCCCATCTCGAAACGATCTGCACCCGGGAAGTCGAGCTGCAAGGGCTGCCGGAGGTGTTCGCGGGGATGCTGGCCGGCGGTTCGTTCGGACGGACGCTGGTGCGCGTGGGCTGAGCCACGGCCTGTGCGGGAGCGGCGAACGGGTTGTGCATCACATCAACAAATGACATCGCCCCGCTTCCGGGCTGGGGTCCGGGCGACTACACTGGTCGAAGTCTTATCTGGGGTTCCACATGGCACGCATTCTGATCGTCGACGACTCGCCGTCGCAGTTGATGGGCATTCGTCGTATCGTCGAAAAACTGGGTCATGAAGCGCTGACGGCCGAAGACGGCGCCGCTGGCGTCGAAGTCGCCAAGCGCGAGATTCCCGACCTGATCCTGATGGACGTGGTGATGCCGAACCTCAACGGCTTCCAGGCGACGCGCACCATCTGCCGGGAACCGACGACCAAACATATCCCGATCATTCTGGTCACCACCAAGGACCAGGACACCGATCGCATGTGGGGCATGCGTCAGGGGGCCAAGGCCTACCTGACCAAACCTTTCAGCGAAACCGAGCTGTCGGACACCATCACCAAGTACGTCGTCGGGCTCTAAGAGCCTGTTCAAAATCTCACCACAAACATCGATTTTGCTCGTCATTCCCGCGAAAGCGAGAATGCTTTTCAACAGCCGAAGGCTGGTCATCCAACGTCTTTAACACGTTGAAATACAACGACACTGGATTCCCGCTTTCGCGGGAATGACGAGCAAAATTTTCAACGTGCAAAGATTTTGAAAAGGCTCTAAGCCCGACGCCAATCGTCCCCGAAGACATCGCGCAGCCGCTGATAGGCTTCGCGCTCCTCATCGGTATTGGCCTTCGGCGCCAGCACTTCCAGCTCCACGATCTGATCGCCGGCAGGTGCGCTTCCAGCACCCGGAAGCCCGCGACCGCGCAGGCGCAATTTGCGCCCGGCTTCTGAATCCGCAGGGATTTTGAGCTCAACAGGCCCGCCCAGCGTGGGCACGCTGATCGATGCGCCCAACGCTGCTTCCCACGGCGCCACCGACAGCGCGTGGATGACATTGCGGCCGTCCACTTCGAACTGCGGGTGCGCGGCGTACTCGATTTCCAGCAGCAGGTCGCCGCCACCCGTGCCCTGCCCCGCGAGCCGGATCGCCTGCCCGGGCTTGATGCCCTTGGGAATACGGACCTCCAGCGATCTGCCTGCGACCGAAACCCGGACCGGATCGGTGCGGTAGAGGGATTCCAGCGGCACTGCGAACTTGGCGCGGGTGATCCCATCGCCGCGCGCACGGGCGCCGCCGCCGGGAGCACCGCCGGGCGCGCCCGAGAAACCACCGGCGCGACGGCGGCCGAACAGTTCCTGGAAGAAATCGCTGAAACCGCCATTGCCGCCGCCCGCGAAGATTTCCTCGAAGTCGACGCCGCCGGGGCCGCCGCCGAAACCGCCGGGCGGCGGTTGCACTTCATCGCCAGGCCGATAGCCGCGCGCGCGCAACTGATCGTAGGCGGTGCGCTTTTCAGGGTCGCGCAAGGCCTCATAGGCTTCGTTGACGGCCTTGAATTTCTCTTCGGCGCCCTCTTCCTTGCTCACATCGGGATGGAATTTCCGCGCAAGCCGACGATAGGCGGTCTTGATTTCCGCCTCGCCTGCGCCGGGTTCGACCCCGAGCACGTCGTAATAATCCTTGAAGCGCATGCTGCGAGTCCGAAAATGTCGTGACGATGCGATCCACTATACCGATGCCGTCGCGGTCCACGCACGGCCCGCGCTGCGGACCGTGCGTGACAGCCCGCGGGACTCAGGCTTTCGCGGTCGGGCTACCGACCTGAATCCGGCGCGGCGTGGATTCGGCGCGCTTGGGAATGACGACTTCGAGCACGCCGTTGTGGCCGGTCGCGACGATGCCTTCCGCGTCCGCGGTATCGGGCAGCGCGAAGCGGCGATGGAAGCTGCCGTAGCGGCGCTCGATCCGCGAGAAACGCTCGGACTGTTCGGTCGCCTCGCTGCTGCGTTCGCCCTTGATGCTGAGGATGCCCTTGTCCATCAGCACTTCCACCTGCTGGGGATCGACGCCCGGCAGATCGGCCAGGATCACGAAGCGATTGGCCTCTTCCTTGATATCGACGCGCGGCACCCATTGGCTGGTGACCACGGCGGATTCGTCGGGGTTGTCGGCATTGTTGAGGAAACGGTCGAAGATCTGCTTCAGATCGTCGTGGACGCGGGCCTGTGCCGGCCACGCCTGCGGGTAGCGCATGAGGCTCATGGGATTCTCCGTTGATCGGCGGCACCGTGCCGCCATACCGGGAAAATAGGCCCGCGTGCAGTGTTTTCAAGAGGCCACTCACGCGCGTTCAGGATTGCCTCCACATTGCCTCTACACTGTCCACCCAACCCCGGACAGGACCTCTGCCATGACCATCCAGATCGGCGATCGCATCCCCGAAGTCAACATCAAACGCATCAACGGCGGCATCGACACCGTCGACACCGGCGCCTTCTTCGAAGGCAAGAAGATCGTGCTGTTCTCGGTCCCCGGCGCCTTCACGCCGACCTGCTCGGAAAAACACCTTCCCGGTTTCATCGAACACTTCGAAGCGTTCCGCAACAAGGGCGTCGGCGTCGCCTGCATGTCGGTCAACGATCCATTCGTGATGAAAGCCTGGGCCGCGAGCCAGAACGCACCCGCCGACATGGAGATCCTCGCCGACGGCAACGGCGACTTCGCCAAAGCGCTCGGCCTGGAAATGGATGCCAGCGGCTACGGCATGGGCATCCGCAGCAAGCGCTTCGCGCTGTATCTCGAAGACGGCGTGGTGAAATTCCTCGAAGTGGAAGCGCCGGGCGAGTTCCGCGTTTCGTCTGCGGAACACATGCTGTCGCTGCTGTAAATATCCGGAAACAAACCGGACCGAAGTAGGCTGGGCTGAAAAGCCCAGCACGATCAACCAAAAATTTATGTTGTATCTGAAACCCATGCTGGGCTTGTCAGCCCAGCCTACGCGCTGATGCCCTTGCACGAATGACGGAAGTCGCGGCTTCCGTCGCTTTTACAAGATTATTCCAGCACGCGAAAACGGATCCGCGTCCACGCGCCGCTGTCCGCGAGCGCCGTCAATACATGCTCGCCCGATTCGCCGAAGTCGCGCACCAGCGACTGCCGGCCTTCGGTTTCGGCGATCCAGCGGCCATCGAGCAGCCACTGCACGTTGCGATCGGTACCGAGCGCGCGCAGCGACAGCCGCACCGCATGCTCGCTGCCCGGCGCGCGCGCGAGCGTGGCGCCGTCGTTGAGCCCTTCGATACGCAACTCTTCGCTGGCGTCGCGACCATCCAGCATGCAGTCCTCGGCCAGCACGGGCAGCGTCGATGCGCGACGCGTCTCCGCCGACAGCCAGGGCGATGCCAGCGCCGGCCAGCGCGCGATCTCGACCGTTGCGGTGCGATGCGGCAGCGAACACACCGCCGACACGCGCTTGCCGCTGTCTGTATCGATCTCGAAACGTTCGCGCCCGGCGTTCCACAGTCGCGCGCCGCGCTCGGCGAACGTCGGTGGCACCGCGCCGTCGAGCGTCCACGCCTTCATCCGACGCTGACACAGCGACGCGGGCACGCTGTCGGCGGCGATGCCGAGCGGCCAGCAGATGTCGATCTCCGCAACGTTCGATGGTGGCGGCAGCGGCAGCGAATCGCGCGCATTGCCCGGCAGCGAATCCACCACTTCGAACAGCAGCGGCAGCGCGGTGAGCGCACCGTACTGACCGGGCAACGGCGTGCCGTCGGGGCGCCCCACCCACACGCCGACCGTATAGTGACGCGTGCTGCCGACTGCCCACGCGTCACGGAATCCGTAGCTTGTGCCGGTCTTCCAGGCCACGCGCGGACGCGTGCCGCGATCGTACTGTTCGAGTTCGCCCGGACGCGGATTGGATTCGAGAATCTCGCGCACGATCCACGCGGCACCCGGCGACAGCGCCCGGCGATCGATCTTCGGATCGGTGGGCGTGTAGCGCACGCGTCCGGAAATACCGTTGCGATTGAACGCCGCATGCGTGCCGACCAGATCCTCCAGCCGCGCGCCGGTACCGCCGAGAATCAACGCCAGGTTCGGTTTGCTGTTCTGCGGAAACTTAAGTGCGATGCCCGCATGATCGATACGCGCGGCGAAACGCTGCGGGCCGACGCGATCGAGCAGATCGACCGCCGGCACATTCAGCGACAGCCGCAGCGCCTGGGCGACGCCGATCGGCCCGTTGAAGGATTCGCCGAAATTGCCGGGGCGGTAATCGCCGAAGGTCTGCGGCGCATCGATCAGCAGACTTTCGGAATGGATCATGCCGTCGTCGATCGCCATGCCGTAGAGAAACGGTTTCAGGGTCGAACCGGGCGAACGCCAGGCGCGGACCATGTCGACATGGCCGAGTCGCTGTTTGTCGCCGAAATGCAGCGAGCCAACATAGGCGCGCGCCTCCATCGTTTCATTGTCGACCACCAGCAGCGCGGCCGACGTGCGCTCCGGCAGGTTCGAGAAATACGAGGTCACGCGTTCTTCCAGCGTGCGCTGCAGATTGGCGTCGATGGTCGAAGTGATGCGCGATGCTTTTGGATGCGCTACACGCAGCCGCTGGGCCAACAGCGCGGCGCTGAGCGGTGGCTGCAGCTGACGCGCAACAACCGCTTCGATCCGCGCGTCGTCGACTTCGGCCTGGCTCCACACGCCCAGCGTCGCCATGCGATCCAGCACTTTGTCGCGCGCCACCTGCGCGATCTCCGGATGACGATCCGGACGCCGCCGGCTCGGCGATTGTGGCAGCACCGCGAGCAATGCGGCCTCCGCTCTCGACAAGCGCGACGCGGGTTTGCCCAAGTACGCCCAACTGGCGGCCTCGACGCCCTCAATGGTCCCGCCGAACGGCGCGCGCTCCAGATACAGGATCAGGATTTCGCGCTTCGACAGATGCGCTTCGAGCTGCAGCGCGCGCAGGATCTGCCGCAGCTTGCGGAACGGCGTGCGCGTATGCCGGGTGCGCTTGGCATCGAGGATCCGCGCGACCTGCATCGTCAGCGTGGAACCGCCGGACACCACTTCGCCGCTGCCCATCATCTGCCCGCCCGCGCGCAGCAGCGCCAGCGGATTCACGCCGGGATGGCGCCAGAACCAGCGGTCTTCGTAATTGAGCAGCGCTTCGAGATACAGCGGCGATACCGTCTCTGGCGTCGCCGGGTAACGCCAGACACCGTCGGCATCGGCGAACGCGCGCAGCGGCGTGCCGTCGCGCGCGACCACCAGCGTGCTGATGTCGCGCGCCTTGGGCAACTGCGGCGGGAAGATCAGATCGAGCAGCAGCAGCGACGACAGCAGCGCGACGGTGCCCCAGCGGAGCCAGGGCAGCAGCCGACGAGATCGCAGCGATGGTTGGCGATTCATACAACCGTTCGTGAAAGTGATATTGGTGGTGAGCAGAAGACAATCTTCGCCACCACGCGCAACAACAGTTCAGTCAGGAATTCTCGGGGACTGGTCTCCTCTCCCGCCCTTTCGCCGCAGGCGAAGGGGCGGGTTGGGGAAGGGTGCTTTGACACTGAAGATCTACCCCCTCCCAACCTCCCCCTGCGCTTCGCGCAAGGGGAGGAGGAAAACCCTGCTCGGACTGCTGTCGTTCTGGATGAAAAGATTCGCCCGATGGCTGATATGGGCCGTTATTTCGGCTGCACCACCGTGATCGTGGCCGGCGTCGACTTGCCCACGCCGCGCAGTTGCGGGCGATACATGTCTTCGACCAGCGACGGCGGCACGGTGTAGGTGCCCGGGGTCACCGCGCGCACGAGGTAGAACACCCGCGCGGTCTGGCCGCGATCGAGTTTGATCGCGGCGACGAAACGGTCATCGCGATATTCCTCATGCCGCACTTCTGCCGCGCTGCTGCGATCGTTGATCTCGATCCCGTCCACCACCACGTCGGCCCATTGCTTGCCATCGCCGAGATTGAAGTTCTCGATTTCCAGACCGGCCGGCAACAGATCGGTCAGCAGCGCATCGGGCATGCCCTGGTCGGCGGTGATGCTGAGCGCGACGATCAGCGCTTCGCCTTCGGTGAGCGGGCCGGGTTTCCACGGCTTGCCGTCGGTGGTGTACCACTTGCGCTCGATCCCGATCGTCGATTTGTCCTCGGCCGGCGCTGTGCGCGGCACGCCCGCGACTTCGAGGCTGGCGTACAGCGGCACCGCACCTTGCGGCTCGAACTTGAAGCCACGCGCGAGCGCCGTGTAGTCGACGCGGCGACCGTGCATGCGACGCTCCGTCACCGGGTCGCTGGCATCGCCCAATCGCCACACGCCGGAGACCAGTTTCTTCTGGTCCGCCAACAGCGCCTTGCCGACGCGGGCCAGCGCGACCTGCTCCTGGGTGCTGAGATAGAACCAGTGATCATTGCGGCGGACATCGAGTTCCTTGCCCAGCGCGACGACCTTGGCGTCGTATTCCGGCTTGTCGAGGCCGCGTTCGTGGGTCAAGGCGATCATCAGCGCGCTGTCGCGCAGCGGGCTGCTGTAGTCACCGAGATACTCGTAGCTGCTCTTGAACGCGAAGCCGGCGGCGATCGCCTTGTTGCCACGGTTCTTGTCGCCCTGCAGCGACAGCGCCAAGCCGAGATGGACCATCGACAGCCCGTTCTTGGTCTTGCCGCGTTCGTTGTCGTACAGCGCGCGCAGCGTACCGAGCGGTGCGCGGTTCACGCGCGCGAGCACGTAGCCCGCATGCGCCTGATACGCGAACTTCAGGTGATCGCGATAGGTCTGGCCGTAGAACTCGTTGCCGCCGGCCAGCAGATCCTCGCTGAGCCGCTGCAATGCTTTCTGCAGCATCGCCTCGGGCACCGCGAAGCCGGCTTCGCGCGCGTCGAGCAGGAATTCGACAATGTACGGCGTCAATGCGGGATTGACGTAGCTGTCGTCGCCCCACATCGAGAAATGGCCGTTCGACATCTGCATCGAAGCCAAGCGTCCGAACGCGCCGTCCATGCGCGCCTTGCGCGCTGCCGCATCGAGTCCCTTGGCATCGAGCATCTTCGCGGTGTCGGCATCCATCACCAGCGCGGCGTAGCCTTTGCTGGTGGTCTGCTCGGCGCAGCCGTAGGGATACTCCAGCACGTCCTTCAGCGCGCTGGCGAACGGGATCGGCGGCAGTGCGCTGACCGTCATCTGCGCGGTGACCGAACCGGGCATCAGGCCATCGGCGAAACCGGCGTCCATCGCGATCGTGCCCAGTGCGTTCAAGGTCTGGGTCTTCGTGCGCAGCACGCTCGGCCAGGCCGGACGCACCGGCACATCGAAGCGGCGATCGACCTTGAAGCCGTTGCCGTTCACCTGCACGCGGATCTTCGCGGTGGTGTAGCCCTCGCCCGCCGACAGCGGGAAGGTCAGCGTGGTCTTGCCGCCGACGGCGAGCTTGGCGCTGCGCGCGCCCTGCGCCACCGTCAACGGACCCAGCCCTTCGACCTTCACGTCGAAATCGCCGGCCTTGCCGGTGAAGTTGGTGAGATCGAGGGTGACATTGCTGCGGTCGCCGGGCGCGAGCACGCGCGGATAGCTGGCTTCGGCCACGATCGGCGCGCGCACCACGATCTCGGCGTCGCCGTTGCCGTAGCGTTCGGCCGAATACGCCAGCGCGGACACACGCAGCGTGCCGTTGAAGTCAGGCACCTTCAGCGCGATCTTGGCGTTGCCCTTGGCATCGAGTTTCACCGGGCCGGAAAAGAGATCGACAGTCTGGACTTTCGACGTCGGCCTGCGCGCCTGCGCCAGCGGCTGCAGCGCCATGTCGCCGCCGAAGCGGATCCTGCCGATCTCGCCTTCGAGGCTCTCGATGATGCGGCCGTAGACGTCATAGGCATCCACGCCGAGCCTGCGCTGGGCGAAGAAATGCTTGTTGGCGTCGGGCACCGGGAACTGGGTGATGTTGAGGATGCCGACATCGACCGCCGAGACCGTGACGTAGGCATCCTGACCGGCCAGCTTCGGCACCGCGACCGTGGTCGTGAGCGTCTGCTCCGGGCGCATCTGCTTCGGCAGCGACAGTCCGACTTCGACCCGACGCGAGGCGCGATCCATCGGCACATACGCGATACCCACGGCGCGTGCCGGCGTGACCTTGTCCGAAGCGCTGCCGCCACGGAACACCAGCGCGGTGATGTAGATGTCGTGGCGTTCCCAATCCTTGGTCACCGGAATCTCGAAGCTGCTGCCGCGCTTCACGTCGACATCCAGCACATAGAGCATGCGGTCGCCGCCTTCGACCATCAGCAGGCCTTTGCCATCGTGCGGCGGCGTGAGCGTGACCTTCACCGTATCCCCGGTGTTGTAGGCGGTCTTGTCGAGCGCGACCTTGACCTTGTCGGGACGCGCATCGAGGCCGCGGTTCTCATCGCCCCAGCCCCAACCCGCCTCGAATGGATAGCGCGTGGTCAGACCCGTCGCCGGGTCGAGCACGTCGACGCGATAGGTGCCCCATTCGACCGGAAAATCGAACTTGATCGCGGTCGTACCCGCATCGACGGTGCGTGTCTCGACGTTGTCGAAGCGCGAGGTGAAATCGAAATCCCAACCTTCGTCGTTGTCGTAGTTCCAGTGGTAATCGCGATGCTCGCGCACCAGCGTGACCTTCAGGCCCTTGGCCGGACGCGGCTTGCCGGCGCTGTCCACGCGCATCAGCTGGAAGCCGGCGTTGCTGTTGCTGTCCGGGCCTTCCTTGTCGTCGAACATCGGGCGCACGCCGACCAGCGCATCCGCCGGCCACAGCACGCGTTTGATCGAACGGTTGACGCTGCGCCCACCGGTCTCGAACAGGCTGCCGGAAACAATGGCCGCGATCGGCGATGCCGGTTTCGCTTCCTCGGGCAGGACGATGTCCTGCGACAGCTTGCCTTCGGCGTCGAGCGCAGTGTCGACGACGTCGTTGGCGTCCTTCGGCAGCGTCAGCGTGGGATCGCCGAAGAAATAGCCCGGCATCGATTCGACCGGATGCTGTTCGACCGCGACCGCAAGCTTCGCGGTGAAGCGGTTGCCCGCTGCCGGCGCACCGTAGAGGTAAGCGCCGGTGGCTTCGAGCTTCAGCGGCTTGCCCGGCTTCAGCACCGCATCGGCGGTGGCGAGATCGAGCTTCATGCGCTCGGGCAGGAATTCCTCGATCCGCAGGCTCATGCCCTGCACCGCCTCGGTGCTGGCCGGATCGGTGCGGAATTCCACCTGCCAACGGCCGGTCGGCGCTTCGGCGGGAATCAGTTTCTCGAAGCTGTAATAGCCCTGCGCGCCGGCTTCGATCCGGCTTTCGATGAAGGGTTTGCCATCCGGCTGTTTCAGGCGCACGAACAGCGGCTGCGCCTTCTTGCCCTTCATCGGCACCGGCTTGCCGTCGTTGTCGCGCAGCAGCGCGGAAATGCGCACCACTTCGCCGGGACGGTACAGATCGCGGCCGGCCCATGCGAACACATCGAACCACGCCGGCTCGCGGCCGCTGACCGCGAATTCGGACAGATCCAGCGCCGGCTGGTTGAACGGCAGCATCGAGATATCGCTGCTGCGACGCGCGATCAGTACGTGCGCGGCGTCGAGTTTGTACGGCAGCATCGCGTTGCCGTTGCGGTCGGTCTGGCTCTTGAGTGTGGTTTCGCCTGCCGCATCGATGATCTGCAGATCGACGCTGTTGATCCCCGACCCGTCCTGCAGCGATGCGGTGTGGACGAACAGCTTGTCCTTGTACGCGCGCACGTGCAGGCCGATGTCGCTGACCGTGAAGAAGGTGGTTTCGAACTGCTCACGGAACTGGCCGGTGCGCTTCATCACCGCGAAGTACAGGCCCGGTTCCTGCAGTTCTTCGATGTCCTGGATCGGCAGGTAGGTCACCGCGCGTTCGTTGCGCTTGCCGCCGAGCACGAAGCGGTTGGTGTAGACCGGTTCGGCCAGCTTGGCCAGCGGCGTGCCGTCGCCGTAATCGTTGTCCAACTCCCAGCCGCTGCGGCGACCGCCGCGCTGGTATTCGGCGAAGAACTGCGGCAGCGATTTCTCGCGCACGCGCAGGAATTCGACGTCGACCTCGGGTACGTTGACCGACACCACCGGCAGGCCGCGACTATCGCGCGCCGGCAGTACGCTGCCCTGCGAAGCGAAGCCAACGGCGGGATCGAGCTCGCCCGTGTAGACCTTCTGTTCGACATCGTGACCGAGCACGCTGCCGTCGGCGGCAGCCAGCTTGCCGGAAACGGTGAGGGTGTACTCGGTGTTCGCGGTCACGAACGGGAAGCGCAGGATCTTGCCGCTGTCGTCGAGCTTCCAACTGCTTTTGTCGTCGACCGATGTGGCGAAGGTGATGAGCTTGTCGAAGTCCTGCGTGCCGACCAGCGGCCGGGAGAACTCCAGAGCGATCGCGAGCGTGTCGCCGTCCTGGTCGGGATAGGCCCGGACCAGCGCGAAACCCTTGATTTCGTTGGGCTTGGCCTTGATCGCCTCGCCGCTGACCTCGGGCAGTTGCCCGGTCTCCTTGTTGCCGCAGCCCGGAAGTATCGTCAAAGCGGCCAATACCAGCGCCAACCCGACTCCCGAACCCCATAGCCGAACCGAAACACCTACCCGACTCAACACCTCAAACCGCGACGAGCGACACATATGGCCTCCTGGATGTGGTGGCGAGTATAGGCAAGCTTCAGACCAAAAAATTACTTTTCTTGAACATTTTTTTGACTTTTTTTTAACTTAATCCAAAAGCCTCGATTTGATGCCCCGGATGGCCGGTCTTGGGACGAAAGCACGTACTGCTGCTTGTTTGGGATGCCAGCGATTCGATCCGCTATCAAGCGTTGCAACGCCGACCGCAGGTGCGTCCGAGGGTGTATCTGCGCGAAACCCTGCGCCGATAACGCACGAAGCCGCCTTTCGGCAGCTTCGTGATTGTGCAATCGACCGGTACACGTCAGGCCTCTGGCGCGGGTGTCGACTCTGTATCGCCGGGAGTGACGGCACCGACAACCGGCACCTCACTCTCATCATCGTCCAGCGAAGCATCCAGCCGCTCCAGCGCCTGCAGCGTCTCGTCCTGTGCCAGGCGCATCAGGGTGACACCCTGGGTGTTGCGGCCAACCTGGGAAATCTCGGCGGCGCGTGTCCGCACCAGCGTGCCGCCGTCGGAAATCAGCAGCACTTCATCGCGGCTGCTCAACAACACCGCAGCCACCAGCTTGCCGTTGCGCGCTGTCGTCTGGATGCCGATCACGCCCTGGGTGCCGCGACCCTTGCGCGGGTAATCGGCCAGCGGCGTGCGTTTGCCGTAGCCGTTTTCGGTCGCGGTGAGGATGTAGGCAATCGACGCATCATCGACATTCACCAACGTCTCGATGACGACGTCCTCACCCGCAGTCTCGACGACGTCATTGGCCGTATCGTCCTCGACCTCGACCTCGGGCTGGTCGCCCGCCGATTCGGCGACGATCAGGCTGACCACCTTCTCGCCTGCGGCCAGCTTCATGCCACGCACGCCGGTCGCGGTACGGCCGACGGCGCGCACGGTCGCTTCGTCGAAGCGAACGGTCTTGCCGTTGCTGGCGAACAGCATGATGTCGCGATGACCATCGGTCAGCGCCACGCCGATCAGGGCATCGCCCTCATCGAGATTGATCGCGATCTTGCCGCGCGCGAGCCGGTAGGCGAATTCGGTCAGCGGCGTTTTCTTGACCGTGCCGTTGCGGGTGGCGAAGAACACGAAATGCTCGTCGTCGTAACTGCGCACCGGCAGCACCGCCTGGACCTGTTCGCCCGGTTCCAGCGCCAGCCAGTTGATGATCGGACGACCGCGCGCATTCGGGCCGGCATCCGGCAGCTGATGCACCGACAGCCAGAACACGCGGCCGCTGCTGGTGAACGTCAACAGCGTGTCGTGGGTGTTGACCAGCCATAGCTGGTCGATGAAATCCTCGTCTTTGGTCGCCGCCGCGTTGCGACCCCGCCCGCCGCGCTTCTGCGCGCGATAGGCGGTGACCGGCTGGCGTTTGGCGTAGCCCGAATGCGACAGCGTGACCACCACATCCTCCGGCGCGATCAGATCCAGAATGTCCAGATCCTCTTCGCTGGCGCGGATTTCGCTGCGGCGCTCGTCGCCGAAGGCTTCCTTCACTTCGCGCAGTTCGTCGCGGATCACTTCGCGCAGACGGTCGGGGTTTTCGAGAATCTCGATCAGGCCGCGAATGACGCCCAGCAGATTCTTGTATTCCTCGGTCAGCCTGTCCTGCTCCAGCCCGGTCAGGCGGTGCAGGCGCATTTCAAGGATTTCCTTGGCCTGGATTTCGGTCAGCTGGTAATAACGCTGCCCGTCCAGGCCGTCGATCAGACCGACACCGGCCGGCAGGTCTTCCGGCTTCGAAGCATCGCTGCCGGCAGCGGCGAGCAGGGACGCGACCAGACCGGCATCCCAGGTTTTCGCGAGCAGGCGTTCGCGCGCTTCGTTGGGATTGGCCGAGGTCTTGATCAGCTCGATCATCTCGTCGATGTTCGCCAGCGCGACCGTCAGGCCTTCGAGGATGTGCGCGCGGGCGCGGGCCTTGCGCAGTTCGAAGATGGTGCGGCGGGTGACGACTTCGCGGCGATGGCGCACGAAGGCTTCGAGGATCTGCTTGAGATTCAGCAACTGCGGGCGGCCGTCGACCAGCGCCACCATGTTGATGCCGAACACCGACTCCATCTGGGTCTGCTGATAGAGGTTGTTGAGCACCACTTCGGCGGAATCGCCGCGCTTGACCTCGATGAAGATGCGCATACCGTCCTTGTCGGACTCGTCGCGCAGTTCGCTGATGCCTTCGAGCTTCTTTTCCTTCACCAGCTCGGCGATCTTCTCGATCAACCGGGCCTTGTTCACCTGATAAGGAATCTCGGTGACGATGATCGCTTCACGGCCGTTGTCGGCGACTTCGACTTCGGCGCGGGCGCGCATGCGCACACGGCCACGGCCGGTGCGATAGGCGATGTGGATGCCGCCGACGCCGTTGATGATGCCCGCCGTCGGGAAGTCCGGGCCGGGGATGAATTGCATCAGGCCGTCGATATCGATCTCGGGATCGTCGAGCAGCGCGACCGTGGCATCGATCACTTCCGAGAGATTGTGCGGCGGGATGTTGGTGGCCATGCCGACCGCGATGCCGGCCGAACCGTTCACCAGCAAATTCGGGAACCGCGACGGCATCACCGTGGGTTCAAGCTCTTTTTCATCGTAGTTCGGCTGGAAATCGACGGTGTCCTTGTCGATATCGGCCATCAGCTCGTGGGTAAGCTTGGCCATGCGCGCTTCGGTGTAACGCATGGCGGCAGCGTTGTCGCCGTCGACCGAACCGAAGTTGCCCTGCCCGTCCACCAACAAGTAACGCAGCGAGAACGGCTGCGCCATGCGTACCAGCGTGTCGTACACCGATTGGTCGCCGTGCGGGTGATATTTACCGATGACGTCACCGACGATGCGCGCGGACTTGTAGTAAGGCTTGTTGCTGTGCGCGCCCAGCTCGTTCATCGCGAACAGCACGCGGCGATGCACCGGCTTCAGGCCGTCCCTCACATCCGGGAGCGCGCGGCCCACGATCACGCTCATGGCGTAGTCGAGATAGCTGCGGCGCATCTCGTCTTCGAGATTGACGGGAATGATTTCTTTCGCGAGATCGGTCATTACGACTTCTTAGGCAGGAGTGACGGCACGACGACGCGGGCGCCGCTGCGGGGCCAACACGCAAGATCGCCCCTGCTGCGTCGGGGGCTGTCTGGGAGTCGCTCCGGAGGGCGCGCGCCGGTCCATGCGCGAAGCCGGAATTGTAGCACGCGGAGGCCTTCGACGCCCCGCTGTGCGGCGCCTTTTTTCCATGCAGAAACAGCGACTTGCGACCCCTCGATCAGGCTCGACGAATGCTCGCGGGAATCGGGCGGACTCCGTGCGCTCAGTGGCCGAAAAAAGTCTGCATCGACACCCGGTTCGGACGTTCGACGACACCGCGTTCGGTGACGATGGCATCGATGAGTTCCGAAGGCGCGACATCGAACACCGGATTCCATGCCTTCACGCCTTCGGGCACCGTGCGCACGCCGCCGACGCCGAACAGTTCACCGGGGTCGCGTTCTTCGATCTCGATCTTTCCGCCGCTGGGAGTGGCCATATCGACCGTGGACGAGGGCGCCACCACCATGAACTTGACGCCGTGGTAGCGTGCCGCGATGGCGAGCTGGTAGGTGCCGATCTTGTTGGCGACATCGCCGTTGGCGCAGATCCGGTCCGCGCCGACGATCACCCATTGCACCTGCCCGGTCTTCATCAGATGCGATGCGGCCGAATCGGCGATCAGCGTCGCATCAATGCCGTCCTGCTGCAGTTCCCACACCGTCAAACGCGCACCCTGCAGCCAGGGCCGGGTTTCGCCGGCGAACACGCGGTCGATGCGGCCCTGGGCGACGCCCGCGCGGATCACGCCCAATGCGGTGCCGAAGCCGGCGGTCGCCAGCGAGCCGGTATTGCAATGGGTCAGCACACCGCTGCCCTTGGCGATCAGCTGCGCGCCGAGCTTGCCCATCTTGTGATTCGCGGCGAGGTCTTCGCTGGCGATCGCCTGCGCTTCGCGGAACAGTACGGTCCGCCAATCGTCGCCGGCATTGGCCAGTACCCGACGCATGCGCGCCAACGCCCAGGCCAGATTGACTGCAGTCGGTCGCGCGGCATTGAGCTGTTGCATGACCGGCTCCAGCCGTTCCGCAGCCTCCGCTGCGGTTTCGATCGTTCCGGCGGTCGCATCAAGCTCGCGCGCGGCAAGCACCACGCCCCAGGCGGCAGCGATGCCGATCGCTGGCGCGCCGCGCACGATCAGGGCATGGATCGCGACTGCGACCGCGCTGGCCGTGCGGCAAGCGACGTATTCGACGGTGAACGGCAGTTTGCGCTGGTCCAGGAGTTCCAGCATGTCGCCAGTCCAGCGGATCGGGCGGATGCGGTCGTAGCGCGCGTAATCGATATCTTCCTTCATCCGTGCATTCTACCGGTCCGCAAACGAAACGACCCGACCGAAGCCGGGTCGTGCAGGCGAAACAGTTCACAGAACACATCTGCGAACGGCATTTCTCAACGCGGGCGCTCAGCACGCTCGACACCGCGTTCGCGGGGAGCCGGTTGGACCGCACCGGCCCGGACTGTCTCGACCTCTGCCGTACCGTCCGCGTTGCGGCGCTGGACCTGACCGGGCGCTTCTTCGACCGTCTGGACTTCAAGCCGGCGCGGCGCTTCCTCGACCGGTCGGACTTGACGCTCCACCCTCACGACATTGCCCGGACGCCCGACCACCACGTCAGCAGGCGGACGCTGATTCGCCGGTGCAGTGGCCGCTCCGCCGAGATCGCCGGGCGGGCGCCCACCGGAAGTGTCTTGATAGGTCGCCGAACGCTTGCCGCCCGGCATACCGCCCAAGTCACCGGGCGGACGTTGGTAACCGCCGCTGTTGTTGTTCCCGCGACCGGTCACGAATTCAGCGCGACAGCCCTGGGTCACCCATACGCCAGTGCGCGAGCGGCCCCATGTCTGATTCTCGATGCAGGGTTTGTCCGACAGCTGGCGCAATAAGCGGATGCTTCCGTTGCGACCGGAGGAGAGGATGCAGCTGTGGCTGCGGTTGTCGCGCGACTCGCAGCGGACGAGATCGTTGCCGTAGCTGTTCCCGTAGTTGTTGCCGTAGCCGCCGTTCGTGCTGAACAGCGCACGGCAACCGTTGCTCACCCAGACGCCGCGCGAATCGCTGCCCCAACTCCGACCGCGTACGCAGGGTGTATTCGACAATTGACGGACGAACTGGGCGCGACCGCCGTAGCTGTTGCAGCGTTCTGTGCGGCCCTCGCGGGATTCGCAGCGGAAAGCACCGCCGCTGTTGCCGTAGCCATAGTTGCTGCCGTAGCCATAGCTGTTGTCGTCATAGTCGTTGTCGTAGCCATAGCCGCTGTCGACATGGAATTCGGCGCGACATCCGGAACTGACCCAGACACCGCGCGAATCGGTGCCCCAACTGCGTCCGCGCACACAAGGCGTGCTGGAGAGTTGACGAACCAGTTGCGCATTGCCGCCGTAGGTTTCGCAGCGCTCGGTGCGGCCATCGCGCGATTCGCAGCGGATCAGGTCGTCGTCGTAGCCGCCGCTCGACCACTGCGCCTGAGCGGGCGCGCTGGTGAATCCGGCTGCCGTGACGGACGCGATGAGGAAGAGTGTGTTGCGCATTGTTTCCAACCCCGAGTTGTGTGACGCCAGTGTTTGCGTGGGTCTAGCGTCAGCCCGCGCGCATGAACGGCCGGCGAATTTTCCGGCCCGGCGCAGAGCCGGCGGAAGTCCGTTCAGGAATACCGCGAGGCGGCTCAAGCATGGCCGAAATCGAAGGCCAGGACATCGGCGATCCGGTCGGTGCCGAGCATCGCCATCAGCAGCCGTTCGACGCCGAGCGCCACCCCGGCGCAATCCGGCAATCCGGCCGCGATCGCCGCCAGCAGCGCTTCGTCGAGCGGCGGCTGCAGCGCACCACGTTCCGCGCGGACGGCATGGTCGCGCAGAAACCTCGCACGCTGCTCCGAAGCATCGGTCAACTCGTGATAACCGTTCGCGAGTTCCAGCGGGCCGAGATACAGCTCGAAGCGCTCGGCGACCGCCGGTTCCCCGCCCTGCCCTGCGCGGATCTTCGCCAGCGCGCATTGCGAAGCCGGATAGTCGTACACGACGAGAATGCCGTTGCGATCGAAACCCGGCTGCAGCCGATGTGTCATCAGCAGGTCCAGCCAATCGTCGCGGCTGAGCCCGCGCGGGTCGATCTCGATCTCGCCGAGCGCGGCACGCAGTTCGACATCGGCAGAAGTGAAGGGATCGATGCCTATCCGGTCGCGATAGAGATCGTTAAAACGCGTTGTCGTCACGCTGGCGCCGCGCCCGACCAATTGCAGTGCCGCCTGCACGAGTTCAACGGTTTCATCGATCAGCCGGCGGTGATCCCAGCCAACGCGATACCACTCCAGCATCGTGAATTCGGGATTGTGGCGGCCGCCGGCCTCGCCGTTGCGGAACACGCGGCCGAGTTCGTAGCAATCGCCGATGCCCGCCGCCAGCAGTCGTTTCAGCGGAAATTCCGGCGAAGTGCGCAGCCAGCGCGTCGGCGGTGCGCCATCGGTGCGCCCGGAGAAATCCAGCGAGAACGATTCGATGTTGGCATCGGTGTTGCCGGCGACCGACAGCACCGGCGTTTCGACTTCAAGCACCGCGCGTTCGGCGAAGAAGGCGCGGATCGTCGCGTACAGCCGGGCGCGAAGACGCAGTGCATCGATGGCAGCGTTGGGACGCCAGTCGGATGCGGATGCGGATGCGGAAGGTCGTCGCATCACATCGTCATCCCCGCGAACGCGGGGATCCAGCGGCGTGCGCCATCGAAAAAAACAAGACTCTGGATCCCCGCGTTCGCGGGGATGACGAAGTCGTTTCGATTCGCGGCAATGCACGTCATGCCTATGCATGCCCTGCGAGAAAAGCCAGCAGCGCCGCTTCGTCCCAGATATCGATCCCGAGCTCCTGCGCCTTCGCAAGCTTGCTGCCTGCGGCTTCTCCGGCGATCACGATTCCGGTTTTCTTCGAGACGCTGCCCGAGACCTTCGCGCCGAGCGCTTCGAGTTTTGCACCGGCTTCGTCGCGCGACATCGAGGCCAGACCGCCGGTCAATACCACGGTCTTGCCGGCGAGCGGGCCTTCGTTCGAACGCTGCGGCGCGCCTTCCGTCCAGCGCACACCGTTCGCTCTCAACGCATCGATGACCTCGCGGTTATGCGGCTCGGCGAAGAAGTGCGCGATTCTCGCAGCGACGATGGGGCCGACGTCCGGCACCTGTTTGAGGGTGTCTTCATTGGCTGCCATCAGCGGGTCGAGCGCGCCGAAATGCCGCGCCAGTGTTTTCGCGGTGCTTTCGCCGACATCGCGGATGCCCAGCGCGAACAGCACGCGCTCCAGCGCGGTCTCGCGGCTGGCGTCGATCGCTGCGATCAGATTTTCCGCCCACTTGCTGGCGACCTTGCCGGCCTTTACCGTTTCCGGCGTGGTGCCTTCGCGCTCGTCGGCGCGGCGCTTCATCTCGAGGAAATCTTCGAGGGTGAGTCTGTACAGATCGGCGACGGTCTTGACGTAGCCGAACTCGACCAGCGCATCGACGAAGCGTTCGCCGAGGCCTTCGATGTCCATCGCGCGACGCGATGCGAAATGGATCAGCGCCTGCTTGCGCTGCGCGGCACAGAACAGGCCCCCGGTGCAGCGGGCGACGACTTCGCCTTCTTCGCGTTCGACCGACGATCCGCAGACCGGGCAAACCGTCGGCAAGGCGTACGGCGGATGCAGCGCTTCGCCCGCCGCATCGCGCGACCGGCGCTCGTCGATGACGCGCACCACTTCTGGAATCACATCGCCGGCACGACGCACGATCACCGCATCGCCGACGCGCACGTCGAGACGCGCGACCTGATCGGCGTTGTGCAGCGTGGCGTTGGTGACGACCACGCCCGCGACCTGCACCGGCTTCAGCCGCGCGACCGGGGTCAGCGCGCCGGTGCGGCCGACCTGCACGTCGATGGCTTCGACGAAGGTCATTTCCTCCTGCGCCGGATACTTGTGCGCGATCGCCCAGCGCGGCGCGCGCGAGACGAAACCCATCGCGCGCTGCTGATCGTAGCGGTCGAGTTTGTAGACCGAGCCGTCGATGTCGTAGGGCAATGCATCGCGACGTGCGCCGAGGTCGCGATAGAACGCGAGCACGCCGTCGACGCCGCGCGCGGTGCGCGCTTCCGGACAAATCGGCAGGCCGAGCGTTTTCAGCCACGCCAGCGCTTGCGAATGCGTGTCGACGCCCGCCGGCATCGCGCTGACTTCGCCCAATGCGTACGCGTAGAAGCTCAGCGGACGTTTCGCGGTCATGCGCGGATCGAGCTGACGCAGCGAGCCGGCGGCGCCGTTGCGCGGATTCGCCAAGGTCTTTTCGCCGTTCGCCAATGCCCACGCGTTGTAGCGGTCGAACGCGGCCTTGGGCATGAACACTTCGCCGCGCACATCGAGCACGTCGGGCACCGGGCCGGCATCGTCGCGCAGCCGCAGCGGAATGCATTTCACGGTGCGCAGATTGGCGGTGACATCCTCGCCGGTGCTGCCGTCTCCGCGCGTCGCGCCGCGCACGAATACACCGTGTTCGTAGCGCAGGCTGATAGCAAGCCCGTCGAGCTTGGGTTCGACCGAGAACATCGGCGTGCCGTCGCCGGTTTCCTTCTCGATGCGGGCGACGAAGTCCAAGATCTCCTCGTCGGTGAAGGCGTTGCCCAGCGACAGCATCGGCACGCTGTGCGCGACTTCCTCGAACTTCGACGACGGCTGGTTGCCGACGCGCTGGGTCGGCGATGAAACGTCTGCGCATTCCGGATGCGCGGCTTCCAGCGCTTCCAGTTCGCGCATCAGCCGATCGTATTCGGCATCCGGGATCGAATTGTCGTCGAGGATGTAATAGCGATAGTTGGCGTCGTCGATCCGGCGACGCAGTTCGGCGATACGGGCGGCGGGGTCGGTCATCGTTCGTTCTGTCGCCCGGGTAAGGCCGCAGGCCGCACCCGGGATTTCGTGTCTTGCGGAATCAAAGGCCCCGGGTGCGCTGCGCCTACCCGGGCTACGGTCGCCATACGGTTACCAGCGGGTGTTCTTGGAAATCGGCGGCGCTTCGTGCTGACGGTCGTAGGCGCGCAGGTCGTCGCGGATGTGCGCGATGCGCTGGCGGCCGAGCGCGTTGCGGGATTCGTCCAGCACCACGCCTTCGAGCAGTTCGGCCATGCGCTGTGCGGTGGGCAGCAGTTTTTCCCAGGCATCCAGCGCGGCGATCGGCGCGGGCAAGGTCAGGAAGAACGCGATCGCCGGGGTTTCCAGCGCCTGGATTTCGGCCATCTCGAAACTGCCGGGCTTCTTGATGTTGGCGACGCTGAAGATCGGCGCGCTGTCGGCACGGCCATCGACCAGCCGGTGGAAAATGTTCATGTAGCCGTAGCTCAGCCCGGCTTTCTCTGCCGCGACCACGATATCCGGGCCGCGCAGCACCTGTTCGGAACGCGCGGCGACGTAGAGCGTGACGATCTTGTCGAAGTCCTCGCGGTCGCGCTTGCCCACTTCCGGGCCGGACGGCGGCGGCGCGGTGTCCTGCGATATCTCGTTCTGGGCGAAGGCGACATCACCGCGCGCATCGGCAACGACATGCGGCTCCGATCGCGGCGACGATCGTTCTGACGGCTCGTCGCGGAGTTTGCGACCCTGGCTCGGCTTGCGCGGCCGCCCGAAGAAATAGATCGCGGCGAGCAGCAGCGCGCCCGCAGCCACGATCCCGATACGCAACCACCAGATATCCGACATCGCGTTGACCTCGTGTTGAGTTAAGCCGCGCCGGCGAGGCGCGCGGCCTCGGCCAGATCGACCGATACCAGACGGCTGACGCCCGGCTCGCGCATGGTCACGCCGCTGAGCTGCTGCGCGGCTTCCATGGTCGCTTTGTTGTGGGTGACGAACAGGAACTGCACGTGTTCGCTCATTTCCTTGACCATCGCGGTGAAGCGGCCGACGTTGGCCTCGTCCAGCGGCGCGTCGACTTCGTCCAGCAGACAGAACGGCGCGGGGTTGAGCTGGAAGATCGCGAACACCAGCGCGACGGCGGTCATCGCTTTCTCGCCGCCCGAGAGCAGCGAGATGTTCGACACGCGCTTGCCCGGCGGGCGCGCCATGATCGCCACGCCGGTATCGAGCAGATCTTCGCCAGTGAGCTCCAAATACGCGTGGCCGCCGCCGAACAGGCGCGGATAGAGTTCCTGCACGCCGGTGTTGACGCGGTCGAAGGTGTCCTTGAAGCGGCCGCGGGTTTCGCGGTCGATCTTGCGGATCGCTTCTTCCAGCGTATCCAGCGCGGTGGTGAGGTCGAGATCCTGCGCGTCGAGATATTCCTTGCGCTGCGCGGCTTCGGCGTGTTCCTGGATCGCGGCCAGATTGACCGGCTCCAGTCGGCGCAACTTGGCGTCGAAATCGGTGACGATCTTTTCCCAGGCGCGGGGGTCGGCCTCGGCGTCCAGCGTGGTGATGACCTCGTCGAGCACGAAACCGCCCGCGACCACCGCTTCCGACAGTTGCCCGGCCTTGAGCGCCAGCGCCTGTTGATCGAGTTTGCGCTGCGAGATCGCTTCGCGCTGGCCAACCGATTGCTCGTCGCGCTGGTGGCGGGTCTGTTCGAAACCGCGCAGTTCGTTGTCCACGCCTTCCAGCGCGGCGCGCGCGGCGGCGAGATTCTTTTCGGCGAGCACGCGCTGTTCGAGCGCGGCCTGACGATCGCGTTCGAGCGAGACCACCGGGGCATCGCCTTCCGACAGCTGCGAGGCGAGTTCACCAAGGCGGGCGTCGAGCTGTCCGCGCTGGCCGCCCATGCGATCCAGCGC
>JBAQRU010000372.1:0-13635 GCA_049296025.1 Lysobacteraceae bacterium | reverse complement strand
GCTGCGCACTTCGATGCCGGTGGCTTCGAGTTCGCCGATTTCCTTCTGCAGCGCGCCGGGATGCAGCACGACGCCGTTGCCGATCAGGCAGAGCGCGTCGTCACGCAGGATGCCGGAGGGAATCAGGTGGAGGACGGTCTTCTTGCCGCCGATGACGAGGGTGTGGCCGGCGTTGTGGCCGCCCTGGAAGCGCACGACGGCGCCGATGTCCTGCGTGAGCAGGTCGACGATCTTGCCCTTGCCTTCGTCGCCCCACTGCGCGCCCAATACCACGACTGACTGACCCATCATCCATCTCCCAATTCAATTGCGCCCTGAACGGGGCGACCCGGGTTCCTGTCGGCGCGGATGGTCGCGACTTGCGTCGCTCCTACAAAAAACACCTGCGCCGACATGGAAAAAGCCGGGGGGGCAGATGCCCCGTCCGGCTTTTGTGCATTATCCGGGTTTTGGGGCTGGGGGCCACCCTTCGGGAGCGTTATTTCGGTCGAATCTGCGGTCGGGGCTGAGCCCCCACAGACACCATTCATCGCCCGCTACGCACGAAATACAAGGCAACCAGACCCGCCGCGAGAATCAGACCTCCGATCCCACGCAACTGATTCGCAGGCATCGCCAGCAACTGCTCGGCCGTCCGCTTCCAAAGGCTGGGGAAAGCGAACAACAGCAATCCCTCCAGCACCGCGACCAGCGCAAGTGCGGCCCAGAGGTCGTTCATGTGCGGCCTGCAGCGATCAGCGATCGCTGCGCATGTACTGCAGGAACGGGTCGTCCTTGTCGAGCACGATCACCGCATCGCCGTCCGAGAACGAGCCACGATAGGCTTCGAGGCTGCGCTGGAAGGCATAGAAGCCGGGGTCGGCGTTGGCGGCGTTGCCGTAGATGCGCGCGGCTTCGCCATCACCCTCGCCTCGCATCTTCTGCGCGTCGCGTTCGGCTTCGGCCAGGATGACGTTGCTGTCGCGATCGGCCTGGGCGCGGATCTGGTTGGCCTGTTCCTCGCCTTCGGCGCGGAGCTTGCTGGCGACCTGCTGGCGCTGCGCGCTCATCCGGCGATAGACATCGCGGATGACCTGGCTGTCGGTGGGCAGATCGATCTGCTTGATGCGCAGATCGACGATGCGCACGCCGAGCGTGGCGGCGGCCTTGTTGATGGCGGCAAGTTGCGCGCCGGCGATCTTGCTGCGTTCGCCGGACACCACCTGCGAAAGCGTGCGGGCGTTGATCTCGTTGCGCAGCGAGTCCTTGATGATCGGCGCGAGGCGGTCGATGGCGGCGCCTTCATCGCCGGCCGTGGCGCGATAGAACGCGCGGCCGTCGAGAATCTGGCCGACAGCGAAGAAGTCGACGCTCACGTCCTTGCGCTCCGAGGTGAGGTAGCGCTCGGGCTCGGCGGGCAGCACCTGGAAGCGACCGTCGAAGATGCGGGCGCTCTCGACCAGCGGGACCTTGAAGTGCAGGCCTGGGCCGAGGTCGCTGCGTACGACTTTGCCGAGGTTGAGCACGATGGCGGTGTGTCCTTCGCGCACGACGAACATCGAGCCCATCAATGCGAACAGGGCGATCGCGGCGAGCGGGATCCAGAGGGAAATTCTCATCGGCTGCCTCCATTGCGGCCCGCGCTGCGGGCTTTGCGGGCGGTCGTGGGTTCTTCGGGGGTGGCGGTCACGGTGGGAGCGATCAGCTCCGGCGGCGGCGCTTCGTTCGTGACCGACGCCGCGCCACGGCCCGGGGCGACGGGCAGATACAGCAGCTGACGGCTGTCGCCGCCGACGATCTTGCGGTTGTCGGCCAGCACTTTCTGCACCGTTTCCAGCCACAGGCGTTTGCGGGTGACGTCCGGCGCGTTGCGATATTGCTGCAACAGCAGGGTGAAGCGGGTGGCATCACCGGTGGCGCGGGCGATGGAAGCGGTCTTGTAGCCTTCAGAGACGGTGCGCGTACGCGAGGCCTCGCCTCGGGCTTCGGGCACGACCTTCGCGGCGTAGGCGCGGGCTTCGCTGATCAGGCGATCCTTGTCCTGCTGGGCGCTGTTCACGTCGTCGAACGCAGGCTTCACTTCTTCCGGCGGACGCGCGTTGGGCAGGTTCAGTTCGGTGACCGCCAGACCGGTCTTGTAGTTCTGCAGCGATTTCTGCAGGCGCACGCGCGCGGCCACGGCCAGCGCGTCGCGCGCGCCGAGCACGGTGTCGAGCGTGGAACGGCCGACCTGTTCGCGCACGGAGCTCAATGCGGCCTGTTTCAGCATTTCCTCGGCATCTCGGGTGCCGAACAGCGCGAGTCGCGGATCGCTGATGCGGTACTGCACGTTGATCTCGACCTGGACGATGTTCTCGTCGCTGGTCAGCACCGGCACGCTGTCGCTGTAGTTCTTGATCTCGGTGGCGTTGACCTTGTAGACGCTTTCGATCGGCCAGGGCAGCTTGAAACTGGGGCCCGGGTCCATGGTCCGCGCGAACTTGCCGAAGCGCAGCACCACGCCGCGTTCCTGCTCGGTGACCAGCACGAAGGAGCTGAAGAGCAGCCACAGTCCAACCGCCGCCAGACCCCAACGCAGCGGATGGTTGCCGCCGCCACCGTCGAAGATCCCGCGTAAACGGGCGAGGATGTCGTCCAATCCACCACCGCCGCCGCGACCGTTCTGGCGGGGTTTCCATGGCGAGCGTTGATTGCCCCCACCGGAACCGGAAGAGGAATCGTCGTTCTTGTTACCGGGAGTATTCCAGGCCATGCCTGCTCCAAAGCGAATGCGCTCCGCAGGAATGCGGGCGTGGGGTGGATATTACAAGTGGACGTTTCACGAGGATGTTACCCGGGGAGCCCATCGTCGTCGGGCGGCAGCAGCGGCTCCAGCGCATCGCCGCCGGGACCTGCGGCCAGTTTCTCGGCGTCGCTGAGGGCAAGATCGACCTGGATGACCCAACCGCCGCCATCGTCGTCGTGGGTTTCGCTACGCACGGCTTCCAGCTCGTAGAGCCGCGCGCGAAGCCTGCCCGAACGTGCCGGCAGACACACGGTGCCCGCGACCCGGCGCAGGCCCAGCCGCGCCACCAGCGCGGCGCGCAGCAGATCGAAACCGCTTCCGTCGCGCGCCGACAGCCAGACCCGTTCGCGAGCAACCTCTTCCAGCCCGTGGCCATCGGCGGCAGCGCCGCCACTGTCGCCCTCGCCCACCAGCTGCAGGGCGATATCATGACGCGGCACGACGCCTTCGATCCGGTCGATCTTGTTGTAGACCAGCAGTTGCGGAATCGCGCCCGCGCCGATCTCCTCCAACACCGCTTCGACCTGGGCGATCCGCTCGTCGCGCAGCGGATCCGCAGCGTCGATGACGTGCAGCAGCAGATCGGCTTCGCGCGCCTCGGACAGCGTGGAGCGGAACGCGGCAACGAGGTCGTGCGGCAGGTCGCGGACGAAGCCCACGGTGTCGGCCAGCATCGCCGCGCCGCCGGGCAGCGCGATCCGGCGCACGGTCGGGTCGAGGGTCGCGAACAGACGGTCGTCGGCATACGCGTCGGCGCCGGTCAGTGCGTTGAACAACGTCGATTTTCCGGCGTTGGTGTAGCCCACCAGCGCGACCCGCGGCAGTTCGCTGCGGACCCGGGCACGACGCATCTGGGTGTGCTGCACTTCGACCTTGTCGAGGCGCTTCTGCAATTGTTCGACCCGCTTCTGCAGCAGGCGACGGTCGGTTTCGAGTTGGGTTTCGCCGGGTCCGCGCAGACCGATGGCGCCGCCGCGCTGGCGTTCGAGATGGCTCCAACCGCGCACCAGGCGCGTCGCCATGTGCCGCAGCTGCGCGAGTTCGACCTGCAGTTTGCCCTCATGACTGCGCGCGCGCTGGGCGAAGATATCGAGGATCAGGCCGGTGCGATCGACCACGCGTCGACCGAGCGCCTTTTCGAGATTGCGCTCCTGCACCGGGCTCAGGGTGTGGTTGACCAGGACCAGATCGGCGCCGGTGGCGTCGGCCGCAGCCTTGGCTTCTTCCAGCTTGCCGCTGCCGATCAGGATGGCGGCGTTGGGGCGGTCGATGCGGGCATGCAGCATCGCCGCGACCGTGGCGCCTGCGGAGCGGGCGAGATCGGCGAATTCTTCCAGCACGTCCGGTTCCGGCGGGCCGCCGGCATGGGTCTGGATCAACAGTGCGATTTCGCCCTTGCGCGATCGTTCGAACAAACCGGGGGATATCCGTGGGGGAAGCGGGTGTGCAGTATGACCCGCGCAGGGTCAGGGCGCGCGTTGGCGCGGCAAAAGACCTGAACGATCGAGCCCGAAATATTCAAGCTCGAAACGATCGAGCCCGCGACAATTGAGCCCGCAACAATCAGGCCCGGCCAGCCGGACGCCCCGTGCGGGGGCGCCGCCGCTGCGGTCAGTCAGCGATACCGCCGCCGACCGGCCCGCTGTCGTCGTCATGCTCGGACGAATGCACATAACCACCGCCCGGCCCCACGCGCACATTGCGCGCCGGCACCACGGTGGAAATCGCGTGTTTGTAGACCATCTGGCTGACGGTATTGCGCAGCAGGACGACGAACTGGTCGAAGGATTCGATCGTGCCCTGCAATTTGATGCCGTTGACGAGGTAGATCGAGACCGGCACGCGCTCGCGACGGAGCGCATTCAGAAAAGGATCCTGCAAAGATTGCCCCTTGGACATGGTGTTCCCCATTCGGGTTCTTGTTATTGGATGCCGCACGAGGGCGACGACTGCTTGCCGGCGGCTCCGGTCGCAATGCGACACGGCACTCCCCTGCCGGACCCTTCGATGTTTACACAACTGCGCGCGGACCGGAAGCCGGCTGAAGGTCCAAGCGCCGCTGCCCGATCAGCGCCCGAGAAATCCCTGCAATGCCGTCTGCAGCCGCATGCGGTCGGCCTCGGGGTCGAACCACTGCAGGCCAGGATCGCTGCGCAGCCAGGTCAGCTGACGCTTGGCGAGCTGGCGGGTGGCGAAAATCGCCCGGTCGCGGAATTCGCCGGCAGACAACGTACCGTCGAGATGCTCCCAGGCCTGGCGATAGCCGACCGCGCGCAGCGCCGGCAGATCCAGCGGCGCCGGATGCGTCCGCAGTTGCGGCAACGCGCGCAGCGCATGGACTTCGTCGAGGAAACCCGCCGCGAGCATCGCGTCGAAGCGCCGCTCGATCCGCGCATGCAGCACGGCGCGGTCGCGCGGCGACACCGCGACTTTCAGCACGCGGCACGGGAATCGCTGCGCGGCGGCGACCGTCTCGCGCTGCCAGTCGCTGATCGATCGACCGCTGAGCCGATACACCTCCAGCGCGCGCTGGATCCGCTGCGGATCGTTGACGTGGATGCGCGCGGCAGCAGCGGGATCCACGGCCGCAAGCTCGGCGTGCATCGCGGTCCAGCCGCGATCATCGGCTTCGGCCGCCAACTGCGCGCGCATCGCAGGATCGGCCTCGGGCATCGGCGACAAGCCCTGCAGCAATGCGCGGAAATACAGGCCTGTACCGCCAGCAAGCACAGGCAGACGCCCGCGCACGACGATGTCGTCGACCGCAGCGCGCGCATCGTTGGCGAAATCCGCCGCCGAATACGGCTGCCACGGCTCGCGCACATCGATCAGATGATGCGGTATCGACGCGCGTTCTTCATCGGAAGGTTTCGCCGCGCCGATATCCAGTCCGCGATACACCAGCGCCGAATCGACGCTGACGATCTCGCCGCCGAAGCGCTGCGCCCAATCCAGCGCAAGCGCGGTCTTGCCCGATGCGGTTGGGCCCATCAATGCGATGGCGAGGGGGCGGGTGTCGGCGGTCATGAGGATCACATTGCTGTTTTGTAGGAACTGCGGAAGCCACGACCAGACACTCCCGGCAAAGCCCTATCGCGGCTTCCGCCGCTCCCACAAAAAGGATCAATATCCATGCACCTTCAGCGTCTCCATCACGCCGTTGTGCCGGAGCTGGATTTCATCCGAAGGCGCCTTGCCGAACCGGCTGACCACGAAGATCGCGATGCATGCCGCGATCACGCCCGGCACCATTTCGTACAATTCGCTGCCGTGCTGCTTCACCGCGATCTCCTTCCAGAGGATCACGGTCGCCGCACCGATCAACATGCCGGCGAGTGCGCCGTTGCGGGTCATGCGTTGCCAGAACAAGGAGCACAAGACCACCGGGCCGAACGCGGCGCCGAAACCCGCCCAGGCATACGACACCAGACCGAGTACGCGGCTGTCCGGATCGCGTGCGATCCAGATCGCCAGCAGCGCCACCAGCAGCACCATCGTGCGGCCGAACCACACCAGTTCGCGCTGGCTGGCGCCCGGGCGCACGAAACCCTTGTAGAAATCCTCGGTGAGCGCGCTGGAACACACCAGCAGCTGGCACGACAGCGTGCTCATGATCGCGGCCAGAATCGCCGACAGCAGCACACCCGCGACCCATGGGTTGAACAGCACGGTCGTGAGCTGGATGAAGACGCGTTCGGAGTTTTCGGCGACCGGACCGACCTGGTCCGGATGCACGGCGAAATAGGCGTTGCCGAAGAATCCCACCGCCATCGCGCCGAACAGGCACAGCACCATCCAACTCATGCCGATACGACGCGCCTTGGGAATGGTGGCGAGCGAATCGGCGGCCATGAACCGGGCGAGGATATGCGGCTGCCCGAAATAACCCAGACCCCACGCGAGCAGCGAGACGATCCCGACGATTCCCAGCGCGCCGCCCTTGAACCAGTCGAGCTTCGCCGGATCGGTCTGTTCGATCAGCGCAAGACTGGCATCAACGCCGCCGCTGCCCAGCACCACCACGATCGGTGTCAGCACCAGCGCGAAGATCATCAGCGACGCCTGCACGGTATCGGTCCAGCTCACCGCGAGAAAACCGCCGATCAGCGTGTACAGGATCGTCGCCGCCGCGCCCCACCACAGCGCTTCGGCATAGGGCACGCCGAACACGCTCTCGAACAGGCGCGCACCGGCGACGATGCCGCTGGCGCAATACACCGCAAAGAACACCAGGATCACGATCGCGGAAAACACGCGCAGCACGTTGCTGCGGTCCTCGAAGCGATGGGTGAAATAGTCGGGCAAGGTCAGCGCATTGCGCGTGCGCTCGGTGTAGACGCGCAGCGGGCCGGCGACGAATTTCCAGTTGCACCATGCACCGGCCACCAGGCCCAGCGCGATCCATGCCTCCGACACGCCGCCGAGGTACAGCGCACCCGGCAGGCCCATCAACAGCCAGCCGCTCATGTCCGAGGCGCCGGCCGACAGCGCGGTGACCACGCTGCCCAGCGAACGCCCACCGAGGATGTAGTCGTCGAAACTTCGGGTGGACCGCCATGCCCACAGACCGATGAGGATCATCGCGATCAGATAGACGCCAAAGGTGATGAGCAGCGGCTGGCCAGCAGTCATGCGCGGTTCCCGGATCGAAACGGATGTCGCGCAGGATACCCCGGCGGACGCCAACGACGAATGCCGCACTGGCCACGATCCGCGGAATCCTTCGGCCGAAGCAGCGAAAGCGCTCGGTGCGGGCTTTCCACGCTACGCGACAGCCTGAAAATCCGACACGCAGGAGCGACTCCAGTCGCGAAGACCACATCACCGCACATGCATGGAAATCCGAATTCCTGTGCTCGGAAACAAGTCGTCTGAAGGTTTTTCGGCTTCGCGACTGAAGTCGCTCCTGCAGACAGGCAAAAAAGCGGGATCGCCGATTATCCCGTTGCAGGAATTCGTCGCGATGTCCTCAAGACGAACGCCCACGCCCTGTTCTGGGCACTGCATCACGCTTGCACTGTGTCTCAAGCGACAGCCCCCGATCGATGCGGCTGCTAGCCTCATCGGCGAGCGGGTGCATTCGCGCACTGCCCATCCCCCGGGGCGTCCTACATGATCGTTACCACCAGAAACGTCGCACGGCGCAGCATGCTTCTGTGCGCGACCGCGAGTCTTTCGATGCTGCTCGGCGGCTGCGGCGCCGAGATGAGCATCGACATGGGCACCGACACGACAAGCGGAACAGGCAAGGTCGCAGGTGCCACGACGTCTCGATTGCCGGCAAAGCGTCCGGTCTCGCGCGCAGCGGCAGCAGCGATCCAGAATCCGATCCTGTTCGTGACCCAGGTGCCGACGCCCGGAGATGTCTTCGCCAGCCGGGGTTCCACCTTCGCCAATCATCTCGGCACGATCGTGTCCGCGCCGCGCGGCGGCGATCTGATGCTCCGGTATCCCGACGGCACGCTGCGCAATCTCACCAGGGAAGCCGGCTATGGCATGGAAGGCCAGCAGGGCGCCAACGCGATCGCCGTGCGCGAACCGACCGTGCATTGGAGCGGGACCAAGGCCATCTTCAGCATGGTCATCGGCGCGCCGCCCAGCCAGTACACGCAGATCGACAAGCAGTGGCAGATGTACGAAGTGACCGGATTGGGCAAAGGGCAGCCGGTGGTCATCACCAAAGTGCCCGGGCAGCCCGCCAGCTACAACAATGTCTCGCCGTTCTACGCCAGCGACGACCGGATCCTGTTCACTTCCGATCGACCGCGCGGTGGTGAAGCGCATCTGTACCCGCAGTTGGACGAATACGAAAGCACCGCCACCATCACCGGCATCCACAGTCTGAACCCGGAAACCGGACAGGTGTCGATCCTCAACCACACGCCGAGCGGCGCGTTCTCGCCGTTCATCGACAGCTACGGACGCATCCTCTTCACGCGCTGGGATCACCTTCAGCGCGACCAGCAGGCGGACGCCGGCACCTACGGCGCGTTCAATTCCGCGAGCGAAGCGGCGAATGCCGCAAAGCTCGCGCAGACCGAGGTATTTCCGGAGTCGCGCCTCGGCATGGGCAGTCCGTACGGCAACGTCAGAGGCTTCACCTACAACCTGTTCACGCCCTGGGAAATGCATCAGGACGGCAGCGGCGAACTGTCGTTGAACCACATCGGCCGACACGAGATGTCGTTCGGATACCTGAGCAAATCCTTCGACACCGATCCGGCGCTGCAGGAATTCACCAACGAAGCGATCATCGCCAACCGCAAGCACATCGGCGACGACGCCGGCATTTTCCATATCCACGAAAGCCCGCAGGCGCCCGGAATCTACTACGGCATCTACACGCGCGAATTCGGCACGCTCACCTCCAATCAGATCGTGCGCTTCACCGGAGCGCCCGGCGTGAACCCCGAGCAGATGACGATCGTCGACGCCTCCGCGCCGGAAACGAACGGCAGCCTGGTCGGTGGCCGTTTCCGCAATCCGCTGCCGTTGACGTCGGGACAGATGGTGGCGTCCTACACCGCGAGCGCGACCGTGCAGGAAGGCGTCCAGTTCCGACTGCATCAGTTGGCGACCGATGGCAACGGCATGTTCACCGCCGGCACGCCGCTCACCACCGGCATCAACAAGACCGTGTCGTGGTGGAGCCCCGACGTGAAACTCACCTACAGCGGCCCGCTGTGGGAATTCGAAGCGGTGGAGGTCGTTGCGAGAGCGAGGCCCGCCGCAGGCGTGTCGCCGATAGAAGCGATCGAGAAAGCAGTGCTCAACGAGGAACAGGTCGACGAACGCATGCTCCGCGACTGGATGAAGGCCAACCAGCTCGCGCTCATCGTGACCCGCAACCAGACCAGCCGCGACCGGGCCGATCGCCAGCAACCGTTCAATCTGCGTCTCCCGTCGGGCCTGAAGACCACCGGCGACGGCGGGCGCGTCTACGACATCGCGCATTACCAGATCTTCGAGGCCGCGCAGATCCGCGGCTACAACAATTTCCGTTCGGGAAAACGCCCACTGGCGCAGCCGATGGCGGTGTCGAAGAACCCCGCCAATCCCTCGGGTCCGCCGAGCAGCGTGAAGATCGCCGCCGATGGCTCGACCGCCGCATTCGTTCCGGCCAATCGCGCATTGACCTGGCAGACCACGGATGCCAGCGGCGCGGCGATCGTGCGCGAACGCATCTGGGTGACGATGCAGCCGGGCGAAATCCGCACCTGCGCGGGCTGTCATGGCGAGAACACGAAGAATCAGGCCGGACAGCCGGCGCCGGCCAACAAGCCCGAAGCGCTGCGCGAACTGCTGCGCTACTGGAAGCAGAATCTCGCGCCGACAGAGCGCAACGGTTCGCGCGCGCGCGTTCGACCGCGCACAACGCAGGCCTCGACAAATGTGCCGCCAACCGCGTCAAACACTGCGGCTGTGTCCACACGTTTCCGGGATGGCACGTACCGGGATGGCACGCGGAGATAAAGCAACCAGTCGCGTTTGCACCGCTGGCTAATCCTCGTCCGGCCAGCGGATGCCCGAAGACGATGCCAAGGATTTCTTCGGCATCGGCACTTCGGCCACGGCACGCCATACTTTCAAGGCATCGACAGTTGCGGCGACATCATGCACGCGCAGCAGTTTCGCGCCGCGCTGCGCAGCGATGACGTGCGCAGCGACGGAACCATGCACGCGATCGTGCGGATCGTCGCGGCCGGTAAGTTCGCCGATCGTGCGTTTGCGCGAAAGCCCGGCGAGCACCGGCACGCCCAGATCGGTGAAGCGCTCCAACTGCGCAAGCAGCGCCAGATTGTGCGCGGTGGTCTTGCCGAAGCCGAAGCCGGGATCGACCACGATCCTTTTTTTCGGAATGCCGGACATTTCCGCAGCGAAGATGCGTTCGGCGAGAAAACGATGCACGTCGGCGACGACATCGTCGTAGTCGGGCGTGTCCTGCATCGAACGCGGCTCGCCCAGCATGTGCATCAGCACCACCGGCACGCCGAGTTCCGCTGCCGCGTCCAGCGCACCTTCGCGACGCAGCGCGTACACATCGTTGATCATGCCGGCGCCGGCCGCGACCGCCGCGCGCATCACTTCGGGCTTGGAGGTGTCGATGCTGATCGGCAACGACGTCGCTTTCGACAGACGCTCGATCACCGGAATCACCCGGCGCAGTTCTTCCTCCAACGACACATCGTCGGCACCGGGACGGGTGGATTCGCCGCCGATATCGAGAAGATCCGCGCCCTCCTCCGCAAGCCGCAGCGCGTGCGCGATGGCGACGGCGGTCGTCGCATGTTCGCCGCCGTCGGAGAACGAATCCGGAGTGACATTGACGATGCCCATCACGCGCGGGCGATCGAGCACGAGGATCCGGCCGGCGCAGTCGAGTTGCGGAGAAAGATCGAACATCGGGATTTCCGTCAGTAAAAAAGGCCAGAGAAACTCTGGCCTTTCAGGTTGCGTGATGCCATCGACATCTAGGTCTGCGCAGCGGGCCCGCCGATCATCGGTGCCGGCGGACGCGCGTCGTCCTTGGGCGGAGGATTGCGATCCCAGCCCATCGGCGGCGGCGGCTCGCGGTTTTCCATGATCGCGTCGATCTGCGGTGCGTCGATGGTTTCGTACTGCAGCAGCAGCTTCGCCATCGTGTGCAGCTTGTCGAGATTGTCGGTCAGCAGTTTCTTGGTGCGGGCGTGCGCGTTGTCGAGGATGCTGCGCACGACTTCGTCGATCTTGCGCGCGGTGTCGTCGGACACGTTCTTGTGCTGGGTGACCGAACGCCCGAGGAACACCTCGTCCTCTTCTTCACCGTAGGCGATCGGACCGAGTTCTTCCGACAGGCCCCACTTGGTGACCATGTTGCGGGCCATCTTGGTCGCGCGCTCGATATCGTTCGACGCGCCGGTGGTGACCTTGTCGGCACCGAAGATCAACTCTTCGGCGACGCGTCCGCCATACAGCGAACACAACCGGCTGTGCAGCCCTTCGCGGGTGATGCTGTAACGGTCGCCTTCGGGCAGATACATGGTCACGCCCAGGGCGCGTCCGCGCGGAATGATCGTCACCTTGTAGACCGGATCGTGATCCGGCACGAGCCGACCGACGATGGCGTGACCGGCTTCGTGATACGCGGTGTTGCGCTTTTCTTCCTCGCTCATGGCCATCGAGCGGTTCTCGGTGCCCATCATGATCTTGTCGCGGGCCTTGTCGAAATGCTCCATGCGCACTTCCTTGCCGTTCTCGCGCGCTGCGAACAGCGCGGCCTCGTTGACGAGGTTGGCAAGATCGGCGCCGCTGAAACCGGGCGTACCGCGCGCGATCACCATCGGCACCACGTCATCGGCCAGCGGCACCTTGCGCATGTGCACGCGCAGGATCTGTTCGCGACCGCGCACATCGGGCAGGCCCACCACAACCTGGCGATCGAAACGGCCCGGACGCAGCAGCGCCGGATCGAGCACGTCGGGACGGTTGGTCGCGGCCACCACGATCACGCCTTCGCCGCCCTCGAAACCATCCATCTCGACCAGCAACTGGTTGAGGGTCTGTTCGCGCTCGTCGTGACCGCCGCCCAGACCGGCGCCGCGATGACGGCCGACCGCGTCGATTTCATCGATGAAGATGATGCACGGCGCATGCTTCTTGGCCTGTTCGAACATGTCGCGCACGCGGCTGGCGCCGACGCCGACGAACATCTCGACGAAGTCGGAACCGGAGATACTGAAGAACGGTACCTTGGCCTCACCGGCGATGGCTTTCGCCAACAGGGTCTTGCCGGTGCCGGGCGGACCGACCATCAGCACGCCGCGCGGAATCTTGCCGCCGAGCTTCTGGAACTTGCCGGGGTCGCGCAGGAATTCGACCAGTTCGGCCACTTCCTCTTTCGCTTCGTCGCAGCCGGCGACATCGGCGAACGTCGCCTTGGTCTGGTCTTCGTTGAGCAGCTTGGCGCGCGAGCGGCCGAAGGACATCGCGCCCTTGCTGCCGCCCTGCTGCATCTGCCGCAGGAAGTAGAAGAAGAAGCCGACGATCAGCGCGATCGGCAGCAGATTGAACAGCAGGCCGAGGAACAGATTGCGCCCCGACGACGGCGGCGTCTGCACGATCTCGACCTTGTGGTTGATCAGGTCGCCGACCAGTTCGGGATCTCCCGGACTGAAGGTCTGGAATTCGCTGTCGTCCTTGTTCACGCCGCGGATGGTCTTGCCGTCTTCTTCAATGACGACTTTCTTCACCTTGCCGGCCTGGACCTGTTGCACGAACTGGTCGTAGGTCAACGGCTTGTTGGCCGTGCCCAGCCCCGGAGGGGTGAAGCTCTGGAACACCGCCATCAGCACGATGGCGACGATCACCCACAGCAGCAGATTCTTGGCCAAGTTGTTCACCCTTCTTGCGCGATCGGCCCCACGCGGGACCGGATATTCGGAATTCCGGAGTTTGCCACCGCGTCAACCGACCGCAGTGTGATGCTTGCCCTGTGCCAGAGCGTAAACCTCCGGCGACCGCTTGCGCGATGCCGCCGGCTTGCGGATGACGACACGGGTATAGCGCTTGCGCAAGGCCCGGACGTAATCGTCGAAACCCACTCCCTGGAACAGCTTGATCAGGAAGACGCCGCCGGGCCGCAGATGACGGTCGGCGAAGTCCATCGCCAGTTCCGCCAGATGCATGGCCCGGGGCAGGTCCACCGCATCCACACCGCTCATATTGGGGGCCATGTCGGAGAGCACAAGGTCCACAGCCTGACCGTTCAGCATGGTTTCGAGCCGGGCCAGCACCTCGTCCTCGCGGAAGTCGCCGTGGATGAACTCGACCCCGGCCAGTGTCGGCATCTCGAGGATATCCAGCGCCACCACCCGGCCGGTGTCGCCCAGGGC
>JBAQRU010000371.1:0-16315 GCA_049296025.1 Lysobacteraceae bacterium | reverse complement strand
GCACAACATCATGCGATATCGGTTGCCGGGCTTGTCAGCCCGGCCTACCAGGCTGTGGATGTCAAGCGCTGCGGAAGGCGTTTTTGCATCTTGAACCGACTCGGAACAGCGCTTGACAAATGGCATTTCCCGCATCTTTTCCATGCCGTTTTCGCCTTTTTTCAAGGCGTTTTATGCAGTCGCAGCCGATGCGACCCCGCTGCGGATAATGGACAGCACGCAAAGACATCACCGCATCCACGACCGCCCGATTGCGTGCCGGGCGGACCTCTCGTAGATCACCGGGAAAGCGACAGGGAGTCGCCTTCCGCAAGGACGCTCAGCCTTCGACGACGCACGCCACGGATGGTGCGCGTCGTCGTGGCGGACGGTACAGCACGCAGGCGGCGGAAGCCGAAAAGCCGCAACAGAGTAGGCAACCAATCAAAGGAGCAATACCCATGGCCAATCTCGTCCAGGAACTCAACAGTCTCGACTTCAGCGTCTACATCGGTGGTCCGCTGCAGGCCGCCGTGCAGGCTCAGCATGCCGCGTCGATGTCGCAGGTCAACTTCATCAAGGAAGTGGGCTTCGAAAAAGATGCCAGCGGCAACATCACCGACTTGCGCTATGTCGACTTCAACTACAAGAAGAAGGCCCCGAATCCGGCGTTCGATTCGAGCCTGCCGGCCGGCCCGACCAACGAGCCGTTCATCGACGCCGAAGTGAACATCTCGGTGCCCTTCCTGACCATGCTGACGATCCCGGCACTGCGGATCGAAACGCTGACGATCGACTTCAACGCCAAGCTGACCTCGACGGAGACTTCCAACGTCTCCAGCGAATTCGCGGCCAGCGCCGAACTCGGCATCAACTACAAGATCGTCAACTTCAAGGCCTCCGCGTCCTACAAGCGGACGGCCAGCAGCGGCACCAGCGTCGAGAAGACCTACAACCTCGGCGTGCGCGTGCACGCGGTGAACGACGAAATCCCGGCTGGCCTGGATCGCATCCTGACCATGCTGGAAGACAGCATCGTCAGCGCCTGATGCAACACCGGGGCCGGCGTCATGCCGGCCCCACTTCACACATTTCCCAGGACACGACCATGGCAACTCTCAACGAATACCTCGGCGGCCTCTTCAGCAGCATCACCGATGCGCGCGTGATGGCGGATGTGCAGACCGTGCAGGTCGCCGACCAATACGCAAAGCACGATCTGCTCAAACATTTCTCGGTACCACGCATGCGGATCAGCGATATCGAGCTGACCATTCCGGTTGCGATCGAAGGTCTGACCGAACGCAGCGGCTATCAGCTCGATCCGATCGGCAACGCCGAATTCAAGCGCGTCAACGCGCGCGAACTGGCGCGATTCGTCGACTACACCGAACTGCCACCGATCGCCGCCCAGAAGCTGCTGACCGCGCTGGACACCCGCATCGCCGCGCTTGTGGAGCAGATCAAGGCCGAGGGCGACATCCAGAAGCCGATCATGATCTACGCCGACAGGATCGTCGCTGACCTGTTCGAGATCGGCACCGAAGCCAAGCTGCATGAAGGCAAATTTCCGGCCGGCTACGTGCAGGATGAGATCAGCAAGCGCGCCTCCGAACTCGGCATCGGCCTGGTGGTCGGCGTTGTCGACAAACCGGTGCTCGATCAGCTGACGGTCATCGCCGAGTCCCATCGCCTGCGCGAACAGCGCCCCGAAGACGTGATCCGCATCCGGATGAAGGTCAGCGAGGACGGCATGGAATGGCAGACCATCGAGAACAGCGATGGCTCCATCGAACGCAAACTGCTGCCGGAGTAATCGACCATGCTCAGATCGACACTCCAACTCACGCGACAACTCTCCGACGCGCTGCTCGAACTGCCGGGCATCGTGCGCCAGTTCGAGCGGAAATCGCCGCAGGTCATGGCGACGCTCATGGACTGGATCCGTCGCGCCGAGGATTTGCTGTCCACCCATCGCCTGGTCGAAGCTGCGGAACTCTCGGGCTTGAAAGCACGCATCCTCGCGCCGGTGTTCGACGACGACAAGCGCGGCACGCTGCGTCGGCGCCAGCAGACGATCGCGATCGGTCTGGTGCACGAACTGCAACTCTCGCTGCAGCATGCGCTGCAGCCGCGCGCGCTCAAGGTCGAACAGGCCCGCGACATGGCGCGTCAGCTGCTGCAGATCGTCGCCCAGAGCGGTGCGATCGTGTACGACCCCGCGGTCGATTTCGAGACGATGATCGACCGGATCTGGGCGCTGTGCACGCAGCACGAACAGCTGAAGCCGCTCGCGACGCAGTTGAAGATGCTGCTGTCGACGGACGATATCCGGCTGTTGCTGGCGGAAGAACTCGACCCGACCGATTTCGTCGGCGGCTAGGCCGCATCCGGGCGAGAGCGGGTCATTCGCCCGTTCCGCCCCGTGCGGCAGCGATCATTGCTCGTTCATCACGCTCGCAACGTAGGCCTTGTCCGTCATCGCGCGCGCATCCACGTTCGCATTCCCGTGCGCCGCGACCGGGACACTGCCGCGAATCGCGCGATGACTGTCGATGCCGCGGATTTCGAGCGTTTCCGTGGCACCTTTCGGCTTGATGCGCACGATGATCGCGAACGCACGACCATCGGCAAGGCGCCACTCCACTTTGCCGCGTTCATAATCGTCCAGAGACAGCGGCGTATCGAAGACGGTGTCTCCGCGCGCATTCTCGACCGTCAGCATCGCGTCCACGGCGGAGAAATAAATGAACAGGCCATACCCCCCGCTGCCCTTGCAGTGCAGCGCGTTGTCCTGGCCTTCCTCAAGCTCGGTATCCGCGAATGCAGGACGACAATCCTTGGCCAGATCGGTGTATTCGCTCGCGAACACCGGAGTTGCAGCGTTCACGGGAGGATTCACCGCCGTGAGCGCCAGCGACAGCATCGCGCAACGCAGCATGTTCGTACGCATGGAAGTCGCCCGGTGAATGTCCGATCCGATTGTCGGCTGCCCACGCGGCACCGCGCAAGTCCGTCATGCGAGGCATCAGACGCCATCGCGACGCAATGAGACGGCAACCTCGGCACCTTGCAGCCGCACGCTGACCTGCTCGAAGCCGGGCACTTCCAGCAGTACCTCCGGCTCGGTCACGTTGTCGAGCACCAGTTGCCCAGCGCGATCCGCAGTGAGCGTCTTCGGGGGCACGCCGCGCAGCGAGGACAGCAGATGCACGGGAGCCGACGCCAACGGCCGACCGTCCGCAGCGATGCGCAGACGCACGCGACGCCCGCCGGTAGCGGCGATGCGGGTGCGGTAACGGGTATCCGCAGAAGCATCGCCGATCTCCACCGCGTCGCTGAAGCGCAAAGACCACGGCGCGAGTACCGCCGCGATGCGCACGGTGCCCGGCTGGTTCAGCGACACCGCCAATCCATCCCCCACGGGTCGGAAATAATCGGCAGACGAATCGCGCCACACCGCATCTTCCCGTCGCTGCAGTACGAACACGGGAAAGGGATCGCCCACGCGCGGCCGGCGTGGAATGTCGATGCCCGGCGTCTCGACCATCAACCAGCGCAGCGGTTCGAGTTCGACCGTTCTGGCGATCACGCCCGCATTCACGGGCGCATCGGCCAGGTCGAGCGTCATCGGCAGCCGCTCGGGCCACGACGGTAATGCGTCGACGAGAAACGACGGCGTCTTCGGTGGCGCAAACCGGATGTCGATCGGCAGCGGCAGCAGCGGGTCGATGCCTTCGATGCGGACAGAACCCGAACCATCCGTGCGCAGACTGCGCTCGCCGCGCGGCGAAGACCACACCACCGTCGCGTCCTTCACCGGCATGCCGCTGCCTTTTTCGACCAGCCGCAGCGCCACCGTCGCCGACAATGCGGCCGCCAGTTCCGACGCTTCGGCGTCGAGATCGAACGTCGTCAAGCGTCCGGCCGACAGTGTGATTCTCCGACGCTCGGTTTCCACGCCATCGATCACCGCGATCACATCCAGCGGCCCCGGCGGCAGCGGCGCAACAACAGCATCCGCAGTCACCCGCAGCGGGCGTTCGTCGTAGGCGTCGAGCACCGCCGACGCCTCGCGACGCATCAACGATTGCCATGCAGCGTCCCGCGAGCCTTCGATACGACGGAACAACAGGCGCGCACCTTCTGTGCGCGCGGGCGCGCGCAGGCGCAGACCCGCCGCAACGCGTGGGGCGATCTCTGTTGGCATATCCTCGCGCGTGAACGATGCTTCATAGAAGCGCAGGCCATCGTTCGCGCGCGCCTGCAGCACATAGCGATCCGCTGCGGGCAGCCGCGTCGGCATCACCACGACAACGCCCTCCGCATTCAAGGTCGCCGGCACGTTCAACCACCGCGTGACCGTCGCCAGATCCTTGAAGTCGCGCGGCCCGGCGCCTTCTCCACCGCCGCGCAACCAAGCCTGGTAGGCCGCCAGTTCATCCGGCGAGACATACGCCAGGCCGATCCGCACCGAGCCCGGAGACGCCGATACGCCACCTTCGGGCAACAGGCGCATGCGTAGCGTGATCGCGCGTTCGCCCATCGCGTTTGCTTCATCCGCCGAAGCTCCGAACGCGGCGACTTCGCGCGGCACGCTGCCGGTGTCTCGATGCGAGGACCACCAGTACACGCCGAAAGCAACGGCGCCCGCCGCGAGGCAGGCGCCGAGGATCAGCGAGGAACGCCACCGAATCGCCATCGTGCGGATCGGATCAGTCCGTGTCTGCAGTCGAATAGAGCGAGAGATAAACCGGGGCGTGGTCCGACAGGCCATTGCGGAACACGCACATGTCGGCGATGTAGTCGCGACCCGAGGTCGAATACTCGGTGACGTAGCTGTTCTGCATCCAGAAATGATCGTAACGGCTGGCGAACGCGCAACTGGTGTTGATCGAGGTCAGCTCGTTGACGCGATATGCCACCGCAGGCGTCAGCGCTGTGAGGTTGGCCCACCAGGGCGAGGTCGCCTCGCGATTGTGGTCGCCCACCAGGATCACGTCCTGATCGCTGCTGCTGTCGTCCTGGATGGACTTGAACACCGTGCTGATCAGCTGCACTTCGGCTTGGCGTTCCGCAGTGGTGCCGAACACGGTATGCCAGTTGATGAAGGTGTAATCGGCGCCGGTCTGGATATGACGGACCTTGACGATCTGCGGCTCGCGCTCGAACTTGTCGCCGGTATCGGCCCACACGGAGGCGGAGATGAGTTGCACGCGATCGGTGCGGAAAAACACCGCATAACTCTCTTTGTAACTGCTGCGACCGATGGCGGCGGTGACGCGATAATCCCAGGTGAAACCGCTGGTCGCTGTCAACGCTGCGGCGACGCTGGCTGCCGACGTGGGGTACATCACTTCCTGGCCGAACACCAGGTCCACGCCGTTCGCAGCGCCCGCTGCGCTGCCGTTGTTGTTCCATATCTGCGCCGCGTAGCCGTTCCAATCCTGCTGCCCGCTCCAACCGGCGTGCAGCATGTTCCAGGACACTACGCGAAGATACGACTGGGCCGACGCTTGCGCGCCGAAAAGCAATAGGCATAGACCGAAGATCGCGACGAGGCTGCGTTTCATGACATCTCCCGGGAGTGAATGGACGACGCGGAGTATCCCGGCTCGGTGTGTCCGTACGATGTCTATCGGGCGTCCCCCACCCGCCCGGCCCATCCTTGTCACGATGCCTTGGCCGGGGCACAGGGCATCTTATGCCAGAACATTGCGCAAACAGCGGCCAGAACGGACGACACGGGCATTCCGCGTCACCCGCGCAGGCTGCGTGTGATGCAGAACACGGTTTACGTCCTCGGCATCACTCCCAATGGGCGTCCAGATTCGTGATGTAAAGCGTCCAGTCGGTCGAGCGTTTGAACGTTTCGGCGAAGAACCAGCCACCGAGATTGCTCGGCAGCGCCGGATAGGCGTATGTCTTCGTGCGCTGCGTGTACTCCAGCCAGCCGACCCATGTCGGAAGATAGAGCGAATAACTGGTCTGATACTGACCATTGCTGTAGCCGGACACCAATCTGACCCGATACCACGCACCGTTGGCCAGGACCTGCGGGCTGTAGGTCTCTTGGCCGAACACGCAATTCGGCTGCGACGATACCGGCGATGCGCCAGCGACTTCGATCGCGATCCGGTTCTGCGCAGGCGTTTGCGTGCACGGATATCCGTACGGGTGATTGAAATTCGGATAGGCCGACACATCGCCGAGAATCACGCCATGGCCACGATACGGATAACTCGTATCGTAGGTCTGCGTGTACATGTCGGCGCGCGAGAACAAACCGAAATGCCCGCCTCCGGTGCCGAAATAGTTCGGCGACATGACATCGAACTGCACCACATGTCGCGTGGTGTTCGGGGGCTGCTGCGTCCCCGGTGCGGCGGAGATCAGATGCAGCACGCCCCATGGGCCGGACGGCACCGCTTGCCACGTACCGTACTGCGAAGACACAACGGTAGCCCGGCCGGCACTGGCCTGATAGGTGATGGTGTAATTCAAGCCCTGTGCATGGGACAGCGGACTGGCGAACAGGCCGATCAGCATCATGATGCATGCGCAACGCGCATGCAGCCAGGATCGAAAACGCGTGCGGTTCGTAGCGGAATGCATGGTGGGTATCCTCCGGTGACAGAACAATCCATGTCCCGACCCGATGCGGCCATCCAATACGGATGACCGTTACCCGGAAAGATCGGGATCGAATTCGGCTTCCGGTGCCGATCGATCTCCCCCGTGGTCCGCAGTATCGCCCCCCGTCTGGCGGCTTACCAGTCGGTCGGCCGGTAATCCTTGAGAAACTGTCCCCAGACATGCTGCCCGGTGTTGATGCCGTCGATGATCGGATCGACGATGCGCGCGGCGCCATCGACGATATCCAGCGGCGGATGGAAGCGTTCCTCGATGACCTTGCGCGCGGCGAGCTCCGCCGGATCCTCGTCGGTCACCCAGCCGGTGTCGACGGCGTTCATGTGGATGCCGTCGTTGTGGTAATCGGCTGCGGCGGTGCGCGTCATCATGTTCAGCGCCGCCTTCGCCATATTGGTATGCGGATGCCGCGTGGTCTTGAACTTTCGGTAGAACTGGCCTTCGACCGCCGACACGTTGACGATGTGTTTGTCGCGACCCGGCGCCTCGCCTTCGCGGGTGCGCAGCATCAGCGGTTTCAAGCGCGCGTTGATGATGAACGGCGCGATCGCGTTGACCAGTTGCACTTCCAGCAGTTCGACGGCCGGCACCTCGGCCATCAGCAGCCGCCATGAATTGCGCGTGCGCAGATCGATCTGCTGCAGGTCCTGATCGAGTCGCCCCTGCGGAAACAGATGCTGCTGCCCGACCATTTCCTCGGCGAGCAGCGGAATCTGCGACAGCTCGGCGGCGCGGGTGATGCCCGCGAGCACATCGCGGTCGCTGCCGCGTCCCTGTACCGACAGCGACGAACCGTCCGCGCCCTCGGGCAGCATCGCGTACTGGCGCAGGCCTTCGTAGCCGCCGAGCAGTTTGCGCAGATGCTCGGGCACGTCGTGCGCGGCGGCGGTTTCGCCATCCATCATGTGCGCATAGAACTCCGGCGGACGGCGCACGGTCTGGCAGGCGTTGTTGACGATGAAATCGAGACGGTCGCGGGTCGCCACCAGCTCGCGGCAGAACGCCTCGACGCTGGGCGTGTGGCGCAGGTCGAGGCCGAAGATTTCCAGACGGTCGGCCCAGTCGCCGAAATCCGGTTCTTCGGCATAGCGCGCGGCCGAATCGCGCGGGAAGCGCGTGGTCACGATCAGGCTCGCGCCCGCGCGCAGCAGCTTGAGCCCGGCCTGATAGCCGATCTTCACCCGCCCGCCGGTCAGCAATGCGACTCGACCGCGCAGGTCGGCGGTTTCGGTGCGCTTGGCGAAATTGAACTCTGCGCAGGTCGGGCACAGCTGGTCGTAGAAATGATGGATCAGCGAATATTTCTGCTTGCAGACGTAGCAGTGCTGCGGCTCGATCGATTCGCGCGGTTCGGGCGTATCGGTCTGTTGATCGTCGGCGGTGGAATCCGGCGGCGGAAAATAATTCGGCGTGGTGAACACCGGCCGACGGCGCAGCTCGCGGATGCCGGTCTCGTGCAGCACCGCTTCCTCGCGCGCCACTTGCGCGGCATTGCGCGCGCGCTCGGCGGCCTTCATCTTCTGCCGGCGCAGCACCGGGTCCGGGTGATAGACGCTGGCCACCGCCTGATGCAGCCGCCCGCGATCTTCGGCGGTCAAACGATCCAGCAGCTCGCGATCGGCCGCAACGGCATCCAGAAACGCGATACAGGCGCGGGCGTCGGCGGCGAGCGCGTCGGTTGAGATATCGGCGAAAAGATCGGCGGATGCATCACGATGCGTCGCATCGTGCGAAGGCGGTGAAGAAGCAGGCATTGCGGTCCCGGAATTCGATGCGGCGACCCGCCGCAGACCGCCTATTGTCGCGCGGATGAGCCTGCCATGCATGTCTCTCCAAGCGCGGGAACGACCGGGTCGGCGGTTTCTGGTACTTGGCTATACTCCGGGCTTCGCTACGGAAACCCGATCCAGGCCCTGGCTTTGCTGTCGTTCATCATCCCCGCCTACAACGAAGCGCGGTATCTACCCGCAACGCTGACTGCACTGCGCCAAGCCGCTGCGGAGGTCGGGACTGCGCACGAAATCATCGTGGTCGACGACGCCTCGACCGACGCCACCGCAGACATCGCGACCACGCATGGTGCGGAAGTGCTGCGCGTGGAGCACCGCCATATCGCCGCCACCCGCAATGCCGGCGCGCAGCATGCGCAGGGCGCGCGGTTGATCTTCATCGATGCCGACACGGTCATCGACACAGCCGTGCTGCGCGCGGCATTGATGGCACTCGACGGCGGGGCCGTCGGCGGCGGCGTCACCGTGCGACTGCAGGGCAACCCGGTGTGGCACGAACGCTGGACCGCGAACACGTTCACCTGGCTGCTGCGGCAATGGAAAATCGCCCCCGGCTGCTTCATCTTCTGCACCCGCAGCGCCTTCGACGCCGCGAAGGGCTTCGACGAAACCTATTTCGCCGCCGAAGATATCGCCATCAGCCGCGCACTCGCGCGGCAGGGACGCTTCGTGATCCTGCGCGAGGCGGTCGTCACCTCGGACCGCAAACTGCGCACCTTCACCCTGCGCGACCACGTCGGCCTGCTGCTGCGCATGGCGGTTCACGGTCGCAAAGTGCTCCACTCACGCAAGGATCTGAAACTCTGGTACGAAGACCGCAGGAACGATGTCTGACGCGGCTCGACGATCGATGCCTGTCGGCCTTTCGCAGGAGGGCCTTCAGGCCCGAGCTCTTCGCGAAAGACCTCATCCATCATTCCTTGCCTGCACGACGACCGCCGCTAACGCGTCGGCCGCCCCGGCACGAATCGCGGGGTGGTCAGCAGATACTCGCGATACGCCGGGCTGCGCTGCTGCAGATCCGCTTCCAGCAGCGGCACGCCGGAGACGCGCGTCAGCAGCCAGGTCATCAGCAGCGGCGAGAACAGCGTCCACGCGCCGCCCATGCTGGCCGAAGCGACCCAGAGGCCCCACCAGAACGTGGCCTCGCCGAAATAATTCGGGTGCCGGCTGTAGCGCCAAAGGCCGCGATTCATCACCGTGTCCTGCGCGGTGCGCGTCGCCTTGTAGCGCGCCATCTGCGCGTCGGCTACGGTCTCGAACAGCGCGCCGAACGCGGCGATGGCGAAACCCGCATACGTCAACCCGTTGGCATGCTGGGCATCGTTGAGAATCGGCACCACCGGCAGCACGATCACCGTCGCCAGCACCATCTGCAGCAGGAAAATCAGATACAGACTCTTGAACTCGAAATTCGGCTGATTGCGCGCGCGGATCGCCTGATAGCGCCGGTCCTCGCCCTTGCCGTGGTTGCGCAAGGTGATGTAGCCCGACAGGCGCAGCCCCCACAGCACGATCAATGCGATCAGCACATACGCCGCCGTGGCGTCGCTGCGCATCCGCCATGCGAACAGCAGCATGAAGACGATGAAGAAGATCGACCAGAGGCTGTCGACGATGCTCACATCGCGCAGTTTGACGCTGAGCGCCCACGCCGAGACCGCCAGCAACAGCATCGCCGACAGCGGCAGCCACACTTCGGCAAGACCGGACAGGTTCATCGGTTCACACCCCCAACCGTTTTGCGATGGCGAAGGTGATCGTCGACACCGACACCGACAGCACGGTGCCCCAGGCCAGATCGACCACGGTGATCAGCAGCGGCCAATCCTTCAACAGCGCCAACGCGGTCAGATCGAACGTGGCATAGGTGATGAACCCGTACGCCGCACCCACCGACAGCGCATGGCGCATCGAGCGTTTTTCGCGCGCGGGCGCGATCACGAAAAACACCATGCCGCCGATGAAGATCAGATAGAACAGCACCGCCGCCATCCAGTTCACGTCGGCCTTCATCAGACCGCCGATTTGAGCGGCATAGAAATCGCTCGCCAGCAGGCCCAGCCACAGCATGTCCAGTGCGAAAAAGACCGGTAGCGCGATGGCGAAGAGTTTGAGCCGCATGGGGGAGTTCTCGGATTTGCCGCATCGAACGGCAGGCAAGGCACGTGCGCCAGTCACCTTATACGACAGATTCGGCACGCCGGATGCAAGCGACGGACCCAACGTCGGGTGGTGGTGAGCGCAGCGAACCCCACCATCCGGTCGCATCCGTCGCGGCATACATTGATCGAGGTGGCGGCTCGTCGATGACCATTCATGCCTTTGCCGATGACGCAGGTGGGGTTCGCTGCGCTCACCGCCACCCTACGAAGGCATTTGTATCACTCCGCCTTAAAGCCTGTTCAAAATCCTTTCGCGTTGAAAATTTAGCTCGTCATTCCCGCGAAAGCGGGAATCCAGTGTCGTTGTATTTCAACGGGTTAAAGACGCTGGATTCCCGCTTTCGCGGGAATGACGAGTAAAATCGATGCTTGTGGTGAGATTTTGAACAGGCTCTTAAATCGGGCTGTGCTCACGTAGAGCGGTATTTCTTCCGGATCATTCCTGCGAGGATCATCCTGCGACCGTTTGCATCCTGGGCATGCAATTCCGCCAACGCCCAGCGGCGCCATCGGACAGCAGCGTCTCGCCACCCCTCCCCTCAGCCGCCGGCTTGCGGCAGAAAAGCCATAGCAGATCGGGTCGCAGCGGGCTGTTGCCGAATTCGAAGTGCAGACCGAGGCCCGCTTGCCCCAGCGTGACGGCCTGCAATTCATTGCGGTCGCCAGCGTTCTTGCGGTCCCCGAACGGAGCGGTCAGGAACGCATGATTGAAACGCGATGCGAACCGGTAGAAACCTTCGGCACCGGGATCGAAGTCGTGGAACAGCACGGCGCCATGCGTATCGAGCGCGGCCCAGAATGATTTTTCCGGGCACCGTTTCGAGGCCTTTTCCATAGCCGGCGACTGCCCGGCTCCGACCTCGCGTGATTCCGAACCGCCAGCTGAAGGGTCCGTGGATTCGCGTGACCTTCGGACCTCCCCTGACAGCGGCTTTTGCCCCAGCCTTATCCGAGACGTCGAGAGTGGTGCATAGCCAAAGTACAACCCGCCCCCTCAAGACGTTGATTTTATTGGATATAAATCGAGCAGGGCCGTGCGACGGTCAGCCGCCTGGCTGCGGCGGAACAAAACATGCTGATCATTCCATGAACAGAACACTGGGAACCTTTTCCGGCTTTAGCACTCCAACCGGCCGACTGCTAATATCGAATCCTATGAACCAGACCACTGCCAGCACAGCCCTGATTCCGAACAGCCTGCCGATCCCGAGCGCATTGGGTTCGCTCGAAGCCTACGTCGGCGCGGTCCACCAGATTCCGGTCCTCTCCGCCGAAGACGAGCAGACGCTCGCCCGCCGTTTCCACGGGCAGGACGACCTCGACGCCGCGCGCGAACTGGTGCTCTCGCATCTGCGATTCGTCGTCCACGTCGCACGCGGCTACAACGGCTACGGCCTGCAGCTGGCCGACCTGATCCAGGAAGGCAACATCGGCCTGATGAAGGCCGTGAAGCGCTTCGACCCGGATGTCGGCGTGCGCCTGGTGTCGTTCGCGGTGCACTGGATCCGCGCCGAGATGCACGAGTTCATCATCAAGAACTGGCGCATCGTGAAGGTCGCGACCACCAAGGCCCAGCGCAAACTGTTCTTCAACCTGCGTCGCAGCAAGACCCGCCTGGGTTGGCTCAACGCCGAGGAAGTGCGCGCGGTCGCCAAGGACCTCAACGTCTCCGAGCGCGAAGTGCTGGAGATGGAATCGCGCCTCTCCGGTCGCGACATCGGCTTCGATGCGCCTGACGATGTCGACGAGGACCATGGTCCGCCGGCACCCGTGGCCTATCTGATGGCCGAGGGTCAGGACCCGGCGCAGACCTACGAAAGCGCCGACAGCGAATCGGATCAACTCGACCTGCTGCGCGCCGGTCTGGCCAAGCTCGACGCCCGCTCGCGCGATATCGTCAAGCGCCGCTGGCTGGACGACGACAGCAAGATCACGCTGCAGGAGCTGGCCGACGAATATGGCGTCTCCGCCGAGCGTATCCGCCAGATCGAAGCCAATGCGCTGAAGAAGATGAAGGCGCTGTTCGCGGCCTGATCCGGGTCGCCAGCGATACAGACACGAACGGCCCGGGCAACCGGGCCGTTTTTTTATGCGCATCGGCGCAGCACATGATCCTGTTCTTCGGCTTTTCCCGCTTCCTGACAGGCAAGGCGAGCGCAGCGGGGGATTCCGCGCGCGTTTCGCTCTGCACACCGGCCGAAAACGTCGTCCCCCAATGATCGACACGACGCCCGGGCACCCATGTCCATTCAATCAGGAAGAAAGCCATGACGTTCAAGCGAATCCAGACCATTGCCGCATCCGCGATGTTGCTCGCCGGCGGCGTTTTCGGCCATGCCGAAGTCGCGCATGCCGGCAACGTATCCAACGCCCAGCTCGGCTGCTACGTCGATACGTACGCATACGACTATCCGCAGATCGGCGAATGCTACGGCGTGTGGACGCCGGGCACCGCAAGCAACCCGAGCCAGGCCGTGTTCGAAGTGGTGGGGCTCACCGCCGGCAGCTACACCTTCTACTGGACCGACCTGAGCACCGGGCAGGTGGGCGTGTGTGCCACCAACAGCATCAGCTGCCTGCGTTCGATTCGGGTCGGCCGCAGCAAAAGCCTGCGCGTGACCGTGATCGACAACCAGACCGGGGCCAGCAAGACGGTGGCCGCGACCGCTTTCTTCGAGGACGGTTGGAACTGATTGCAGCGGGTATCCGCGAAACCATCGACGGCCCGGGCAACCGGGCCGTTCGCGTCATGGACATGGCGATGCCGCTGCGACTACGCTTGAACGACAGCAGCCAGGAGGAGCGCCATGGACGACCGGATGCGGATCGCACTGTTGATCGATGCCGACAATGCGCCGGCCGCGAAGATCGATGTCGTGCTGGCCGAACTCGCCCGGCACGGCATCGCCAACGTGCGCCGTGCGTACGGCGACTGGAAAAGTCGGAACCTGCAAAGGTGGGAGCTGGCGCTGCATCCCAACGCCATCCAGCCGATCCAGCAGTTCGCCTACAGCACCGGCAAGAACGCCTCGGACATGGCGATGGTGGTCGATGCCATGGATCTGCTGCACAGCGGCCGTTTCGACGCCTTCGCGATCGTTTCCAGCGACGCCGATTTCACCCCGCTGGCGATGCGGATGCGCGCGCAGAACATGCGCGTGTTCGGCTTCGGCGAGAAGAAGACGCCGGAACCGTTCGTCAACGCCTGTTCGACGTTCCTCTACATCGACGAACAACCCGCGGGTACCAAACCCGCAGGCGAGAGCGCGGATGCATCCGTACCGACACCGCCGATGCCAACTGCGAAACTGCGTCAGGACACGAAACTGGTGAACCTTCTGCGCGAAGCGGTCGATGCGGAAAAGGAAGATGGCGGCTGGTCTTCACTGGGGGCCGTCGGCCAATACATCACCAACCGAGCATCTTTCGATCAGCGGAATTATGGCTACGCGAAATTGAGCGCGTTGATCGAGGCGTCGGAGCTGTTCGAATTACGACGGGACGGACTCACTGTGTACGTCCGCGTGAAACCGAAGAAAGCTTCGAAACCGGCGGCCGTGCCCAAAACAGGCTGACGGACCGCAAAATCCGGATATTCCCTGGACCATCGCTGCGCGACGATGCGCTCCCGCATACGGAGCACATCCATGGACTTCCAGATCCTCGCCCTGCCTGAAGAAGCTTTCAAGCCACTGTTCGCTCTTTCCGACGACGAACTACGCGCTCGCGATACGCGTCGCGTCGTGGCCGACGCCAGCGGCGGCTTTCCCTGCCGCGTCAGTCTGCAGGATGCGGTCGAGGGCGAACGCCTGCTGTTGCTGCCTTACGAACATCATCGCGTGGATACGCCCTACCGCGCTTCCGGACCGATCTATGTACGCGAGAACGCGGCGCAGGCGCTGCCTGAAACCGATGAGATTCCGGAACTGTTGCGCCGACGCATGCTGTCGCTGCGCGGCTACGATGGCAAAGGCATGATGCGCTCGGCGGAGGTGGTGCCGGGCGTAGAACTCGAAGCGGCGATCGCGCGGCTCTTCGCGATCGACCGCATCGCCTATCTGCATGCGCATTACGCACTGCCCGGTTGCTACGCCTGTCGCGTCGAGCGCGCGTGATCCACCGCCAGTCCGCTACTGCGCGCGGTCCTTGCCGAGAATGATCCGCGCGCTGCGCTGATAGCTCCAGTACGCCTGCGCCCAGTCGATCAGCACGACCATGCGGTTGCGGAAGCCGATCAGGAAGAACACGTGCGCGGCCAGCCAGAACCACCAGGCGAGCAGCCCGGACAGCCGCAGGCCATGCACATCGACCACCGCCGCCATGCGCCCGATGGTGGCGAGGTTGCCGAAATCACGATAACGAAACGGCGGTGCCGCACGGCCCTGCAGACGCGCGCGGATCGCCCGCGCGACATGGCGACCCATCTGCTTCGCGGCGGGCGCAACGCCGGGCACCGGCTTGCCTTCGTGCTGTATCGACGCGAGATCGCCGGCGACGAAGATGTCCGGGTGTCCGGGCACGCTGAGATCGGGCATGACGATGACGCGCCCCGCGCGATCCAGCGGCACGCCGAGATCGCGCGCCAGCGGCGATGCGGCGACGCCAGCGGCCCACAGCACGGTGCGCGCGGCGATTCGCGCGTCGCCGAGCTGCACACCTTCGCTGTCGATCCGCGCGACCGGCACCCCGGTGCGGATCTCCACACCCAGGGTTTCCAACTGGGTGCGCGCTTTCGCCGACAGCGACTCCGGAAAACTCGACAGCACCCGCGCGCCGGCTTCGAGCAGCAGCACGCGCGCTTTGCATGGATCGGCGCGACGGAATTCGCCGTGCAGCGTGTGTCGCGCGATTTCCGCGAGCGTGCCGGCGAGTTCGACGCCAGTCGGCCCGCCGCCGACGATCGCGAACGTCAGCCACGCCGCGCGCGTTGCTTCGTCGTCTTCGGCCTCGGCGCGCTCGAACGCGGTCAGGATCCGGCGGCGGATTTCCAGCGCATCGTCCAGCGTCTTCAATCCGGGCGCGTGCGGCACCCACTCGTCGTGGCCGAAATACGCATGGGTGGCGCCGCTGGCGAGCAACAGCTGGTCGTAATCCAGCGTACGGCCGTCGCCAAGCCGCACGCGCTTTTCGTCCGGCGAGATGTTCGCGACTTCGCCGAGCAGCACGGTGACGTTCTTCTGCCTTCGCAGAATGTGTCGCAGCGGCGCGGCGATGTTCGGCGCCGAAAGACCCGCGGTCGCGACCTGATACAGCAGCGGCTGGAACAGGTGATGATTGCCGCGATCGAGCAGCGTGATGCGGACAGGCGCCTTGGCCAGCGCGCGCGCCGCCCACAGGCCGGCGAAGCCACCGCCAACGATGACGATGTGTCGGGCTTCGGTCATCGCGAAGACCTCAACGCCGTCGGCAGCGCGACAGGCGACAACGGCGGTGTCGTGATAGCCGGTATGCCCACGACGCGCGGCGCGCGCCCGAGCAGAATCGGCAACCGGTTCGCGCGCGGGCAGTTGTCGCGCTGCAGCAGTTCCCAATGACCGAACGAAAATGGCGTGATGTGGAACAGATCGCAGACGTGTGCGGCAATGCGCGCGAGAACATCGGGAATCGCGAAACGCAGCGCCGGGCGCGGCGTGTGCATCGCGCGCATCGCCGCGAGATGTTCGGCGAGCGTGCGCGCCTGCAGGCCGCCGAGGTCGTGCTCGCGGACAACCGCTTCGCGCGGCGTTGGCG
>JBAQRU010000370.1:0-4826 GCA_049296025.1 Lysobacteraceae bacterium | reverse complement strand
GCGCCCTGTGCGGCGAACACCGCGCGGACACGGCCGTCGGCGGCGCCATCCAGCCAGCTCAGTTCCATCTGCCGGCCGCTGGCGACGGCGAGTTCGGCCAGGACCTGCGGGTCGATGCCGGTCTCGGCAGCGGCCACCGCACGACGCAATTCGCCGACGGTCTTCAGTTCGCCGGGTTCGGCCAGCAGCCGTGCGGCGTGCGCATCGGTGGCGACGCGCGCGTTCGGAATGCCCGCCAGCGCGACCACGCCCGGTTGCCACAGGCGGCGTTCGAGCTTGGCCAGATCCCAGCCGTCGCCCGACCAGTCCGACCACGGCAACGCCGTCGTCTGCGGATCGCGGCGGGTGATCACCACGTCGTAACGGAACTTGCTCAACTCGTTGATGCGGCGCGCGTCCTTCGGCAGCACCCGTACCGCACCGATCCGCCCCTGCTGCTGCAGCAGGGCGAACAGGCCCGGATGCACCAGCAGTTCGTTGTCCAGCGCGGCCTGATGCCACGCGCCGTAATTCGCGGCGGCCAAGGGCGTGGCCGCAGGCGCCGCATGCAGTTCCAGCGATGCAGCGAAGGCCGGTTGCAGCGACAGGCTGCGCAGGTCGCCCAGGACCAGATGCCCGCCCGGCGCGAGCCGCTGGCAAGCGCGCTCGATCACCAGTTGCAGATACGCCAGACTCGGGAAGTACTGCGCCACCGAGTTGACGACGACCAGATCGAAGTCGCCGGGCAGATCGTCGATCGCATCGGCGGCGCGTTCGAGCAATTCCACCGAACCGGCCTTTCCGCCCAGCGTATCCAGATGGCTGCGCAGGTAATGCAGGGTGGCCGGCGAAAAATCGGTGGCGATGTAGTGCTCCACCGACGGCGCCACCCGGAACATCAGCAGGCCGGTGCCGCAGCCCAGTTCCAGCACGCGGCGCGGCTTGAGCGCGAGCAGACGGGCGACGGTGCCGTCCACCCATTCGCGCATGTCCGCCTGCGGCAGATGGCTGCCGTCGTAACGGCTGGTCCAGCCGGCGACGTTGAAATCGGCCTGGGTGCCTTCGCGCGCCAGTTCCAGCTGCGCATAGGTGTCTTCGAACACCGTGCGCCACTGCTGCACCGAGGCGACGGCATCATCGATGCCCCCGTCGTGAAGCGCGGCATCGCCATGAGCAGCACCGGCCTGCGCCGTGTCCGCGGCGCCGTCGTCCGGCGTGCAGACATAGGCCACCAGACGCTTCGCGCCACCACCGTCGTCGCGCGCCACCACCGCTGCATCGCGCACCCAGGGATGCGCGCGCAGGCGGGTTTCGATCTCGCCCAGTTCGATGCGGAAACCGCGCACCTTCACCTGGTGATCGACGCGGCCGGCGTATTCCACTTCGCCGTCGGCACGCCAGCGGCCGAGGTCGCCGGTGCGATACATGCGCTGCCCGGACACGGCGGCGTGCGGATCGGGCAGAAAGCGCTCGGCGGTCGCCGCCGGGCAGCGGTAATAGCCGCGCGCCAGACCATCGCCGGCGATGTAAATCTCGCCCAGCACGCCCACGTCCACCGGTCGCAGCACGTCGTCGAGCACGTACAGCCGGGTGTTCGCCAGCGGTTTGCCGAGCGTGATCTTTTCGCCGGCCACCAGCGCTTTCACCGTGGAATACGTGGTGTCTTCGGAAGGTCCGTAGAGATTGACCACCCGGCGACCGGGTGCACCCTGCAGCAGCGACAGCACCAGGTCTTCGGTGAACGGTTCGCCGGCCAGATTGACCGTGCGCACCGACGCCGGAATTCCGCCCTGCTGCAGCAGACTGCGCGCGGCGGAGGGCACCGTGTTCAACAGCGTGATCGGCCGCGCGGGCTGCAGGTGCGGCAGATCCAGCACATTGCCGGGCACCACCACCACGCTGGCGCCTGCGGCCAGCGGCGCGAACATTTCGTACACCGACAGATCGAAGCAGATCGAGGTGGACGCCAGGGTGCCGGCCAACTCCTCGGCACCGAACGCGGATTGCGCCCAGGCCAGCAATACCGCCGCGCTGCGATGACGGATGACCACCGCCTTCGGCCGGCCGGTGGAACCGGAGGTGTAGATCAGATACGCGGCGTTCTCGCCGTCGACGCGCACCTGCGGCGGCGCGTCGGCAGCGGCATCGTTGAACGCATCCGACTTCGTATCGAACAGATCATCGATTTCAACGAACCGGCATTCGCGGACCGGGAAGCGCGGCGCCAGCGCCGCCGTGGTCAGCACGATCCTTGCGCCGCTGTCTTCGGCCATCGCGCTGACGCGGTCGTCCGGATACGCCGGATCCAACGGCACGTACGCGCCGCCGGCCTTGAGCACACCCAGCAGCGCGGCGATCAATTCCGCCGAACGGTGCGCGTACACGCCGACCATGGTTTCCGGGCCGACGCCCATCGCGACGAGCCTGTGCGCCAACGCATTGGCGGCGCGATGCAGGCTGCGGTGATCGACCACGCGCTGGCCATCCACCACCGCCGCCGCATCCGGCGCGCGCCGTGCGCCGATTTCCACCAGCGTATGCAGGCAGTCCGCTTCCGGAGCGACGGCGGGAACGGCGTTCCAGTCCTGCAGGATCTGCCGGCGATGTTCCGCGGCCAGCATCGGCAGATCCGACAGCGCCGCTTTCGGCTGCGCGACCATCGCCGAGAGCACCTGCTGCCACTGTTCGAGCATGCGCTGCACGCTGGCCGGGCCCCACAGGTCGGTGTTGTATTCCAGCGCGATATGCAGACCGTCGTCGGCATCCTTGACGAAGAACTGCAGATCGAACTTGGCGGTGAACCATTCATTCGGCAGCGGCTGGATGCGCAGGCCGTCGAAGGCCTCGGCCACCGAACTTTCGACGCGCGCCGACTGGTACACCAGCATCACGCTGAAGATCGGCGAGCGCGCCAGATCGCGGACCGGATTCAACAGTTCGACCAGACGATCGAACGGGAAATCCTGGTTGGTGTAGGCATCGGTGGCGACGCGACGGGCGCGATGCAGCAATTCGCCGACATCCGGATCGCCGCTCAGGTCGAGGCGCAGCGCCAGTGCGTTGACGAAGAAGCCGACCAGATCGTCCAGCTCGCGCGCGGTGCGTCCGGCGATCGGGCTGCCGATGATGATGTCGTCCTGGCGCGTGAGGCGCTGGAACAGCGCGGCCAGGCCCGACAGCAGCACCATGAACGGCGTGGCTTCGTTGGCGCGGCCCAGTTGCACCAGCGCGTCGGCCAGACCGCGCGGCAGGCGATGGTGCGCAACCGCACCACGATACGTCTGCACCGCAGGCCGCGGCCGCTCGGTGGGCAGCGACAGCACCGGCAGCTCGCCGCTGAGGCGATGCAGCCAGTACGTTTCCTGCCCGGTCATATGCCCCTGATCGAGCAGGGCGTTCTGCCACAGGGTGTAATCCTTGTACTGCACCGGCAGCGGCAGCAGCGGCGCGTCGGCGCCGTGCAACGCCGCGTTGTAGATCCGCGCCGCCTGCTGCAGCCACACGCGGATCGACCAGCCATCGGCGACGATGTGATGGATCACGTAGGACAGCACATGCCGCGTCGGCGAAAGCACGACCAGGGTCGCGCGCATCAGCGGCGCGACGGTCAGGTCGAACGGCTGCGCGCCTTCTTCGGTGCGGATCCGCGCCAGTGCCTGCTGCTGTTCCGCGGGGTCCAGCGCCGAAAGATCGATCCTTCGCACCCGCCACGCGCCGGGCGGATCGATGATCTGTCGCGGCTCGCCATCGATTTCGACGAAACGCGTGCGCAACGATTCCTGCCTGTCGACCACCCGGCGCAGCGCATCCTCCAGCGCGCGCGCGTCCAGTGCGCCATCGAACGCGATCGCGCCGGGGATGTTGTAGAAGGGATTGCCCGGTTCCAACTGGGCGAGCAGCCACAAGCGCCGCTGCGCCGCCGACATGGCGTAATGCGCCGCTGCGGGCGCCGGACGCAGGGTCGGCTGCGCTGGCGGCGCGGCGGTCGTGCTTTTCGGACGCATGCGTTCGATCGCATCGCCGTGCCGCGATACCAGATGCTGCGACAGCGCGCGGATCGAACCGAATTCGAAGAACAGCGACAAGGGCACTTCCACGCCCAGGGCTTTCTGCAGCGTGCCGCTGGTCTGCATCGCCACCAGCGAGTCGGCGCCGAGCGCGGAGAACGACGTGTCCGGCGAAGCGCCGACGATGCCCTGCGACGCCAGATCCGCTTCGATCAGTCCCGCGACCCAGGTCTGCGCATCGACCTCGCCGACAACGACCGGCGGCGCGGGCGAGACCAGCGTGCCCGCCGTCGTCGCGGACATCGGCACGGCCTTCGGAACCGGGACCAGCGCCGTCGCGGCAGCGGCCGCGCCACTACGACGATCGACCGCGATGACCACAGCGGTGCCGGAACCGCCATCGGCGGCGCGATCGACTTCGATCACCGTCGCGGCGAAATCGTGCTGGCCCAGCAGCGCGCACCATTGTTCGGAGCTCAGCAGCGGATAGTCGCTGCGCCAGGCGCTGTCGCGGAACGCCCACCAGCCGTCGAGCAGGCCCACGGTGCAGTCGGCGAACGCGTTCGGACGCACCGTTTCGACCAGCAGCAACATGCCGCCCGGTCGCAACACGCTGCGGATATGCGTCAGTGTCTGCGAGATGTCGGCGGTGGCGTGCACGACGTTGGCGCCCGCGACCAGATCGAAAGAACCGGCGCCGAAACCCTGCGGCACGGGGTCGCGTTCGAGGTCCAGCAACGCGGTGCTCAGCGCCGACCAGTCGCCGAAGCGGCTTTGGCCGTGCATGAGGAAACGGCGGCCCACGTCGGTGTAGGCGTATTCGTCGGTCGTTCCCTGCAG
>JBAQRU010000369.1:0-12418 GCA_049296025.1 Lysobacteraceae bacterium | reverse complement strand
CCACTGGCGTTGCGTTCGGCGGCGGCGTGCCCGGTGCGGATGTCGTGGTCGGGGCCGGCACTGCTCCGGGTGCGATGTCCGTCGCCGGCACAGCATCGGGCGCGGGCACCGGCATCGGCGGCGGGGCTGGTGCAAAAATCGAGACCAGCGCGGGGATGCCGTTTCGATCGACCTTGTTGTTGTTCACTTCGACCTGCTGCAGCGCCATCGCAACAGCCAGCTCATGCAGGATCGCCTGACGCTGCGGAGTCATCTTGATGTCAGGCGCTTTCGACGGTCCCGGCGTGCGCGTCCAGATCGCGCGGTTGATCGCCTGCATTCCCGGCGACCGCGACCACGCATCCAGCAGCTTCACGCCTTCGGTCTCGCCCGCCATCTCCACGAACACGCAGGCGGCCCGGTCGCGCAAGCGCGCATCGGAGAACTGCTCGTCCAGCACCGGCTTCAAGCGCGGCAGCAACGCGGGATCGCGCTCGGCCAACTGCGCTTCGACCACCTTGCGATGTTTCTGGAAACGCTGCACGACCACAACGAGGTCACCCGAGCGATCCATGGCCCGCACCATGCGCTCGAAAGCGACGGGGTCGTACTCCTGGGCAGCTTTGCAGACCGGCACGGGCAGCAACGGCGCGGCCACTTTTTCTTTCTTGTCGCAGGCCGCAGCGAACATGGCGATGGCGATTCCCGCGCACACAAGCGATAAACGCATGTCTTCACTCCGTTCCACTCGAAGGCATCAGGATAAGGCCAAAGCCGTTCGATAGGCAGATCATGACCGACGCCCCGGAACCTGCGGGGGATTCTGTGGATCAGCGCACGATTGGCCTGTGCCTGCGATCGGATCCCGGGGCGGGGCGAACACGACGCGACGTCCATGCCCGCAGCGTACGATGCCACTCCCACGCGACCATCGCCAATCGATTCATTCTTCGCGCATGACCGACATCCGCACCCTTCGAAGCGCCTGCCCGCTCCTGCTTGCGCTCTCGCTCAGCGCCTGCGCGACACGCGGGGAGCCGCCCGTGCGGCACGCCGCCGACGGTCGCATCTGCCCGCAGTCGTTCGATTTCGTATTGGCGGACATGCCGGGCCCGTCGGGTTTCCCGCTGTCGTTCACGCCGTGGATGATCTTCCGTGGCGATGCGCCGGAGGGCCTGGCGGTCCACGGCCCGGGCAAGGTATTGGCGCGCGGCACGACCGATGCGGAGGGCCGCGTGGCGATGAGCGCCCGGCAGCAGCGGCGCGCGACCCGGGCGTACTGCGAGACACCCGACGATCTGTGGCTGGTGTATCCCGGGCAGACGCTGCGGATCAATGTCGTGCAGGCCTCGGATGCGTGGTCGCGCGAGGAGCGCATGTTCCACTTCCTGAAAGCAGCCGGTTATTTCGGCGACATCGATACCTTCGCAGAGGGGATGTTCGACAGCGGACAGGGCCGGGCCGAGCTCGACATGGTTCGCGCGGACTACGGCGCCGAAAGCGACGAGGCGCTGTATGACGCGGTGGTGCCCAAAGACACGCCCTGAGCACCGCCTTGCTGCGCGCAGCGGGCGATTCACGCGACAATCGGCGGATGTCGCGCCCGTCCAGACCTTCCGCATCGCCCGCCCGCACCGCAGCCACGGGACTGCACCCGCGCAACCGCCATCGGGGACGCTACGACTTCGCGGCATTGACCGCCGCATCGCCCGCGCTGTCGGCATTCGTCAAGGCTTCGCCGGACGGCGAAGCGAGCATCGATTTCAGCGATCCCGCCGCCGTGCGCGCCCTGAATCGCGCGCTGCTGAAATCCCAGTACGGCATCGCGCACTGGGACCTGCCCGACGGTTATCTGTGCCCACCGATTCCCGGTCGTGCCGATTATCTGCACGGGCTGGCCGATCTGCTGGCGACCGCGAACGCAGGCGCGATTCCACACGGAACCTCGATCCGCGCACTCGATATCGGCACCGGTGCGAATCTGATCTATCCGCTGCTGGGCCATCGCGAATACGGCTGGCGTTTCGTCGGGACGGATATCGATGCCATCGCTCTGCGCGCGGCGCAGGAAATCGTGGACGCGAACGGTTTTCGCAAGGCGATCGAACTGCGTCATCAGCCCGATCCGCAGCGGATCTTCGCCGGGCTTCTGCGCGACGACGAGGTCTTCGATCTCACGCTGTGCAATCCGCCGTTCCACGCCTCCGCCGAAGACGCCGCGCGCGGCAGCGAGCGCAAATGGCGCAATCTCGGCAGAACGCCGATCTCGCCACGCGCGGATGCACGGCTGAACTTCGGCGGACAGTCCACCGAACTGTGGTGCCCCGGCGGTGAAGCGGCCTTCGTGCGCCGGATGATCAGGGAAAGCGCACAGATCGCGAACCGCGCCTGCTGGTTCAGCACCTTGATCGCGAAGTCCGAACACCTCGTCGATGTCCGCAGGCAGCTGCAGCAGGCCGGTGCGCAGGACATCCGCGAAGTCGGTATGGCGCAGGGCCAGAAACAGAGCCGCTTCGTCGCCTGGACGTTTCTCGATGCCGCGCAGCGCGAAGCGTGGCAGGTGCTGTGCTGGCGCGACGCACGACAGGCCATGTAGCGCAGAGAAGCGGCACAAGGACGCAGGCACGCGCTTGTGCAACGCAACATCGATCTGTCGAGACGACATCGGGCGACATGTGCGATGACCCCGTGCGATGACCGCATGATTCGTACGGTTTCATCGCGCTGTTGAATCCGCCTCGACCCGTGTTCGCGGATATTCAACAGCACCGACTGCACGCGTGTCTTTCTGGAACGGACATCTCCACCTGAATCCATCTGCGCTGTTGACGCGCCATGGAAACCGCGTGCAACGTGTCGTCCAGCCGATGTCGTTGTCGCCATCGGTGGCCTGCAACCCGCTGGTCGATGATTCGATTCGCCTGCACAGCCGAGGGGAAAGCTGCAGGCGACGCGGGACGCGGGAACCGACGCGCGAGGCGCGGACGGTGCTGTTCGCTATCGAATGACGAAACGCTCGCGCCCATGCCTGCGCACGGGCCGCTGGTCCATCAGGAAATCCAATTCAAGGAGTCGATATGTCGCTTCGCAAGCATCGAGACCGCGCCACGGTCGTATCCGCCGTGCTCTGCGGTTTGCTGCACTGTTTTTCCGCCACCGCGGCCAACGCCGCCGATACCGTCGCCGCAGCCACGCAGGAAGCGCGCGTCGCCGAACAGCGGCCCGCGAACCACAGCATCGACCTGTCGAAGTCGCCGGTGCGACAGTTCAAGATCGACACGCTCGACGCGGCCTTCGTCAAGATCCATTTCGATTATTTCAAGCTGCCGAAAGGCATGTCGATCGAAGTCTCCGATCCGCTGCATCGTGAAGTGTATCGATACGGCAACCGCGAGCGCGACGGCTTCACCGTCGACAAAGCGATGGGCCAGAACGGCACGACCAGTTTCTCGGCGATGTCGATCAGCGGACCGGCAGCGATCGTGCGCCTGGTTGGCGTTGCGCAGGAACCCTGGACCCGCGCGCATGCGGTGCGCGTGACCCGGATGCTGGAAGGTTATCCGGAAGACATGCTCGATGCCGTGCAGCCGGAGGCGCTGCGCGGCGACGTCGGCACGCGCGCGACCTGCGTCAACGACAAGCGCTCGGCGGTCTGCTATTCCACAACCGATCCGGCCGCCTACGATCGTTCGCGTCCGGTGGCGCGGCTGGTATTGGCCCGCGGCAGCAACTGCACCGCGTGGCGCGTCGGCCCCGGCAACCACATGTTCACCAACCAGCACTGCATCCGCACCGCCGACGAAGCGGCGTCCGCGGAAGTGTGGTTCAACTACCAGTCCACGACCTGCGGCGGCACCACGTCCGGCCCGATCGTCAAAGTGACCGGTGCCAGTCTTCTGAAGAATCACGGCTCGCTCGACTTCGCGCTGTTCACGGTCAACAACTTCGCCTCGATTTCGCAGTTCGGCTATCTGGGCCTGGACGTGCGCACGCCGCTGCAGAACGAGGAAATCGCCATCGCGCAGCATCCCGGCGCAAGGCTCAAGGAGCTGGCGGTCGTCAGCAATCACGTCGGCGGTGCGCGCTGCATCATCGACGTGCCGCTGCACGACAATCTCTGGGGCACGTTGAGCGACACCGCTTACCAGTGCGATACCGAAGGCGGCTCTTCCGGTTCGCCGGTGATCTCGCGCACCAGCAACAAGGTGCTGGCGCTGCATCACGTGACCTACGGCAGCTGCCTGAACGGCGGCGTGCAGTTCGCCTACATCTGGCCGCAGGTGTCGAGCTTCTTCGGCGGCGTGGTGCCGAACGGCGACAACGGCGGTACGCCGTCGAATTCGCCGCCGGTCGCGAATTTCGCTTTCGCCACCAGTGGTCTGACCGCGACCTTCACCGACAGCTCCACCGACAGCGACGGCACCATCGCCTCGCGGCTGTGGACCTTCGGCGATGGCAGCACGTCAACGCTGGCCAATCCTTCGCGCACCTATGCGGCGGCAGGCACGTATTCCGTGTCGCTCAAAGTCACCGACAACGGCGGACTCAGCACCACGACCACCAAATCCGTCGTCGTCTCCGCCACCAATACACCGCCGGTCGCCAACTTCAGTTTCGCCACCAGCGGACTCACCGCCACCTTCACCGACAGCTCCACCGACGCTGGCGGCTCCATCGCGTCGCGCAGCTGGAATTTCGGCGATGGCAGCACTTCCACGCTCGCCAACCCCAGCAAGACCTATGCCGCCGCCGGCACGTATTCGGTCGCGCTGACCGTCACCGACAACGGCGGCCTCACCCACACCGTTACCAAATCGGTGACGGTGAGCACCGGCACCGGCGGCGCGTTCTTCCAGAACCTCACCGACTACGCGATCAACGACAACAGCACCGTCGACAGCCCGATCACCGTGAGCGGCGTGACCGGCAACGCACCTGCAACGCTGACGGTGGCGGTGCGGATCATCCACACCTTCACCAGCGACGTGCGCGTGGATCTGGTCGCCCCGGATGGTTCGCTCTACATCATCCACAACCGCACCAGCGGCACCAACATCATCAAGACGGTGACCATCAACGCCAGCAGCGAAGTGGCCAACGGCGTGTGGAAGCTGCGCGCCAACGACAACATCGGCGGCGATACCGGTTATATCGACAGTTGGTCCATGCAGTTTTGAGCGTTCGGTCTTGAGCATTCGGAGCTGAAAAGAACGCGTGTAGCAAAAGAATGGCCGTTCCTTCAGCTCCGTCATCCCCGCGAACGCGGGGATCCAGTGGCTTCCCTGGCCGAAAAGGCCTGAAGTCACTGGGTTCCCGCGTTCGCGGGAACGACGAAAATCTGGATACGAAGCTCAAGGTCGGTGCCATTCGTGCCGGAAGATCTTCCCCGGCACGCTTGCTAATATCTCGACATGAGCCATCTCGTCTCCACCAGCAAATTCCTCAGCCTCGTACTGCGCCATCGGCCCGATGTCATCGGCCTGTCCCTCGACGAAACCGGCTGGGCCGATATCGACACGCTCATCCGCCTTTCGCAGCCGCACAAGCCGCTGACCCGCGCGCTGATCGAGCAGGTTGTCGGCGAGAACAGCAAGCAGCGCTTCGCGATCAGCGATGACGGTCGGCGTATCCGCGCCAATCAAGGGCATTCGATCGAGGTCGAACTCGGGCTGCAGCCGCTCGCGCCACCGACGCTGCTGTATCACGGCACCGCGACGCGCTTCGTCGACGCGATCCGCCGCGAAGGCCTGGCCAAACGCAGCCGCCAGCATGTGCATCTGTCCGCTGATGCGGATACCGCGACCGCCGTCGGTGCACGCCACGGAAAACCCGCCGTGCTGATCGTGCGTGCCGGCGAAATGACGGCGGCGGGGCACGCGTTCTTCCGTTCCGAGAACGGCGTGTGGCTCACCGACGCGGTGCCGGTGGGATTCATCGATTTCGGCGGCGAGTGAATCGCCTCCGCGCGCTGCGGTTCCGCAGAGAGCCTGCGGACGATTCAAGCAGGCTCTCAGGAGAATGGTACTTACTTGAGCTCCGTCATCCACGCGAACGCGGGGATCTAGTGGCTTCAAGCCTCTGCGACGAGACAAAGGCGCTGGATCCCCGCGTTCGCGGGGATGACGAAAATCAGAATGCGGCGCTTAAGCAAGCACCATTCGGCCCTCAGGAAACCTTCGCAGCGCGCGCCTGGCTTTCCTGCTCGGGCTGCTGCAACGCCGGCTGCTGCGCCACCTGTTCCGCGGCGCGCTCGTTGACGCGATCGACCTGCTGGGTGCTGGCCACCAGCGACTGCTGCATGCCGCGCGTGACATCCGTGAATGCGACGCGCTGATGCGCCGCATTCGGATCGGCGGTGTCCACTGCGAATACACGCGTATTGTCCGGACTCAAATCGACGCGACGGATTTCCGACAACCCCGCGTTGCGCGCTTCCGCAGTGAGCGTGCCAGCGAGCCGGTCGCTGCTGTCGTCCGGCGTGCGGTTGAAACGTTGGTCGATGGCGTGCACACCCTGGCGGGCATCGTTGAACATGGCGTTGTCGGGATGCGCGGGATGATCGAGCAGCATGCCGGTGCGCTGCGGGATGGGCGTCGGTGTCGAGGGGGCAATGCTATCGGGCGCGATCGGATGGTTCGGATGCGCGGGCGCAAGCGATTGCTTCGCTGCGTGTTCCAGCTTCTCGACCACCGCGTCCAGGCTGGGGATGACCGAAGCGGCCATGCCATGGCGGAATACCGCTTCGCCTGCGACCGCCTGGCCTCGCTGCAGCACCGTGATGGTCTCGTACAGATTGACCGCGTTGTGCGGATTCACCGGCAAATGCGTGGCGACAGTGGAGGCCAGGCCACCGACGGTGCCGCCGACCACCATGCCGGCGGCAGGCGCTTTGTCGGTGACATTGCGGATGCCCTGTCCCGCCGCATCGGCGCCCTGCTGCAGCACCGCACCGGTCTGTTGGCCGAGCTGACGCTGGGCATTGGCCAGCGTGGACGCGCCGTGGTCGATGTTGGTCGCGACCGCCTGGGTGCCGTGGCGGATCGCGGTCGCGTCACCCTGCGCAGCGGTGCGCGCCTGCAGCGCTTCCTGCTGGTTGCGGCGCATCGCTTCGTTGCCGTAGCTCTCGATGCCCTGCGCCTGTTGGCCGACCCATTTTTCGGCGCCATCGGGCAGGATCTTCGCGCCGAAGCGCATCGCGCTGGCGGTCCACGACGTGGCCGTCTGCTGGGTCTTGCCCTGCAGGTGATCGATGCCGGCTTCGACATTGCCCGCCTGCAGGCGCACCTGCGCAGTGACCTCGCCACCACCGCGCACGGTGGTGCTGCCGATCACGCCGACGGTGCTGGTCATCAACGCGCCGGCTTCTCCCTGGATGCGCGCCGTGGTGTTCAGGCCCTGGCCGACGATGTGCAGGCCTTTTTCGGCGACCTGACCGTGCGCCTGCACCACTTCGCCGACCGCGCGGCCGGCGCGCGCACTCATCGCGGTGGCGCTGAGCACATTGGTCAGGGGACCGGCGTAGGCCGCCAGTTCGCTCAGCGCGAGTTCGTTCGGACGATTGACCAGATGGCCCTGCTCATCGCGGGTTTTCGGCGCGAGCAGCGGCTGGATCTCGCCCGCTGCGGTCGGCAGATTGCGCAGCGCCTGATTGCCCGAATGCGTGGCGAGATAGTCGATGGTGTCGCTCGCGGCGCGGCGCGCGTGCGGCGGCAGCAGATCGTCGATCTTGCCCTGCACCATCTGTTTGGCGCCGGGGGTTTCCATCAGCGTGGCGACATCGTTCGCCAGCATGCCGGCCTGGACGCGACGCGCGGCGTTCATCTGCTGGATGCCGCCCTGACCATCGGTCAACATTTCGCCGCCGACCTGGAACGCCTTCACGGTATCGCGCGGGTTGTAGACCGTCAGCCCGTTCTCCTGGGCATAGCGCTGCGCGGTGTTCGGATGCAGCCCGGCCGCGTTGAACGTGGTGGCCTCGACACCGGTCACCGCCGATGCTGCGGAAGCCATCCCGCCAGCGAGCGAGTGGCCGGCGATTTCGAATTTGAAATCCGGTTGGCGCTGCAGCAGGCGTGCGGCATCCATGGCGCGGTCGTAGTAATCGGTCTTCAGCCCCAGTCCCTGCGGAATATTGTTGGCGAGGAAGTCTTCCGACGCGCTTTCGCGACGACCGCCCGGTGCGGCCGGGTCCACGATCGCGCCGGTCGAGCCCTTGAAGACCAGCACCGGTTTGGCATCGGGCCCGAGCACCGATTTGTCGGGCAGATAGACTTCGGCGCGATAGCCGGAATTGTCCGGATGCAGCATGTCGGCGATCTGCTTGTCGGTCAGCTGCGGCGCGAGTGCGCGCAATTGCTCGGGATGCTCGCTGGCGCGGGTCCAGCCGGCCGGGGGTTTGCCTTCGCCGCGCGCGGATTCGTAGACATCCTCGGCCAGACCGGCCATGCGCTGTGCGTGATATCCCTGCGCAAGCTTGTCGGCCTCGCCGCCCTTGCCGGCGCCACGCAGATCGGACAGCAGCCGGTCCTGGGTTTCGCGCTCTGCGCGTACGGCATCCTGGATGGGATCGGTCACGGTGCAACTCCTGGGCGCGGACGTTTGCTTTCATCCTAACCCATCCATGGGCGTCTCCGGCCCGATTCATACCGCAGGCCCGGGTTTCTGCTATTTATTGCGTCGGCTCTTCCCCCACCCGGCCTGTCATGCTCCTGTCGTTCTCCCGTTGGGCGACCGCCCTGCTGATCATCGCCACCCTGAGCGGGTGCGCTGCGCCGCTGTCGGCTTCGGACGACAGCCGTCGCTCCGAACACGGCGCGGAACGGCGGTTCGAAGGCAAAGGCCTCGAACTGGCGATCGCGGCCGAGCACGGACAGACCGACGCCATCCGCCGACTGATACGCGATGAGAAGGTCGACCCCGACACGATCTTCGCCAGGGACGAAGGCCTGCCGCTGGTCGCGTGGCCGGTCTACACACGCAACCCGGAAGGACTGAAAGCGATGCTGGAAAACGGCGCCGATCCCAATGCGCGCCGCCCGGAATATGTCGACAAAAGTTACAAAGACGGCAGCGGCGGCCGTTACTTCACCTACGAAAACGCGATGGTCTACGCGGCGCAGGAAGAGAATCCGATCTATCTGCAGCTGTTGCTCGATCATGGCGGCGATCCGAACACCCGCAACGGCAACGATGAGCCGCTGACGTACATCGCCTTCATCAAGCAGAACCAGTGGCAGAACGTGAAGCTGCTGATCGAACGCGGCGCGGATATCCACGGCGCATCGTGGTCGGGACGGCCGATCGACTGGTACAGCGGTCGCGGTGGTTTCGAACAGACCTACTGGCTGCTGCAGCATGGTGCGGACCCCACGAAGATCACCCGTGGCGCCGATTCGAAACGCGACTACACGCCCGTGATCGCGGACATCTACTGGCACCCGGGCAGCCCCGATACCACGGAATGGCAGCGGCGCTGCCAGCACTGGCTCCGCGACAAGGGCATCCCGCGTCCGCCCATGCCCGAACATCTGCGGGACATGCGCAAGGCGTTCAAATTCCCGTACGAAGAAAAAGACATTCCGCCGCTTTGAACGTTGCGGCAGCGCCGCAGTCGGCCGTGTAGCGATCGGCTGCGTATCATGGCCGCTTCCCGAAGCGCTCTCCTGCATGCATCGCACCTCTCCGCCCCATCTGCCGCCGCCATTGCCTCCGCCAACGCCCGCCGTTGCCGGGCGCAAGCCCATCGCGCCATGGCAGCGCCGCAATGCGCTGTATCACGTCGCAGCCACGCTCATCCATGTGATCGGCACCGTGCTCGTGCTGCAGTGGCTCGCGGACGACTGGAACGCGCAGTGGGGCGACAAGACCTTCGTCGATGCCGCGTTCCTGTCGTTCGGCGGCACGTTGATCGGCGCGTTCGGCAAGTGGCTGCTGATGGCGTTCCTGCTGCTGCTCCTCGCCCTGGGCGCGGTGCAGTTCGCGATCACGGCGGCGGTCTTCCGCTACGCCACGCAACGCACCACGCTGATGGTGTTCGCCTGGTTCAGCATCCTGTCGCCCCCGGTGGGAACGTTCGCCGGCCTGCATGCGCTTCGTCGCCTGCGCGTCATCAAGACGACGCCCGACGCGCCCGTCGAGCGGAGATAACAGCCGGCGTGCGCAGGAATACGTTTTCACAAGGCCGCATCGCCTTGTGGCACGCGGCGATATGGACCAGAGTGCATCGCGATCGAAATTCTGAATGCTTAATTTTGCGGCGGATTCATGCTGCAGCGCACAACGGATGCGATCTCCACACCTGCGATGTGCCTGGGAGGCCATGATGCGCACGTTCCCGATACGCCAGGGCAACGCAGTCGCTGCGATGCTCGTTTTTTTCCTGACCCTGTTGCTCGCGGCCTGCGATCTGCCGCAAAGCGATGGCGGCACGCTGATCGGCGCGGCGAAGACGAGCGCACTCGACGATTTCGCCGGCTCCGCGAAAAACAGCGCCGCGAAGAACGGCGGCACGACCAGCGGCATCTGCGACGCGACCACCGCGAGCACGATCCTCACGCCGGTGCCCAACCCGCCGCGCGACGGCGCGCCGATCGATGTGCGCATCCACTACAACCGGCCCGACGGCAATTACGGCGACTGGGGCCTGCATCTGTGGCAGGTCAACGATGCCGGCCAGTACATCGCCGATTATCCGGGCGTGTCGTGGAATTCGCCGCTGGTGCGCGCGGGCATCGACAGCTACGGCGCGTATTTCGACCTGCAGGCAACTCAATTCACCCATCCTGCGGCCGCAGGCTTCGGTTTCATCGTGCATCCACCGGGACAGGGCGGCGATCCCGGTGTCGATCGCACGCTGAAATTCACCGATGGCGGCGAATTCTGGCTGCGCTCCGGCGATGCCACCGTGTATCGCAACAATCCGCTGGGCAGCACGCCGGACATCGACACCGTGCGCGTGCACTACAAGCGTTTCGACAATATCTACGACCAGTGGGGCCTGCATCTGTGGCCGGGCAGCGGCATCGATCCGTCGCGCCTCGCCGGGCTGACGCTCGACCAGTGGGGCAATCCGGTGCCGCTGGCGTCGATGCCGAACTACGCGACCGGCAGCAGCGAGATCGTGTTCGACCTGCCGGTGCTCAATCCGCAGGCCGACGCCAACCGCAGCGCGGTCGAATTCATCATCCATGGCCTGCCGTCGAATCCGAACGGCGGCGTCAACAACAAGGACGGCTGGAACGACAACATCCGCGTGAGTTATGCGGCGCTGTCGATCAGCAACCGCGTCGGCCAGATCTGGCTGGTGCAGGGCACGCCGACCGTATTCACCTCACCGCCGAACACCCGCCGCGTCTCCACCACCGATGCGCGCGCGGCGTGGCTCACCCGCAATCTGCTGAAGTGGCCGCTGGCCGATGATTTCGGCACCTTCAAGCTGTATCACTCGGCGAACGGACAGATCATCGCGCCGCGCGGACAGCCGGTGAGCGGCGCCGACGGCGCATTGACGCTGCAGATCGGCGGCAGCGTGCCGGCCGATGCGGCCGAGCGCTTCAAGTATCTCGATGCCGGCGTGGTGCTGGCGGTGAACGCCGCGGACGAAGCGCGTCTGGGCGATGTGCTGAAACAGCAGCTCGTGCTGGTGCAGGAAGACGCCGACGGCAAGGTGCTGGGCGCGACCACGCCGCAGCTGGCTGGTGCGCTGGACGACCGCTACGCCGCTGCCGAAGCGGTGGACGATCTCGGCGTGTCGTTCGACCGTAACCGCGCGGCGTTCAAGCTGTGGGCGCCGACCGCGCGCAAGGTCACGCTCTGCACTTACGGCGCGCAGGGCGTGGCGCACAGCGAAGACGCGATGACGTTCGATGCCACGACCGGCGTGTGGCGCTTCGATCCGCGCCGCGACCATCGTCATCACCACGATGACGACGACAGGCCGCGCGGTCTTTACTACAAATACGCGGTGGACGTGTTCGTGCGCGGCGTCGGCGTGGTCCGCAATCTGGTCACCGATCCGTATTCGATCAGCCTCAACGCGGATTCGCAGCGCAGCTATATCGCCGATCTGGATTCGCCGTGGCTGATGCCGCCGGGCTGGCGTCATTCACGCGCACCGGACGCCGTGCGCGCGCAGGAGGACATGTCGATCTATGAACTGCACGTGCGCGATTTCTCCGCCAGCGACAGCACGGTCAGCGCGCGCAATCGCGGCAAGTATCTGGCGTTCACCGAAGCGAACTCCAACGGCATGCGCCATCTGCGCGGACTCGCGCGCGCCGGTGTGACCGACGTGCACCTGCTGCCGGTGTTCGATTTCGCCAGCACGCCCGAGCAGGGCTGCATCACGCCGACGATTCCCGACGCCGCGCCGGACTCCGAAGCGCAGCAGGCCGCAGCCGGCGCCGCACGCGCCACCGATTGCTTCAACTGGGGCTACGAC
>JBAQRU010000368.1:0-1687 GCA_049296025.1 Lysobacteraceae bacterium | reverse complement strand
GTCCCCGCCGCCGAAACCCACGGTGCTGGTCGCCGCGCCGGAAACGGCCGCCAAGCCGCCCGCGCCTGCCGAGGTGCTGCTGCCGCAAGTGCCGCAGCCGCAGGAACGCCCGGTGGCGCCGGTCTCGGTCACCGATCCGGCGATTCCGCGCGAACAGCGCATCGCCGCCTTCGTCGACTACACCGCGACGACCTACGGCATCGACCCGCAGCGCATCCGCGACACGCTGGTGCAGGCCGAATACAAGCAGAGCATCATCGATGCCATCACCCGCCCGGCCGAGGCGGTGAAACCCTGGCGCGATTACCGCACCATCTTCATGACCCCCGCGCGCATCGACGGCGGCGTCGCGTTCTATCGCGACAATCGCGAGCCGCTGGAACGGGTGGCCGCGCAGACCGGCGTGCCGGCCGAATACATCGTTGCGATCATCGGCGTGGAAACCTTCTACGGCCGCAACACCGGCAGTTACCGCGTGCTGGATGCGCTGTACACGCTCGCGTTCGATCATCCCAAGCGCGCGCCATTCTTCGCTGGCGAACTCGCCCAGGCGTTCGCGCTGGGCAAGGACGAGTCGCAGCTCGATCTGCTGACCTTGAAGGGCAGCTACGCCGGTGCGATGGGCATGGGCCAGTTCATGCCATCGAGTTACCGGCTGTGGGCGAAGGACGGCGACCGCGACGGCCGACGCGATCTGCTCACCCACAAGCCCGACGTGTTCGCGTCGATCGCCAACTATTTCGTCGTCCACGGTTGGCAGGCCGACGCTCCGGTGGTGGCGCGCGCAAGTTTCGATCCGCAGCAGGCGGAATTCGTGCCGGAGAATCTCGAACCGGTGCATCCGCTGCAGACGATGGCCGCGCGTGGTTATCGACCGATGCCCGGCGAACCTGTTCCTAACGAACCCGCCACCCAAGGCGCGACCGTGGTGAATCTCGACGGTGAGGCCGGGCGCGAATACTGGCTGGGCTACCGCAACTATTACGTCATCACCCGCTACAACCGTTCGCCGATGTACGCCTTGGCGGTGCATCAGCTGGCACAGGCGATCCGCGCCGGAGCGCAGCCGTGAGCGTCGCGCTGCGCGCGGTGGTCGCCGTGATGTCGCTGTCGGCGTTGAGCGCCTGCGGCACCGCGCCGAAGAAAGTCGATCCGCCATCGCAGGCCAGCCATGCGCCCGCAGCATCCGCGCAGGTCGCCGATGCGCCGAAGCGTTCGCCGTATGCACCGGCGGCGGAAGACCCGGGCAAACGCGGCGATTACGTGGCAGGCGGCCTGTACGCGCCGCATATCCAGGACAGCGTGCCCGACCCGATTCCCGATATCGACGCGATTCCCGAGCCCGAAGTGAGGGACGAGCCGCGTTCGCGCGTCGGCAACCGCAGCTACGCGGTGCTCGGCAAGCGCTACCAGATCCGGGATTCCGCCGAAGGTTATGTCGAAGAAGGCATGGCTTCGTTCTACGGCAAGAAATTCCACGGCCGCCTAACCTCGAACCACGAGGTGTACGACATGTACGCCTTCAGCGCCGCGCACAAATCGCTGCCGCTGCCGAGCTATGTGCGGGTGACCAATCTGGCCAACGGCAAATCGGTGGTGGTGCGGGTGAACGACCGCGGCCCGTTCCACGCGGGCCGGGTCATCGATCTGAGCTACGCCGCCGCGACCAAGCTGGGTTTCACCAAAC
>JBAQRU010000367.1:0-15622 GCA_049296025.1 Lysobacteraceae bacterium | reverse complement strand
GCTCCATGCTGCGTACCGCCGTCAAGAAGGTGATCAAGGCGCTCGACGCCAACGATGCCGACGCCGCAACCGCCGCGTTCGTGACGGCGCAGCCGCTGCTGGACCGGTTCGCCGCCCGCGGCCTGATCCACAAGAACAAGGCTGCGCGTCACAAGAGCCGCCTGACGGCACGCATCAAGGCCATCAAGGCCGCCTGATCCAGGCAATGCATCCGCATCAAAAAACCCGGCTTCGGCCGGGTTTTTTATTGCTCGCGCAGCGCGAGCCGGCGCACGCGACGCAACGCTGGCTGCAGTCCGCATCGGTCTTGCTCGCCGCTTCGGCCTCGGCTTCGAGCTGCTCCTCTCGCAGACGATCGAAAAAGCTCTGGATTTCGAGCATGATCGGCCAGGTACCTTCGCGCGACAGCGCCGACACCAGAAACCAGGGCTGAGTCCAGCCGAGTTCCGCGACGACCTGTTCGGCCAACGCGCGCGCTTCGTCCTCGAACATCAGATCGGCTTTGTTCAACACCAGCCAACGCGGTTTTTCGAGCATCGCGGGATCGTATTTCTGCAGTTCGTGTTCGATCGCGCGCACCTGCTCGGCCGGTGTCGCTTCCACGCCGCCTTCCATCGGCACCATGTCGACCAGATGCAGCAGCAGACGCGTGCGCTGGACATGGCGCAGGAACAGACTGCCCAGGCCTGCACCATCGGCAGCGCCTTCAATCAGCCCCGGGATGTCGGCAATGACAAAGCTGCGGTGCGGCTCGACGCTGACCACGCCCAGATTGGGATACAGCGTGGTGAACGGATAATCCGCCACCTTCGGCGTCGCCGCCGATACCGCACGGATGAAGGTGCTCTTGCCGGCATTCGGAAAGCCCAGCAGGCCGACATCGGCCAACAGCTTCAATTCCAGCTTGAGCCTGCGCTCTTCGCCCGGCAGACCCGGCAGCGCTTTGCGCGGCGAACGGTTCACCGAGCTCTTGAAATGCATGTTGCCGAGGCCGCCCTTGCCGCCCTGCGCGACCAGCAGGCGCTGGCCGTGGCGGGTCAGGTCGCCGATGGTCTCGTCGGTCTCGACATTGATGATCACCGTGCCGACCGGCACGGTGACGGTCAGATCGTCGCCGCCTTTGCCGTAGCGCTGGCTGCCCATGCCATTCTCGCCGCGCTGGGCCCGGAACGCGCGTTGATGGCGGAAATCGACCAGTGTGTTGAGGTTTTCGTCGGCTTCGATCCAGACGCTTCCGCCGCTTCCGCCATCGCCGCCATCCGGGCCGCCCAGCGGAATGAATTTTTCGCGCCGGAAACCGACGCAGCCGTCGCCGCCGTTGCCGGCAGTGACGTTGATTTCGGCTTCGTCGACGAGTTTCATGGCATTCCGCTGGTGATTGACGCGATTCTGACAGTGATCTGTGAAGTCGGGGAGAAGCAGCCGCGCAGGCTCACAAACGAAAAGCCCCGCCGAAGCGGGGCTCTCGCGGATACGCAGCGCAAATCAGACAACGCTGACCGTGCGACGCTTTTTCAGACCCTTGACCGAGAACTCGACCTTGCCGTCGACCAGCGCGAACAGGGTGTGATCGCGACCGAGGCCAACGCCCGAACCCGGATGGAACTGGGTACCGCGCTGACGGACGATGATGTTGCCGGCATCGACGGACTGGCCGCCGAACAGCTTCACGCCGAGATATTTCGGGTTGGAGTCGCGGCCGTTGCGCGAGGAACCTACGCCCTTTTTATGTGCCATGGCGGCTTCTCCTTACTTGTTGCCACCGGCAATGCCGGTGATCTGGATTTCGGTGTAGTGCTGACGATGGCCCATCTGCTTGCGATGGTGCTTACGACGGCGGAATTTGACGATGCGGATCTTGTCGGCGCGGCCGTGGCCGATCACCGTCGCGGTCACGCTGGCGCCCTTGAGCGCGTCGCCAAGGGTCACGCCCTCGCCGTCGCCCAGCATCAAAACGTTGTCGAACGTGATCTCGCTGCCGGCTTCGACTTCGAGCAGCTCGACGCGGAGCGTCTCGCCTTGCATCACGCGGTATTGCTTACCGCCTGTGACCAGAACTGCGTACATGGATTAGGATTCCTCTGTAGTTATTGGATGTAACGTCCCGCACTTGCAACCGTCCAAGCGGACGGAAAGAAGCGGGATTTTAATGGCTTACGGGAACCATCGCAAGCACTGGCCCGGCACGGAATAACGGCCTGCCCAGCTCCAACCGGGATGAGATCACGGCCAGGAATGGCCGCTTCGGGGAGGCGGAAGACGTACGAAAGCACGAAATCCCCACTTCGCTTCAGCGGTCTGCAGGCACTGCATTCCCCGCTGTCAGAGGCACTTGTCACAGGCAGAGCGTGAGGATAGCCTCGGTTCAGGTTCGTAAGCAGATGTGAGGCGGCATGCAGGGTGTAGCCGCTGCCGGCATATCACCGTGCGCCTTCTGGTCGCGCGGGCAGGACCTGTTTTCAATGCAATCGCGCACAGGGAGATTGAATATCGATGCATCTGAATGATTTCGACATGCTCGGAGGGACACTCGCCTCCGCATGGTTCAAAAGCCGGGGCCGCCGCGCGCGGGCGGCGAATATGCCGCGCGGGTCGTGGCAACCCATGACGACTGCCCGTGGCCCCTGCCCTACGCCCTCAGCCGCGCGATGACACATTCGTGTCGCCGGCACCCGCCGACGACCTTGCCATCCTGTCCCGCAGTAGGAAGTCATCACCACAGGGGACGGTTCCACCGCCGTCGGTACATCGTCGGCCTATCCAGTAAGTCCGCTTCAACGACGTCTGCCCGAATTGTGCAGACACTACGCATGAAGGAGCTATGCAACATGATTCAATCCCAAAAACGAAATGCCCTGAAACTCACCGCGCTCGCCATCGCCGCAGCCGCCATCGTCGCCCCCGTGGCGTGGTCGGGCAGCCGGGTGCCGATCGTCAACAAGGCGTCGACAACCACCCGCGCCGCAGCGCAGGAAGAGCAGTTCAACCGCTTCATCGTCACCTATCGCAGCAACACGCGTACCGCCGCGACGACCCGTCAGGCGACGTTCGCCAATGCTTCGACGACCCTCGGCTACAACGTGCGCGCTGCCCGCGTCCTGTCCACCGGCGCGCAGCTCATCCGGACCGACACCAAGCTCGACCTGGCCGCCTCCAAGCAGCTGATGATCGAGATCATGAAAGACCCGAACGTGCTGGCAGTCGAGCCGGACGTCCGGATGAAGCGTCTGTTCGTGCCGAACGATCCGCTCTACGCACAGCAGTGGCACTACAAGAATGGCGCTGGCGGCATCAATGCCGAGCCGGCATGGGACATCACCAAGGGCGCCGGCACCGTGGTCGCCGTGCTCGACACCGGTATCACCCCCCATACCGAGTTCGCTGGCCAGTTGGTACCGGGCTACGACTTCATTGCCGATATCGCGACTGCCGCCGATGGCGATGGCCGTGACGCCGACCCGAACGACCCGGGCGATTACGACTACTACTACGACAGCAGCTGGCACGGCACCCATGTCGCCGGCACCATCGCAGCCAAGACCGACAACGCCGTCGGCACGGCCGGCGTGGCACCCGATGCCAAGATTCTCCCGGTACGCGTGCTCGGCGTTGGCGGTGGTTATACCTCCGACATCCTCGACGCGATCACCTGGTCTTCGGGCGGTACTGTCGCTGGCGTCCCCGCCAATGCCAATCCGGCTGAAGTGATCAACCTCAGCCTCGGCGGCGGCGGTGCGTGCAGCACGGCCTGGCAGACGGCCATCGACGCAGCGGTTGCCCGCGGAACGACGATCGTCGTCGCTGCCGGCAACTCCGGCGGCGATGCCGCGAGCCTGACACCCGCGAGCTGCAACAACGTGATCGCGGTTTCAGCCGTCGGCCCGACCGGCACCAAGGCGTCGTATTCCAGTTTCGGTCCGGTCGTCGACGTCGCCGCACCGGGCGGCAGCGGTTTCAACCCCGCCGCCGACAACATCCTGTCCACCTACAACCTCGGCCTGACCACCCAGGGCGCTGAAGGCTATGCCTGGAACGCCGGCACCTCGATGGCGGCACCGCATGTCGCCGGCATCGTGGCACTGATCCAGTCGGCCTCCGCCACGCCGAAGACCCCGGCACAGGTGAAGAAGATCATCGAGAACACCGCCTACGCGAACGGCGGATTCCCGGGTGGCTGCAGCTACGCCGTGCCTTGCGGCACCGGTATCGTCGATGCCCACGCTGCCGTGCTGGTCGCGAATGGCACCAACCCGCTGCCGTCCGATCCGCCGCCGCCGCCGCCGCCGCCGCCGGCCATCGAACTGCAGAATGGCGTCACCGTCACCGGCATCACGGTTGCGGCCAACGGCATCATCAGCTATGAGCTGCATGTGCCGAACGGCGCCACCAATCTGCTGTTCGCGATGTACGGCGGTACTGGCGACGCAGACATCTACGTGAAGCGCGGCACCCCGCCGACCAACACGTCGTATGACTGCCGTCCGTTCAGCTTCGGCAACAACGAAACCTGCTTCTTCCCGGCCCCCGCTTCGGGCGTGTGGTACGTGAACGTCAAGGGCTTCAGTGCGGCGACCGGCGTGTCGCTGTACAGCAGCTTCGTCGACGCGAACTACCCGTACAAGCAGGCCGCCACGGTCGAACAGTTGGCGAACCACAAGACCAGGGTCACCCTGACCTGGCAGCACGGCAAGAAGCAGGTGGACATCTACCGCAACGGATTGATCTACAACAGCCGTCGCAACAACTACACCTTCACCGACAACTTCCGGATCGTCGGCACCGGCACCATGACGTACAAGATCTGCAACCAGGGCACCGCCGAGTGCTCGAACGATGTGACGGTCAGCTACACGTCCGCCAAGTAAGCGTCCCATCGCATCACGCAATGCCGCAATACCCTCCCCCTGCGCAACGCAGGGGGAGGTTCTTCTTGAGCCGTAACACCCAGAGACTTCCAGATGTCCGATATCGCCGTTTCCCGTGACGGGCGCTTGCTCGCGCTGTCGCTGTTCATCGCCGCCGCCGCATGCATTTCGACTGGTTGCGAACGAACGCCTTCGTCCAAAGCAAAAACCGATTCGGCACCGGCCATCGAACGCGCACCATTCGACGCCATGTTCAGCGTGGTCAACAACAGCGGCGCGATCCGCTTCGACGGCACCGTCGGCGATGCCGCCACGAAATCGCGAATCGAACAATCGCTGCTGTCGGCCTATGGCCCCGGTCGCGCTGCCGGCGACATCGTTGTGGAACGAGCCGCACGTCCGCCGCAATGGGTCGCGGGCCTTAATGCATTCATGAAAGTATTCGAGCCCATGGTCGGCGCCGCCCTGCGTTTCGAAGGCGACCGCATCGTGCTCAGCGGCAAGGTCGAACTCGACCAGCGCCGCGCGCTCCGCGCCGCGGCCGAACAGGCTTTCCCGGGCGCACGGTTGCAAGGGCTGTTCGAACTGCCCGCCGAAGAGATCGCCACCACCGGCAAGACCATCGAGCCGACCGTGCTGGCCAAACAACTCAATCAGATGCCGGTCAAATTCGAGAACGGCGGCGGCAACGTCAGCGCCGACAGTCTCGGTCTGGTCGTGCAGGCTGCCGACTCGATCCGCGCCGCACCGCCGGGCACCAAGCTGCTGATCGTCGGGCCGGTCGTTGCCAGCGCCGACCTCGGCAACGATATCTTCCTGTCGAAACAGCGCGCCGAAGCGCTGAAGGTCCAGCTGATCCTGAATGGCGTCAACCCGGCGTCGATCGAGACCCGGGGCTGGGGACAGAACACCGACGGCACGCCAGTGGAAGGCGCCATCGCGCCGCCGGAAGGCGCCGCGATGAGATTCGAACTGGTGAGGTAAACCACCTGCGCGGCAAGCGCGGATTTGCCCTGGCCGGAGCGGCTCGTTACGCTTGAGGATTGCTTTTCGCGTCGCCCGGCACCATGTCCGGGAACGCATCGGCATCCCCTTACGCCAGGACCTCCCCCGCACCATGGCCATGGACACCATCCGCATCCGCGGAGCGCGTACCCACAATCTCAAGAATATCGATCTCGACCTGCCTCGCGACAAGCTGATCGTGATCACCGGCCTGTCCGGTTCGGGCAAATCATCGCTGGCGTTCGACACCATCTACGCCGAAGGCCAGCGCCGCTATGTCGAGTCGCTGTCGGCGTACGCGCGCCAGTTCCTGAGCGTGATGGAGAAGCCCGATGTGGATCACATCGAAGGCCTCAGTCCGGCGATTTCGATCGAGCAAAAATCGACCTCGCACAATCCGCGTTCGACCGTCGGCACCATCACCGAAATCTACGATTACCTGCGCCTGCTGTATGCGCGCGTCGGCTCGCCGCGCTGCCCGGACCATGAATTCCCGCTCGAAGCGCAGACCGTCAGCCAGATGGTCGACCAGGTGCTTGCGCTCGGCAACGACAGCAAAACCCGCGATCAGCGCTACATGCTGCTGGCGCCGGTGATCCGCGAACGCAAGGGCGAGCATGCGCAGGTGTTCGAGCAGTTGCGCGCGCAAGGTTATGTCCGCGTGCGCGTGGACGGCGTTCTGCATGAAATCGACGCGGTACCGCCGCTGACGTTGCGCCAGAAGCACAGCATCGAAGCGGTGATCGATCGCTTCAAACCACGCGACGATCTGAAGCAACGCCTCGCCGAATCCTTCGAGACCGCGCTGAAGCTGGGCGACGGCATGGCGATGGTGCAGTCGCTCGACGACGCCAACGCCGCTCCGCTGCTGTTCTCGTCGAAATACAGCTGCCCGGTCTGCGACTACTCGCTGCCGGAACTGGAGCCGCGGCTGTTCTCGTTCAATTCGCCGGTCGGCGCCTGCCCCAGCTGCGATGGCCTGGGCGTGAGCCAGTTCTTCGATCCGGCCCGCGTCGTCGTGCATCCGGAACTGTCGCTGGCAGCCGGCGCGGTGCGCGGCTGGGACCGCCGCAACGTCTACTACTTCCAGCTGTTGCAATCGCTGGCCAAACACTACGGTTTCAGCGTCGATACGCACTGGAGCGAACTCGAAGCCACCACGCAGCACGCCGTTCTGCACGGCAGCGGCAACGAAGTCATCGCCTTCAGTTACCTCACCGACACCGGCGGCCGTACCCAGCGCAAGCACAAGTTCGAAGGCATCATTCCGAATCTTGAGCGTCGCTACCGCGAAACCGAATCGGCTGCGGTCCGCGAAGAGCTGACGAAATACATCAGCGAACGCCCCTGCCCCGACTGCAGCGGCGCGCGCCTGAACCGCGCCGCGCGCAACGTCTTCATCGCCGACCGTGCATTGCCGTCGATCGTGATCCTGCCGATCGATGAGACGCTGAAATTCTTCAGCGCACTCGCGCTGCCCGGCTGGCGCGGCGAAATCGCGAACAAGATCGTCAAGGAAATCCGCGAACGCCTGAATTTCCTGGTCGATGTCGGCCTCGACTATCTGACCCTCGAACGCAAGGCCGACACGCTCTCGGGCGGCGAAGCGCAGCGTATCCGCCTCGCCTCGCAGATCGGCGCCGGTCTGGTCGGCGTGATGTACGTGCTCGACGAACCGTCCATCGGTCTGCACCAGCGCGACAACGAACGCCTGCTCGGCACGCTCACGCGCCTGCGCGACCTGGGCAACACGGTGATCGTGGTCGAGCACGACGAAGACGCGATCCGGCTCGCCGACCATGTCGTCGATATCGGCCCGGGCGCGGGCGTGCACGGCGGCGAAGTCGTCGCCGAGGGCTCGTTCGAGGACCTGCTGAAGGCACCGCGTTCGATTACCGGCCAGTACCTCAGCGGCAAGCGGCGCATCGAGATTCCCGCGCATCGCCACAAACCCAATCCGAAGATGAAGCTCACGCTGCGCGGCGCGTCGGGCAACAATCTCAAGAACGTCGATTTGACCCTGCACGCGGGACTGTTCACTGCGGTCACCGGCGTGTCCGGCTCGGGCAAATCGACGCTGATCAACGACACGCTGTATTCACTGGCCGCGAACGAGATCAACGGCGCCTCGCACAAGCCGGCGCCGTACCGCGAAGTGAAAGGGCTGGACCTGTTCGACAAGGTCGTCGACATCGACCAATCGCCGATCGGGCGCACCCCGCGCAGCAATCCGGCGACCTACACCGGCCTGTTCACGCCGCTGCGCGAACTGTTCGCGCAGGTGCCGGAAGCGCGCGCGCGCGGCTATTCGCCCGGGCGTTTGAGTTTCAAAGTGCGCGGCGGACGCTGCGAAGCCAGCCAGGGCGACGGCCTGATCAAGGTCGAAATGCACTTCCTGCCCGACGTCTACGTGCCCTGCGATGTCTGCCATGGCAAGCGCTACAACCGCGAGACGCTGGAAATCCTCTACAAGGGCTGCAGCATCCGCGATGTCCTGGAAATGACCGCCGAGGACGCGCTGAAACTGTTCGAACCGGTGCCGGCGATCGCGCGCAAACTCGAAACGCTGATGGACGTGGGCCTGAGCTACATCCGTCTCGGTCAGCCCGCGACCACGCTGTCCGGCGGCGAAGCGCAGCGCGTGAAGCTCTCGAAGGAATTGTCCAGAAGGGACACCGGGCGCACGCTCTACATCCTCGACGAGCCGACCACCGGTCTGCATTTCCACGACATCGAGCACCTGCTGACCGTGCTGCACAAGCTGCGCGACGAAGGCAACACCATCGTCGTGATCGAGCACAACCTCGACGTGATCAAGACCGCCGACTGGGTGATCGACCTCGGTCCCGAAGGCGGTCATCGCGGCGGCGAGATCATCGCCGAGGGCACGCCGGAGGAACTGGTCGCGGTCGAGGCATCGCACACCGGACGCTTCCTCGCGCACGTGCTCGATCCCACGCAGGCTGCACGCAAAACCACCGCGTCGAAAGCGTCGATGATCTCGAAGGACGAGCGCGCGCTGCCGCCCAGGAAAACCAAAACGCCGGCCAAGGCTCCTTCGAAGACAACTGCCAAGACAGCGAGCAAGACAGTTGCCAAAGCCGCTGGCAAACCGATCAGCAACACCAGCGCCAAAGCCGGCACCACCACCAAAACCAAGCCCCGGAAAAAACCGGCATGAGCCAGCGTTCCGACACCGACAACGATCCGAACGGGGAGTCGCCTCCGATCCTGTTCCGCATGCCGCTCGATCTGCGCTGGCGCGATCTGGATGCGTTCAATCACGTCAACAACGCCAATTTCATGACCTATGTGGAAGAAGCCCGCATCCGCTGGTTCGAAAGCACGGGCGGCGACTGGCTGTCCAACGGCAGGGTTCCGCTGCTGGCCTCGGTACAGATGAACTATCGGCTGCCGATCCCCTATCCGGCGCGCGTATTCGTCGAACTGCTGACCGAACGCGTCGGCAACACCAGCCTCACGCTGGGCCACCGCATCATCGGCGAAGACGATCGCCTGTACGCCGATGGTCACTCGGTACTGGTCTGGATCGAGATGGCCAGCGGACGCCCGGTGCCATTGCCGGACGCGGTGCGCGCCGCCGCGGACATGGGATAAGTGGGAACAGACGCCGTGCGAATGCATCGCACGCTGAAACGACGAGGGCTCAGTCGCCCAGCTCGAACCTTTCCAGCGCGCCCTTGATGGTCTCGATCCAGCCACGATCCAGGTCGGCTTCGCATGCGATGCGCGTATCGCTGGCATCGTTGCTGCCGACAGCACTGGAAGCTTCCAATGCGCAATGCGCCTGTCGATAGGCGCGATAGGCAACGCGATCCTGCTCGAACAACGCCAGGGACTGGCGGATATCGGCAGGGTCTCTCGCCCAAAGCGTGATCCGCGACCGCAGCTGTCCTTCGAAACGTTCGACTTCATTGCCGGTCTTCGCCATGAGTGCTTCAAGGCACGCACGGCGTTCAACAGGCACTTGGTGGTCCGCGCAGTCGTCGCTGGCAATCGAAACCGATGCCTGTCCGCAGGAGAACAGCGCCGCGCAAAGCACGATAGGACGCATCTCAAAGCTCCGGCTTGCGCACCTCGAACTCGCCGAGCAGCGTGCCGCCGCCGGCCAGTTCGAACTCGACCACGATCCTGCTGCCCGCCTTGAGCGTCGAACCGGGCCGCATCAGCATCAGATGCATGCCACCCGGCCGGAGGATGGCTGCCCCGTCGGGCGCGATCCGCAACGTCGGCACCGGACGCATTTTGCTGACGCCGTCGATCACCCGGGTTTCGTGCAGCTCGACGCTTGCGAATGAAGGGCTGCGCGCGGACAGGATCGTCGTCGGCGTCGAGCAGCGATTCACGATCCGGCCGAAGCCGGCCATCATCGACATGCCGCTGGGCGGCATCCGGACCCAACCCTCGCGTACCTGCGGACGGCAGTCGCGCGCGGCGACCGGCGCCGGCAGGACCAGAGCAAAAAGGACAGCAGCGGCGAGACGGTAGGCAAATGCGTTCATGCGCCTATGATAAAGCCCCCCACCCGATCTCTGGACGCGATGACCGCAATGACCGACACGCCTGCAACCCAGCGCCCCCTGGTACAGATCGAAGACTTCGGTGCGATCCGCTGCCTGCGGCTGGCGCGCCCACCGGTCAACGCCCTCGACCCCGCCCTGTGTCGCGCACTGATCGCGGCGCTGGAAGGCGCCTATCACGACGGCGTGCAAGGTGTGGTTCTGGCCGGCAGTCCGAAGATCTTCTCCGCCGGGCTTGATGTGCCTTACCTGCTCTCGCTGGGCGACGACCGCCGCGCCGTGCTGGAATGCTGGCAGACCTTTTTCGGCGTCGCGCGCCTGCTCGCGGAATCGCGTATCCCGGTGGTCGCCGCGCTCACCGGCCACTCGCCGGCCGGCGGCTGCGTGCTGGCGCTGTGCTGCGATTACCGGATCATGGCGCGCAGTGCCGATCCGGCGCGTCCGTTCGCGCTGGGACTGAACGAAACCCAGGTCGGCCTGGTGGTGCCGGAAGGCATCCAGCGCCTGATGCGTCGCGTGGTCGGCGAATATCGCGCCGAGCGCCTGCTGATCGCCGGCGAGATGGTTCCGGCCGAACGCGCGCTTGAGATCGGTCTGGTCGACGAACTGGTCGATCCCGATCACGTCGTACCGCGCGCACTGGCATGGCTGGACGCGCTGCTGAAATTGCCGCATCAACCCATGCTGCAGACGCGCGCCATTGCCCGGGCCGCAGTAGTGGAAGCGCTGTCGCCGGACACCATCGATCTGGAGCGTTTCGTGCAGCAATGGTGGGAGCCGGAAACGCAGGCCGCGCTCAATGCGCTCGTGGCGAGACTGAAGAAGTGAGACCAAAGAATCCAGCGCGTTGAAGTAGCGCGTTCCGGGTGCGCGACTTCAGCCCACCCGCACGCCGTTCGCGTCGATCACCACTTCGCCATCTTCTTTGGCGAACGGTTTGTCGCAGAACGGCAGAATGTCCAGAACCAATTCGGAAGGCCTGCACAGGCGAACGCCGATCGCTGTGATCACGAACGGGCGGTTGATCAGGATCGGATGGGCAAGCATCGCATCGAGCAACTCGTCGTCCACCAAGGTCGGAACGTCGAGGCTCAGTTCAAGATAAGGCGTGCCTTTCTGGCGGATCGCCTCCCTCACCGTCAAACCAGCCGCGGCGATGGTTTCCGCCAACGCCTGTTTCGATGGAGGTGCGTGCAGATAATCGATCACTTGCGGCTCGATGCCGGCATGCCGGATCAATGCGAGCGTGTTGCGCGACGTGCCGCAGGCAGGGTTGTGCCAGATTTCGACCGGCATCAATGCATTGGGCATGCTGTCGAGCAGGCGATCGTCGAGCAAGCCATCGTCGAGCAGGCTGTCGCTGTCGTGCATATGCGTCTCTCCGAAACGATCGGATTCAATCGCCGGTCGCGATCGGCCGCGCGGGATCTTCGATCCAGCCGCTCCACGAACCGGTGAACAAGCGCGCGCCGGGCAAGCCGGCATGGGTCATCGCCAACAGATGGTGACAAGCGGTCACGCCGGAACCGCACATCGCGATGAGCCGCTGCGGATCGCGTCCGTCGAGCAGCGCGGCGAATTCCTGCGCGAGCTGCGCGGCCGGTTTGAAACGGCCTTCGCTGAGATTCGAGGCATACGGCCGATTGTTCGCGCCCGGTACGTGACCCGCGATGCGATCGATGGGCTCGACTTCGCCGCGAAAGCGTTCCGCAGCGCGCGCATCGACCAGCAGATCGCCGGCTGCAAGCCGCTGCGCGATCGCATTCGCATCGAGCAGACGATCCTGATCGAACTCACTGCGGTAGTGCGTCGGCGATATCGCAGACGTTGACCGTTCGACGGGCAAACCCAGCGCGGACCAGCGCGCCCATCCACCGTCGAGTACCGCGACATCGCGATGCCCGACCACCTGCAGCAACCACCACAATCGCGCCGCGAACGCGCCGTCGCCGGCATCGTAGGCGACGACCTGGGTCGCGGGCGTCACGCCACAGCGACCGAGCCAATCGCAGAACGCATCGGCATCGGGCCAGGGGTGTCGACCGGCGCCCGCGCGATGCGGTCCGGACAGATCGCGATCGAGATGCGCGTAGTGCGCCCCGGGAAGATGCGACTCGCGCCAGGCGGCTTCGCCTGCAGCAGTGTCGATGAGCGCGAATCGACAATCGAAAATTCGCAAATCGTCGGAACCGAGGCGCGCAGCGAGCGACCCGGCATCGACCAGCGTCGTCCAGCGGTGCCGGCTCGTCTCGTTCATGGCATCCCTGCCTGCGCCAGCCGTTCGCGCAGATTGAACAGAATGGAGGCAGTCACGCCCCAGATCCGCTGATGCGGTGCCTGCGGCGGTCGACGGAATTGCAGGACATGCCGCGCGCGGCCGCGATAATCGATCGCGACCTGCTCCAGATTTTCCGGATGCATCAGGAAATCGAGATCGACTTCGAATACCTCAGCCACTTCGCCAGGATCCGGCGTGGCCACGAAATCCGGATCGATCCGCGCAACCACCGGCAGCACCCGGAAACCGGTGATCGTGATCAGCGGATCCAGAAAACCCAGCGGCGTCGCGCTGCCGTGCTCCAGACCGATCTCCTCGTGCGCTTCGCGCAGCGCGGCCGCGATGACATCGCGGTCGTCGGCTTCGATCCTGCCGCCCGGAAAACTGACCTGACCGGCGTGATGCCGCAGGCTGTCGGTGCGCCGGGTCAACAACACCCGCAATCCGTTGTCGCGTGGGACCAGGCCCACCAGCACTGCGGCATCCACTGCCGGAGCATCGCCGAGCAGATCGGCCAATTCCTCGAAGTTCCAAGGGGCGGCGCACGGCATTGCAGCCAGCGGATGCAGTGCGTGGGACAGCGCGGGTAGTCTCTCGATCATTCGGGGGTGCCTTGCAGCGGCAAGCCGTCGGCAAGACGCGCTTCGCGGGCGGGCAACACGACATCCATCACGTGCAACCGCTCCGTTTTCGACATGGACAGCCAGTCCGCGATTTCATCACCAGTGCGGAAACAACCGTCGCAATAGCCGGCGGGATCGAGCGTACAAACGCCGATACAAGGAGTGAGAACGGGTTGGACAGTGGTCATGCGCGTAAGGCTGAAAACATCACGCCGGCAGTGCGCCGGCGTGAGGGTGGATCGTGGATACCAACGTGCAATGCAGGGGGATCCGATCGAGGACCCCAGCCGCATCAATTGCGCGGCGGGGCCGGCGGCGGCGCGGCAACGACCGGGCCGACCGTGACCAGCTTGATGTTGAAGAGCACGACCTGGTTGGCCATTTCGCCAGCACGATCGACCGTGGTGCCGTGCGCGGCGCTGCCCGGCAGAACGACTTCCCAGCGCGCGCCGGTCGGCATCATCTGCAGTGCTTCGCGCAGGCCCGGCAGCGGAATTTCGCTCAGACGCACGGTCACCGGACCGGCCGGCTGACCTTCGCTCGGGACGCTGGTATCGGCGACCACGGTGCCGTCGGGCAGCGTGCTCTTGAACTCGACGGTGACCTGATTGGCCTGGGTCGGTTTGGCGCCGTTGCCGGACTCGATCACGCGGTACTGCACGCCGCTGGGGAGCACCTTGACGCCCGACTTGCCCTTGTTCTGCGCCAGGAAAGCGTCGCCCTTGGTCTTGTTCTCGACGGCGCGCTTTTCCAGCTCGGCCTTGGCTTTGGCGACCATGCGACCCTGAAGGGCCTGCATCGCAGCGCCGAGTTGTTCCGGCGCGACCGCCGGATCCTTGCGGCTGGTGGCATCCTGGAACGCCTTCATCACGGTGGCCATGTCGACCTGTTCGCCGCTGCCGATCACACGGGCAATGTCGAGGCCGGCGCGATAACCGAGGGCGTAGCTGACTTTACCCTTCTCGGACGTGGTGTCCTGGGCCGAGGCCGCACCCGCGGTCAAAGCCAGTGCCGCAAGGGTGGCGGCGGCGAGCAGACGCAACTTCATTCAGTAACTCTCCAAGAGTGGATTTTGCCGGGAGACTCCGGCACGGAATGGGGCGGCAGGGCCGCCCCGGTGTGGACTCTTCAAACGACAGGCTAGGATACTGTCCGCAGCACTTAACCGCCACTGAGGACGGGCCTCTGACCCGCGCGGATACGCGCAAGTTCCCGCTCCGCCTCAGGGCGCCCCCTTCCACGACCGATACCCCCCATGACCCAAGACCCCGCAAACGCCCCCGCTCCGCCCCCCCCGCTTCTGCGCATCGAAGACCGCCCTGTCGAAGGCCACGGCGTGATCCGCCGGATCGCCATCGACCGCCCTGAACGCCTGAACGCGCTGAATGCCGCCACCCTCGATGCCCTCCACACCGCCTTCGACGCTGCCGCAGCCGACCCTGAGGTGCGCGTGGTGGTGCTGACCGGAAGCGGGCCGAAGGCGTTCGTGGCCGGGGCGGACATCGCCGAAATGAGCGCGCTGAGCCCGGCCGAAGGCCGCGATTTCTCCCTGCGCGGCACCCGGATGATGCGACGCATGGAGAAAATGCCGAAACCGGTGATCGCGATGATCAACGGCTTCGCGCTCGGCGGCGGCCTGGAACTGGCGATGGCCTGTCATCTGCGTATCGCCGCCGACACCGCCAAGGTCGGCCAGCCCGAGATCAACCTGGGCCTGATCCCGGGCTTCGGCGGCACCCAGCGGCTGCTCCGCCTCGCCGGCCGCGCCGCGACGCTGGAACTGTGTCTGCTGGGCGCGCCGATCGACGCCACCCGCGCGCTGACGCTGGGCATCGTCAACCGCGTGGTTCCGGCTGCGGACCTCGAAGCCGAGACCATGACACTTGCGGAACAGCTGGCGACATCCGCGCCGCTCGCCCTGCGCGGCATGCTCGACTGCGTGAACGTCGGCGGCGAATGCGGCATCGAGGAAGGCCTCGAATACGAAAGCGCGCAGTTCGGCCTGATCTTTTCGACCGACGACATGCGCGAAGGGACGAAGGCGTTCCTGGAACGACGCAAGCCGGGTTTCAGCGGTCGATGACCTCCTGCCGCGCTTGCGCCGACAACACACTGCAGTTGCTCGCCGAGGCGCTGGCGGCGGATGACATCGACCGCGCGCTGACACTCGGTCTGCTCGCATTCGAGTCGGAAGAGAATGCGGCTATCTGCGCCGAATGCCGTGCGCGCGTGAGCATCGTGAACGCTGCGCGCGACGAGCGACGACGTGCGCTCGCGGCGCGCGAGCGCTATCGCGCGCGTGAAGTGCGG
>JBAQRU010000366.1:0-4988 GCA_049296025.1 Lysobacteraceae bacterium | reverse complement strand
GAGCCAGCGTTGGCTGCTCTTGCTGCGTGTGGCCATGGGGGGAAGAGACGGAAGCGGAGGCGGAAAGGAGGCAAAGGCCGAAGAATCGGCCGGGTTGCGGGCCATGATACCCTGCGCGCCAGCTCGTGCTCGTCTTACCCCCGCCCGCTCTCCAAGTCCCCTTCCCGCATGCCGATCGCACTCACCAACGCCCAGAACCGGTTCCTTCGCGGCCAGGCCCATGGCCTGAAAGCGATGCTGCAGATCGGCGCCAAAGGTCTCACCGACGCCGTGATCGCCGAAGTGGGCGCTGCGCTGGAGCATCACGAACTGATCAAGGTGAAAGTCGCCGCCGCGGATCGCGAGGCGCGCGATGCGATGATCTCGGACTTGGCCGGCCGCTGCGAAGCGGCGCTGGTGCAACGCATCGGCAACGTCGCGGTGCTTTATCGTCCCAGCATCGATCATCGACAGATCGTCCTGCCCCGAGGCTGATACGCGACGGCGTCCATGCAACTGCATCTCGAACGCCCCGATTACACCTTCTCCCTGCGCGGCGCCGATGGCGCCAGCGCGCTGGTCAATGCGCGCCGTTTGACCGCGAGTTTCGTGCTGGCGCCGAACACGCTGGTCGAAACCTGGCCGGTGCGCGATGTCAAAGCGATGGTGCCCGCCGATCTCGATGCCCTGTTCGCGCTGCAGCCGGAATTGATCCTGCTCGGTTGCGGCGCGACCCAGGCGTTTCCGCAGGCAGCGACGATGGCGGCCTGCCTGTCGCGCGGCATCGGTCTGGAAACCATGGTCAATGCCGCCGCCGCGCGCACGTTCAATGTGCTCGCGAGCGAAGGCCGACGCGTGGTCGCGGGTTTCGTGCTTGCCGGTTGAATCGCGCACTCGAACTCACGCACCCCACATCCCGCATATGCGCAACGCCACCACCACACCCGCGATCAAGCCGGCACTCGCAGTGGTGTTGACGCTGGTATTCGCATTGACGTCCTGCTCGGTCATCTGGCCATCGCCGGAAGTCCGTTACAAAAGGTGGCACGCACGCCACGCATCCGAAGTCCTGGATTACCAGGCATTCCTGCAGCACAGCGACAGCGCGGACACCGTACCGATGCACGCACTGCTGCGCACCGCACGCCGCTGGCGCCTGTGCGGTAACCGCGAATTCGCGACACCGCCGCCCGAACTCTGGCCGAACATGCCGCCGACGCTGCGGGTGGTGGCGCGGTTGCGCGGCGCGGGCATCCTCGATACCACGCTGGCGCGTTCGGTGTACCGCGATGAAGCCATGAATATCTGTGCCGGCGGCAGTTCCGGCAGCAAGCATCGCGAAAACCGGGCGATCGACTTCGACCTGCCGCCGGATTCAAACAACGTCGCGCGCCTCTGCGATTTTTGGCGCACGCAGGGGCCTGCGTTGAATCTCGGCCTCGGTTTCTACACGCCGACCGCGATCCACCTGGATACCGCAGGCTTCCGCACCTGGGGCAGCGACCATCATCGCGGCACCTCGCTGTGCATCACCGAAACAGACGCATCGCCCCCACGCCAGCCGTAGTCGCTGGCGCAGGGACGACACGCATCGCGCCGATCAGAACTTCACGTTCACTGCGGCATAGACCGAACGCCCCGGCCCGGGCACCGCAGTACCGAACTGCGGATAGTTGGGCAGCGCCGGGTTCATCGACATCGTGGTGCCTTGGCCGAGATAAGCGCCACCGGTCGGCAGGGAGTGGAACCGGTCGAACAGGTTTTCGACGCCGACATCGAGGCGCACGCGATCCCATTCGCGCGCCACGCGCAGGTTGACGAGACCGTAACCGGCCGTCTCCAGCTCGTTGCGCACGCGCGAGACGCTGTTCTTGCTGGTCACGCCCACCACTTCCAGCGCGTTGTCCCATGCGCCCAGGCGCTGGGTCAACGCGATGCGCGCATTCAACGGCATGAGGTTGTAGAGGTTGTCGCCGGTACGGGTGTTCTCGCCGTTCACATAGGTGAGTTTGCCTTCCAGACCGAACACGCCGAAGCGGACGTCGCCCAACCGCATCTTGCCGGAGAGATCCAGCCCGTACAGTCGTGCGCTGGCATTGGCGTACTTCAGCACGGTGAACGCGCCCGTCACCGGCACTGCGCGCGGCGCATTGGCCACAGCATCCCACTGCACCGCATCGATGTAGTCGGCGACGCGCGTGTAATAAGGCGTGGCCTGCAGTTCCCATGACCTGTCGACCGCATGCCAGTCGAACGTCACCGACGTGGTGACCGCGCGCTCCGGCTTCAGATCGAGATTGCCGATGTAGCCGTTGCCGTCGCCGACGAAGTTGTTCATCACCGCCGCCATCGACCATGTCGACCATGGATAGACTTCGTACATCCCGGGAGAACGCGTCTTGCGCGCGATCCCGAAGGCGATGTCGGTGTTCTCGCTGCGGGCGAAACGGAAGATCGCGCTCGCATCCAGATTGCCGTCGCTGCGCGCGCGGTCGCTGGCGTTGAACAGCGCGGCATCGCGCATCTGGTACGAGCCCATCATGTTGCTGGTGGGGTTGTAGCCCTGCGCGTCGCCGGCATCCATGCGCACATGTTCGTAGCGAACGCCGAGTTCGGCCACCCAGCGCGCATCGAAATGGTGCTCCCATTCGGCATAGGCCGCGCTGCGGTCGCGCTCGCCGTCGCGGATGTTCCAGAACGAGCCCGGCCACATCATCCCGCCCGACGGCGGCCACCAGTCATCCAGACGATACAGACGGTGCTCCACGCCGACGCGCAGCAGATCCTCACCGGCCAGCTTGAATTCGGCATCGACCGTGAGCGCGGTGGTGTCGCTTTCGGTGTCCATCGGCATGCCTGCGGCGCAGGTCGAACCCAGCGGCGAGCACGGCACAGCCGCACCGCCCGGCGGATTGCCGCCGCCCGACGCCATGCCGTACCAGTAACGCTTGTCGGCGCCGAAATCCATGTGGTGTTCGAGGTTTTCGCGATAGACGCGCGCATCCAAACGGCCCCAATCGAAATCGCCGCGATAGCGCAGGTTCAAACGGCGCTGCTGGTTGTCGAGCAGATCCATGCGCTGGTTCGGGAAGCCCTGCTCGGGCATGCCCTGCCAGCCGACCGTCGCCTCCAGCAGGTGGTCGCCCCAGGCGTAGGCCAGATCGAGCGTCTGGTTGCGCGTGGTGTAGGCGCTGGAACCCACTTCGTCGCGACCCAGCGTGTGGCCCGCGCGGCCGGTGAAGTCGTAGGTCTTGAAATCGTCGCCGGCGCGATAGTCGTCCGCCTGTGCGACCGAGCCGGTGTAGCGCATGCTGAAACGCTCGGTGGCGAACGTCGCCGCCACATTCACGCCGTGCGCGTCGCCGTTGCTGCGATAGAACGCGCCGACTTCGCCCGACAGCACATGGCCGCTGCCTGCGGCGGCGAACACTGGCGGTTTGCTGTCGACGACGATGCTGCCGCCGATGGAATCGCCGCCCACGGACACCGGCGTGATGCCCGGATAGACGGTGATCCGGCCGATATTGCTCGGCGCCACGTAAGACAGGGCCGGATTCATGTGATTGGGACACGAGGCGGTGATATCCGCGCCATCGACCTGGATGCGCAGACGGTCGTCGGCCAGGCCATGGATGGCCGGCAGGCCGGACACCCCGCCGGCGGCGAAGATGGACACGCCGGGAAAACTTTCGAGCAGCCGGGCGGCGTCGCTGCTGGCGGCCTGGTGGGCGCGGGTTGCGTCGCCATCCATCTGTCGCGCGGGTGCGATCGAGGCGCGATCGCCTTCGACGATGACTTTCGGAAGGACGGTGGCGGCGTCGCTGCCGTCGGGAGACATGGGCGCATCGGCGGGCTCGGCGGCGAACGCGCACAGCGGCAGTGCGGCAAGCATGGCCGCGAACAGGGGATTGAATCGGAACGACATGGATGACTCCGGAAACTCGGGCGTGCGCGCGAGCGCATGACACGCATTGGGGATAACCGCCGCAAACTGTCGCGGGCACGCTTGATGGGCCCGGTGCGGCGATGAAGACGGTTCAGTGGGGTGCGATCAGATCGCGATGCGCGTCTGCGGCGGCCCGCGTGGCCCCAATCCCAGGAGATATCGGTCGAGGCTGCGCGAACCCCGGCGCTGGGCAAAGCTCGCGTCGTGAAGACTCGGCAACAGCCATGCCAGCAGGATGCCGGCGAGCAATACGACCGCAGTCAGCAGCGGGCAATACGGGCAATCGTCACCGGTCTTGTCGCCACGGCTGCGATCACCGCGTTCTCCCGCTGCGGCATCGCCCGCGGCAACATCAACCGCTGCGAACAGATCCTGCAGCGGCGCGGGCAAGACCACCAGCCCGCGCATCGTGCACATCGCGTTCCAACCCGACGCCAACGGATCGGGATCGAGCGCCTGCTGCAGGCGTCCGACGGTGGGCAGCAACGACAGCAGCAGGCTCGCGGCGAATGCGAGCGACAGCAGCAATGGGCGTTGGCGGCGCAGTGGCGACATGATGGCGCGGATTAAAGCCGGGTCGACAAGGCCGGGCCTTGCGCGAGGTCAATTCCGACGGGATGGGCGGGGCTTCGGGGCATGTGCTGCATCGGTGCCATCGATCCTTCGATTGCTCAACGCTTCGGCAACGCCGACAGCGGATCCTGCGGCTTGCCGTTGTAGCGAATCTCGAAATGCAGCATGTCGCGCGAGGCGCCGCTGCGGCCCATTTCGGCGATCTGTTCGCCTGCTTTCACGCGCTGGCCTTCGTTGACCAGCCGCGAGCGGTTGTGCCCATAGGCCGACAGCCACTGTTCGCTGTGTTTGACGATGATCAGCTCGCCGTAACCGACGAGGCCGGCGCCGGAATACACCACCACGCCATCGGCCGCAGCGCGCACGGGCGAACCGCTCTTGCCGGCGATATCGACGCCCTGCCGGGTCGGATCGCCGGCAGCGAAACGGCCGACGATGCTGCCGTCGGCGGGCCAGCGCCAGTCGAATGCGGCTTCCGGCGCGGGAGCGG
>JBAQRU010000365.1:0-13729 GCA_049296025.1 Lysobacteraceae bacterium | reverse complement strand
CATATAGTGCGCGCTCCCGGAGAAGATCATCCTGACGTCACCCGTGCAGGTGCGTTCCCCCCCTTGCAACCTCCGTATTGCAGCCAGCGTCCGTACCGGCTGGATGGAGAATACCGATGTGATTTCTGCTGTGAAGATGGGGGGTCGGCAAAAAAGGGCCAATCCCGGTGAGCGCACTTCAGGAAAGCGCGCTATCTGACTGATTCGCATGCTATCAATGGTGGCATGCTACCGAAAGCGGACAGTGTTAGGCCAACATTGGTGTCGAGGTGAATTTTGGTGGCAAATCGCATATCTTCGATGGAAGTGTTTTGATTGCGTTATCCCCGCCCCGTTCAGTGAACTGAATCACAAAAACATGAATTCTCAAGACCGAATCCGTTTGGCGCGCCGGCAGGCAGGCATGTCGCAGGCGAAATTGGCTGAAGCCATCGGCGTGCAGCGCAGCGCCGTCAGCCACTGGGAGTCGCCTCAAGGCAAGAATCCCAGCGTCGATCATCTGCGTGCCGTGGCGATGGTGGCCGGGATCACCTTCGAGTGGCTGGCGACCGGTCGCGGCAAGATGCAACTGTCCGACGACGCGAAGTTCGACTCGGTCTCGGCGGCGGATGCGATCCTGGTCGAAGACATGCTTGAACTGCGGTTGGTGCAGTCGTTCCGCGAAGCCTCGCCGCGCACCCGCATCGCGCTGGTGGAGATCGTCGAGGAACTCACGGCGAAACGTCTCGGCCGCACCCGCCCCAAACGGCCCCCGCTGTCGGGCGAATGAAACGCGCTACCGGCAGGTCACCACCGGCGCGCGAAGGAACGGACCGCCGCACAGGCTGTCGAAGCCCGGCCCGTATCCCTACACTGACGGCCTGCGGGCCACATATCCGCATACCCCGCGCCCGGACCGATCCCAATGCCCCCATTTGCCCGACGCCTCGCTCGCTCACTGGCGTCCCTGCTGCTCTTCGCCACGCTGCCCGCGCTGGCGGTCGACGAATCCGATCTGCTGCCGGTGGATCAGGCCTTCGCGGTGAGCGCCGAGGCCACCGCGCCGGACACGGTACGTGTCCGCTGGAAGATCGCCGACGGCTACTACCTCTATCGCCACCGGATCTCGGTGAAACCAACGATTGCGACCGTACGCAGCGGCGCGCTGCAATTGCCGGGGGGCGAACCGCACGACGACGAATTCTTCGGCAAGACCGAAACCTATCGGCAGGCGCTCGTCGCGACCCTGCCGGGTATCGCCGGTGCCGGCGCGACGCTGTCGCTCAAGATCAAATATCAGGGCTGCGCCGATCTGGGCATCTGCTATCCACCGCAAACCCGCACGCTGTCGGTCGCATTGCCGCGGACCGCAGCCGCTGCGGACACGGGTGGTTTCAATCCGCTGGCGCCGCGGACCGGCGCATCGGGGCCGTCCATCGCCAATCCGCCGGGTGGCGTATTCGGCAATCCCGGCAAAACCGGACCGCTGCCGGAGGACCAGGCCTTCGTTTTCGAGGCCATCGCCGGCGACGGCAACACCCTGCTGCTGCGCTTCGTGCCGGCGCCCGGCTACTACCTGTATCGCGACCGCAGCGGCTTCAAGCTGGACGCCGACGGCATCGCCGCCGGCAAGCCGGGCTGGCCGAAAGGCACCACCCATCGCGACGAGCACTTCGGCGATGTCATCGTCTATTTCGATCCCATCGACGTACCGCTGCCGCTGACGCGCACGAAGCCCGACGCGCAGACGGTGACGCTGCGTGCGACGTTCCAGGGCTGTCAGAACGACGGTATCTGCTATCCGCCGATGACGCGCTCGGTGCGGATCGCGCTGCCGCGCAGCGAGGTGGCCAAGGCGGCGGTTGTCGACGATGCCGCGATCGCAGCCACTGCAACCGCCAGCAGCGACATCGCGACCAGCGCGCCAGCGGTTGCCGATGTCGCGGCAGCGAACGACACGCCGCCAGCCGCAACGGGCGCACCCGCCACAGAAGACACGCCGGCCGCTGCAGTACCCGCAACCGCAACGCCCGCCGCACCGGACCTGCGCGTCTTCGGGATGAAGACGAATCTGCTGCTCGCCTTCCTCGCCGCACTGCTCGGCGGCCTGATCCTCAATCTGATGCCCTGCGTCCTGCCGGTGCTGTCGATCAAAGTGCTCGGCCTGATCGAAAGCAACGACACCCGCGAACGTGCCCGCGCGCATGCGCACTGGTACACCGCAGGCGTGCTGGTGAGCTTCGTTGCGCTGGGCGCGATCGTGTTGGCGCTGCGCAATGCCGGTGAGGCGCTGGGTTGGGGCTTCCAGATGCAGCAGCCGGGCGTGGTCGCCGTGCTTGGCTTGATCGTCTTCCTGTTCGGCCTGAGCCTGTCCGGTGTGTGGACGCTCACGGGTCGCTGGGTCGGCATGGGCCAGACGCTCACGAACCGCAGCGGCGCTTCCGGAGACTTCTTCACCGGCGTGCTCGCGGTCGTGGTCGCCGCGCCCTGCACCGCGCCGATGATGTTCCAGGCGCTCGCCTGGGCCTTCACCGCATCCACGGCGTCGGCGCTGCTGGTGTTCTTCGGCCTCGGCCTCGGCCTGGCGGCCCCGTTCCTGCTGATCGCCTACATTCCGGCGCTCGCGCGGCTGCTGCCCAAGCCGGGCGCATGGATGGAGACCTTCAAGCAGCTGCTCGCCTTCCCGCTGTACTTCACTGCGGTGTGGCTGGTGTGGGTGCTGGCGAAGCAGCGCGGCGCCGATGCGGCCGCGCTGTGGGCGGTGTCGGCGGTGCTGCTGGCGTTCGCCGCCTGGGCGTGGACGCATGCGCGGATGCACGGCGCGCACTGGGCGCGATTCGCGGCTGTCGTCGCGATGCTGGTGGCGCTGTGGCCGGTCTGGTCGATCTCGAAGCTGCCGCCGCTCAGCGCTGCGCGCGCCGCCGCCGAACCGGCGGATGCCCTGTCGGTCCCGTTCTCCGAACAGCGCCTCGCCGATCTGCGCGCCGCGAATCGCGTGGTGCTGGTGAACATGACCGCCGACTGGTGCGTCACCTGCAAAGCCAACGAGAAAGCGGTGTTCGCCCGCGATGGCTTCCGTGAAGCGTTGGCGGCATCGCATGCGGTCTACATGGTCGGCGACTGGACCGATGTCGATCCCGCGATCACCGCCTACCTGCGGCGCTACAAGGCCGTCGGCGTACCGCTGTACGTGCTGTACCCGCGCGGCGGCGGCGAAGGCACGGTGCTGCCGACGGTGCTGACGCCGACGCTCGTGCGCGAGGCGCTGGAGAAGGCGGCGTCCGAGTGAAGCCTGGCGCGTGAGCACCCGCACCATCCTCATCGTCGCCGTGCTGGCCGCCCTGCTCGGCGCCCTCGCCGGCCTGATGGTCTCCGGCCCCGGGCCGCTGTGGCGCACACGCCTTGGCCAACAGGTTCTCCAGAATGCAATGGATGCGAAAGCGCCACCGCCGCCAGCCGGTGTCGTGGTGGCGAAGCGCGGCGAGCCGATGCCGCCGCTGCGGCTGCCGGATCTGGCGCGCCGCACAGTCGCTGTTCCCGAAACCTGGGCGGGGCGACCACTGCTGATCAATGTGTGGGCCAGCTGGTGCGGGCCATGCATCGAGGAGATGCCGGAACTGCAGCGCTTCAGCGCACGCCAGGGCACGCAGGGTGTCCAGGTCGTCGGCATCGCGCTGGACGAACCCGATGCCGTCCGTGCCTTCCTGACCCGGGTGCCGGTGCAGTACCCGATCCTGATCGAACAGCCGGGCCCGGCCGATGCCAGCGTGCGCCTGGGCAACCTCAAGGGCATCCTGCCCTATTCGGTGCTGATCAGCGCCGACGGCCGCCTGCTGCGGCAGCGGATCGGCCCCTTCGTGGCCGGAGAACTGGACACGTTCGCCGCCGACGCGATGCGCTGAACGACGGCGGAGGCCGCCACTGGCGGCAACCGAGCGTTTTGGACAGAAACGACACAGCACGGCACTCGCTTGCCCCCCTGCGACACGTCGCCCCCAGTGTCTTCATCGCGCGTCGAAGCCTGATCGAGCCGCCTGCAGACCAGCCAGCGCCTGTTTTTGCGACAGATTCCCGAATTCAGCGTACGGCATCGACAATGCTGCGGCGCGATTCCCGCACTTGGCACGAAGAATGCTTGTGCTTTCGACCGAACCCACCGCGTCTGCGATGGGCCGAAGCCCACGGACACGGCATCGCGTCCGTCCCGCCACCCAGGTCAGTCGCCCATGTCCGCCAATACCGTGCCGTTCCCCGTACAAAGCAGGCAATTCGGCAAGTACTTCGAGTACAGCCGCTACAACGAGGTGGTCCGCACGATGCACGGCATGCTGGCCGGCATTCCCGACGGACAGGCCTGCGTGCTGTCCACGCTCGATGGCCATCACCTTGCGCATGCGGCGGCGCCGATGCTGGACGCACCGCGTCTGGCGGCCGTTTCCAGCTCGCTGGCGAACATGGCCGAAACCCTGACCCGCGACCTCGGCCAGCACGGGCTTCTCGACATCATGGTGCAAACCGACGGCGGCATCGCGGTGATCCAGCGGGTGCCGCGCCCGGGTCAGCAGATGGTGATGCTGACCGCGACCGGCCATGAAACCAATCCCGGCCTGCTGGCCAGCCTCACCCGACACTGCGCCACGATGATCTCCACGCTTTCTGCGGCCTCGCGGGATCGCTGACCGGAGCGCCTTTACCCACCTTTCCGCGGCACGGACGCTGTAAGCGCCGGACCGCCATGTCGCCCTCCCGGCAACGCGCCGGTCCGGCGGCACACCGTACAACCCGTGCAGGGCGACGGCCCCAGGCAGCAATGCCGGGGCCGTAACTTTTTTGGCCCCGACAACATCGTTTCGAAGACATCCTCCACCCCACCCATATTTCAAACGGATGATTGAAAAGGGTCGAACGTCGCCGATCTGGACAGTACTCCGGCTTTCGCGCAGACTGGCCCTCCATTCGGCGGATCGACTACATGGCGCGAATACTCGCCCTGCATGGCCCGAATCTGAATCTGCTCGGCACCCGCGAACCCGGGATCTACGGGCATACGACGCTGGCTGCGATCGACGCGGATCTGGTGGAGCGTGCCGCTGCCGCTGGCCACGTGCTTGAAAGTTTCCAGTCCAATGCCGAACACGCGCTGGTCGATCGCATCCAGGCCGCGCGCGGCAACGTCGACTTCATCCTGATCAACCCGGCCGCGTTCACCCACACCTCGGTGGCGATCCGCGATGCCCTGGCGGCGGTCGGAATTCCGTTCATCGAAGTGCACCTGTCGAATCCGCACGCACGGGAGCCGTTCCGTCACACCAGCTACTTCACCGACCTGGCGGTCGGCATCGTCGCCGGCTTCGGGCCGCTGGGCTATGGCCTGGCGCTGACCGCCGCGATCCGCCGCCTCGAAACCCCATCCACCTGAACCGACACCGGTGCCGAGACACCGGACAACGAGCGAGAGCACACAACATGGACCTGCGCAAAATCAAGAAACTGATCGACCTGCTGGAAGAGTCGAATCTTGCCGAAATCGAAATCAAGGAAGGCGAGGAATCCGTGCGCCTCGCACGCATGCCGCGAGGCGGCGTTGCGGTCAGCGTGCCCGCACCGCTGCACCTGGAACACGCGCCGCGCGCCGCGCAACCGGCGGCTATGCCGATGCAATCGCCGGTGGACGCCGCCACCGGCGGCAGCCGCAACAGCCCGGAGCTGCCCGACGGCCACGTTGTGCGCTCGCCGATGGTTGGCACCTTCTATGCCTCGCCGTCGCCGGACAAACCGGCGTTCGTGAAAGTCGGCCAGGCGGTGAAACAGGGCGAAACGCTGGGCATCATCGAAGCGATGAAAATGTTCAATCCGATCGAGGCCGAAGTGTCGGGCACCGTGCTCGCGATCCAGTGCGAGAGCGGCCAGCCGGTGGAATTCGACCAGCCGCTGTTCGTGATCGGCTGAGGACGCACCCATGCTGGATAAAGTCGTCATCGCCAACCGCGGCGAGATCGCGCTGCGCATCCTGCGCGCCTGCCACGCGCTGGGCATCAAGACGGTCGCGGTGCATTCCACCGTCGACCGCAATCTCAAACACGTCGCCATGGCTGACGAGTCCGTCTGCATCGGCCCGGCCGCCTCGAAGGACAGCTACCTCAACATGCCGGCGATCATCGCCGCAGCCGAAGTCACCGACGCCCAGGCGATCCATCCGGGCTACGGTTTCCTCAGCGAAAACGCCGACTTCGCCGAACGCGTGGAGTCCTCGGGTTTCATCTTCATCGGCCCACGCGCCGAAACCATCCGGATGATGGGCGACAAGGTCGAAGCGATCCGCGCGATGAAGGCCGCAGGCGTGCCCTGCGTGCCGGGCAGCGGCGGCCCGCTGGGCGACGATGCCAAGGAAAACGTGCGCATCGCACGGGAGATCGGCTACCCGGTCATCATCAAGGCGGCCGGCGGCGGCGGCGGGCGCGGCATGCGCGTGGTGCATACCGAAGCCGCACTCAACAGCGCGATCCAGACCACCCAGAGCGAAGCCAAGGCCGCGTTCGGCAACGAACAGGTCTACATGGAGAAATTCCTGGAGAATCCACGCCACGTGGAAATCCAGATACTGGCCGACGGCCAGGGCAATGCGATCCACCTCGGCGAACGCGACTGCTCCATGCAACGCCGTCATCAGAAGGTCGTGGAAGAAGCGCCCGCGCCGGGCATCAGCCCCGGGCAGCGCGCCGAGATCGGCAAGGTCTGCACCGACGCCTGCGTGCGCATCGGCTATCGCGGCGCCGGCACTTTCGAGTTCCTCTACGAAGGCGGCCGCTTCTACTTCATCGAGATGAACACCCGCATCCAGGTGGAGCATCCGGTGACCGAACTGATCACCGGCGTCGATCTGGTGAAGGAACAGCTGATGGTCGCCTCGGGCCAGAAGCTGTCGATCCGGCAGAGCGATATCGTGCTCGGCGGCCATGCCATCGAATGCCGCATCAACGCCGAAGACGCCGACACGTTCATGCCTTCACCCGGCCTGATCAAGCATTTCCACGCACCCGGCGGCCCGGGCGTGCGCGTGGATTCGCATATCTACGAAGGCTATCGGGTGCCGGCGAATTACGATTCGATGATCGGCAAACTGATCGTGCACGGCCCCGACCGCGCCACCGCGATCGCGCGCATGAAAGTCGCATTGAGCGAAATGGTCGTGGACGGCATCAAGACCAACATCGCGCTGCAGCAGCGGATCATGGCCGACGTCGGTTTCCAGACTGGCGGGCAGAACATCCACTACCTCGAAAAGCGGCTGGCCGAGCGCAAGGAAAAGACGCTGTCGATCCTGTAACCCGGACGACGCGCCGCCGGCAACGGCTTCGTGCGGCAGATCGCCGCCTTTCCGAAAAATGGGAAAGGCGGCGATATTCGAGATGCTTGGGGCCTGTTCAAAATCTCACCACAAACATCGCTTTTGCTCGTCATTCCCGCGAAAGCGGGAATGCTTTTCAACAGCCGAAGGCTAGTCATCCAGCGTCTTTAACCCGTTGAAATACTAACGACACTGGATTCCCGCTTTCGCGGGAATGACGAGCGAAATCTTCAACGCGCGAAGATTTTTAACAGGCTCTCAGGGCCTGTTTGCAATCTCCGCTGCTCAGCGCGGAGCATGCCGGGATTGCGGACAAGCGCCTACTCCTGCCGGGGGATCGAATACAGAAGCGTCTGAAAAAGGTAAAACGCGATACCGGCGAGCAGGTATTGCAATGCGGTGTATCCGACCGAATCGACCGGCACGAACATGATCCCTTTCGCGTCGTCGATGGACACCTTGAATTCGACGTTCTCCCACATGCCCTCGCCGCCGATGAGAAAGCGCTTGTCGGTCTGCCCCGAAACGATCAGATAATCCTTGCCATCCGACGGGCCTGTCGTGTAGACGAGACTGTGGTTGATCGCGATCTCCAGCGTCCCCCAGCCTTGCCATGGAATGGCGAACCAGTTGGCCGTCAGACGTCCCTTGGGCAACACTTCGATCGTCTCGCCGCTCCTGACCTGACACTTCTGCGGATTGACGATGCCACGGTCGACGATGTTCACGTGACTGCTGGTTTCGATGACCGGATGCATGTTGCGGTCGACTTGGATGAATCTGACCGGATGCGAAGAATTGTTTTCGATCGACGTGATCCATGCGCTTGCCATTTGGATTTCGCTCCAAGTCCATACGTTGGCGTTTCGTCGAACATCATCTCATGCCGGTGCGACGGCCATCGACCCGGCCGACGACGAAGACAACGCCACCGCCGTCGCCCGCTCAGCGGCCTTCGAACACCCGCCCCGTCACCGTATCCACCACCACATCCGGGCACTGCGTGTTGCCGCCGAACACGAACGACGCATTCGCCCAACTCACGCCCAACGGTACGCGCAGCGAGACGCTGGCGTAGGGGTCGGAATAGCCGAACTGTTCCTTCAGCCGATCGGCGTCGGGCAGATCCATCTCGATCGGCCACGCCAGCAAGGCGCTGGTTTGCGGCACCTCGACCTCCAGCTCGATGGCATTGCCGAATTCGCCGTAGCCGGTTTCCTCGACCAGCAACATCGTGTCCCCACGTCGGAACACCACGTGCAGATGGTCGATCGCCGAAGGATGATCGATCAATCCCGCCGACGCCCTGCCCACCGCTTCGAGCAGTTGGGCATCGGGAAATCTGTTGCGTAAACGCTCGACCGCGATGTCCACGCGTCCATTGAAACTGAGAATCGCCATGACCGCTTCTTTCCATTGAATGGCGCGCGACCGCCAGCCGTGGGGTCGCACGGCGCGGGAAAGCGCTCAAGAAAACACGCCACGGGCGCAGCGCCCGTTCGCGCGAAAACCGTTGAAAACCGTCTCCACGTCCGCAGCGACCGTGGCCGCCGGATAGGACCGGCAGCTCACCACCATACCCCAAAACCGTGACCGTTCGCCTCCTTTGCCGCCCCCGGGCGGGCGCGGGCTATCATCCGGCTTCCGATATCGCGACAGGACAGGGCAAGGACGTGAACCCGCAGCACAGCGCCGCAGACCGGACGGGCGACGACCTCCGGGGCGTGGAAGCCGAACTGCAGACCTTCGCGCGAAGCATCGACGGCAAACTGCGCCGGCAATACGCCACCCTCGGCCTGCGCCGTCTGCTCGCGCATCCCAGATACCACCGCGAACGCGGCATGCGGGTGTCGATGCACGCGCCCTCGCCGTGGCTGGTGCTGATCGGCGCGCTGATGCTGGCCGTGTTCGCCCTCACCGTGTACAAGCCGGACTTGTTCCCGAAACTGACGTCCCTGTTGTCGCCGTATTCGCCGTGGTGGGTGATCGTCGCGATCGCCGTGCTGATCTTCCTCGAACGCTGGCTGCTGCCGCAGATGCTGCTGGCACGCTACCACTTCCGGCTGATGCGGCTGTCCCACGTCGACAGCGGCAGCGAATTCCCGTTCGTCTATCTGGCCGCACGCACGCAGACCTCATCCACCGGTTTCGACTGGGAATCCTGGCGCAGCATGCGCGGAGTCGAACCCGGCGACATCGTGGTCTCGATCAGCGACACCCACGGCCGTGGCTTGGGCATCATTCCGCTGCGCACGGTCGGCCGTCTGCCGATCATCATCTGGGATCGCGACCTGCTGCAGCACGACGCCTTCCCGCCGATGCCGCCGAAGGTGCGCGCACTGGCGCTGGCCTTCGACAACGCCTGCAACACCAACGCGAAACACGCGAACCGGATCGAACGCAATCGCGCGCTGCGCGCGGGCGAGGCGCAGGGAAAGGCCGCCATCGATCCCGCAAAGGCCTGGGCCGGCGTGGCGCTGGATCCCAAGGTGAAAGCGCAGCTGATGTCGGTGGCCGGGCATTTCGCCGCCGGCAGCGCCTCGGCCACGCGCGGCCTGCTGCTGTACGGCCCACCGGGCACCGGCAAGACCCTCATCGCCCGCACCTTCGCCGAAAGCATGGGCTGCGCGTTCTTTCCGCTGTCGCTCACCGATCTGAAATCCGGCTACATCGGCCAGAGCGGCGAGAACGTGAAAGCGCTGTGGAGCAAAGCCCGCAGCGAACCGCGCGCGGTGATCTTCGTCGACGAATGCGAAGGCGTGTTCGGCCGTCGCGGCAGCACCGGCACCGACAGTTTCGTCGAAGAGATCGTCACCGCCTTTCTGGCGCAGTGGGATGGCTTCGACCGTCAGTCGAGCGTCTGGGTGGTCGGCGCGACCAACCGCCGCGACCTGATCGACTCCGCGATGCTGTCGCGCTTCGAGGACCAGCTCGAAATCGGCCTGCCCGGCGGCCTGCAGCGGCTGGACATCCTCGCCAGGGAATTCGCGCGTCTGGGCATTCCGCCGCCGCTGCCGCCGCAGACCGAAGCGCTGACCCAGGGCATGTCCGGCCGCGACCTCAGCAGCCTCGCCAAGCGGGTCGTACGCGAACACGGCGCGAAGACACCGGTCGGCGACGACGCGCTGGCCGCCTTCACCACCTCGATGCGCAAACAGGGCTCCACCTCCACCGACAGCCATGCGCGCTGGGACACGCTGATCCTGTCGGAAGCGACGCTCAAAGAGCTGAAGACCACCGCCGGCTTGTTGCAGCATGCCGAGACGTTCCGCAAACGCGGGATCGGCGTGCCGCGCGGGTTGTTGCTGTACGGCCCACCCGGCACCGGCAAGACCCAGATCGCGCGCACCCTGGCCAACGAAACCGGGATGCGCTTCATCGCCGTCTCCACCGCCGACATCAAACAGGGCTTTCTCGGCCAGAGCGGCCAGAAAGTGCGCGAAGTGTTCGAGCGCGCGCGCGAATCGGCGCCATCGCTGCTGTTCATCGACGAACTCGACATCATCGCGACGACACGCGGCGGCCAGTCGGACGCGATCCTCACCGAAATCGTCGGCCAACTGCTGCAGGAAATGGACGGCATCGCCGCGCAGACGCAGCCGGTGTTCGTGCTCGCCGCCACCAACCGCCGCGATCAGATCGACGCCGCCGTGCTGTCGCGCTTGCCGAAACAGATCGAAATCCCGCTACCCGACCGCGATGGCGCACGACAGCTGCTCGCGGTGATGCTGAGCGGCAAACCGATCGCATTCAATCTCGACACCGGCACCCGCGCACTCGCCGCACGCGCCGACGGCAAAAGCGGTCGCGATCTGCGCAGTTGGGTCGAAGGCGCGGAACACAGCGCGGTTGCGCGTGCGATCGAGGCTGGGGACCCGGATGCGATTTCGATAGAGATGAGCGATTTCGACTGAGTCATCGAGTCGCGGCGATCGATTGAAGGAAGCACGCCATTCCTTCTCCTCGCAACGCGGGGAGAAGGTGCCCGAAGGGCGGATGAGGGGCGCCGTTGGCATCGGTCACAGTGCCTTCAAATAGGGCGGGCTCAAGCCCGCCGTATGCGTCACACACGAAAGCTGGCAGTCATAGGGTGCAGCCTTGGCGCACCGTTTGCCTTTGCTGGACGCATAGCCGGGACATCACTCGGCAAGCAATCATCGATCACATCGAGAGAACCTGTCATATCTGACAGGTCATGTTGTGGGCGAAGGGGTGGCAGTGTTGCGTTGTGCCTGACTGGGCAGGGGATCATCGGGGGCTCGGGTTATTTGCCGACGTTTACCTTGTGACTTATGAAAAAACTACTCTGGCCCGGATTTCCCTTAAGACTCATGATTAGCCTAGGAGTTAAAACCTGTCGTTAGCCAGCGCTTCGGCTTCCGGCCTGCACCTTAGCGACTTACGTTAAAACCACAGCACATGCGAAATGTCAAACAAGACTATCCCCCCAACTATTGAACAGATTAAAGCGATGATTGCCAACCTAGGGGCGATAGCGCCCACAGGAGTGATCATCGATAGTGGCTACCTTAGTAACAGTCAAGGATCAAAAGTAGCTTACGTCCTCCACGAGGGATGGGACATAGTCACTGCAAACTCAGCCGATGAGACTTGGGGAGTGTTCAATGTACGCTTGATGAGGCATATCAGCCGACAAGGATATAGCGAGACTCAACTCGCAGAGACCCTAAGAGCCTGTTCAAAATCTTTGCGCGTTGAAAATTTCGCTCGTCATTCCCGCGAAAGCGGGAATCCAGCGTCTATAACCCGTTGGAATACAACGACACTGGATTCCCGCTTTCGCGGGAATGACGAGCAAAAGCGATGTTTGTGGTGAGATTTTGAACAGGCTCTGAAATGATATTGAATCAACGGATTGCATCGCTGGGGACAGCACGATGTTTCAATTCCGCTTGTTTCAACCGTATTCGTTTCAATGGCGTCGTGGCGAGGTCACGCGGGCGGCGTGACCGTTGAAATGAAATCTCTCCTGCCAACCGTCCCCGTGAGCCGCGCCTGCGCGGCCATCACGATCACTCCTTCGGCGCCGTCGCCCCGTCATAACTCACCGCCGTCGCGCCGGTGACTTGCCCGATCCGCGCGGTCTTGTGCACGTAGAGATTCACTTCGCGCTTGAACACCATCGGGCCTTCCACCACGGCGTTGGGGCCGATGATGATCCGCAGCTTGCGCTGTTTGCTGCTGACCGGCATCCAGTTGCTGGTGGGCTTCTCGATGGTGATGCCGCCGTGCACGAACGAGCCGGCGCCGACGGTGATGTCGCCGTTGACGGTGCTGATGCTGCCGTGGACATCGGTGTCGACCAGGCCGATCGCGCCGTTGACGGTTTCGACATCGCGGGCGACATCGCCGCCACGGTCGACGAACACGCTGCCATTCACGGTTTCGATCCTGGCGACGCGGCTCTGTTCGCCCAGACGGATGCTGCCGTTCACCGTTTCCAGCGAACCGGCCTTGGCCTTGTCGTCGGCCTTGATGCTGCCATTGACGGTTTCCGCATTGCCGACATTCGCGCCGGTTTCCAGGTGCACGCTGCCGTTGACGGTTTCGATATCGCCGGTGTTGGCGCCAGCCTCGACGCGGACGCTGCCGTTGACGGTTTCCAGCGAGCCGTAGCTTTCGCCGGCATGGGCGGTGATGCTGCCCATCACTTTCTCGATGTTCTTGCTGGCGAATGCGCTGGGCGCGAGCAGGGCCAGCGCGATGGCGGAGGCGAGGAGGAGTGGGGAGTGGCGCATGGCGGACCTCATGTAATGTGTGCTCGTGAACGTGAGCGGGCCGGTTCCGGCCCCGTGACGCGTAGGATGCGGGCGCTTCGCTACAATCGCATCTGCCCTAAGTCACTGCCCCGAAGGTCACATGCCTGCTGCCCTCCACCGTCCGAAGCCTGTCGTACTGCTGATCCTGGACGGTTGGGGCTATCGCGAGGACCCGGCCGACAACGCGCTGGCGCTGGCCGATCTGCCGAACTGGCGCCGGCTGTGGGCGCAGCGCCCGCACACCCTGATCCACACCGAGGGCCGCCACGTCGGTCTGCCCGACGGGCAGATGGGCAATTCCGAAGTCGGGCACATGAACCTCGGCGCCGGCCGCATCGTCTACCAGGACCTCACCCGCGTCGATGCGGCGATCGAGGACGGCAGTTTCTTCGCCAACACCGAACTGCGCGCGGCCTGCACGGCGGCCAAGGCGTCTGGCGGCGTGCTGCACGTGATGGGCCTGCTGTCGCCCGGCGGCGTCCACAGCCACGAACAGCATATTTTCGCGATGCTCGATCTGGCCGCGCGCGAAGGCGTCGCCCGCGTCGCGGTGCATGCGTTCCTCGACGGTCGCGATACGCCGCCGCGTTCGGCCGAAGCCAGCCTGCGCGCGCTGCAGGCG
>JBAQRU010000364.1:0-24825 GCA_049296025.1 Lysobacteraceae bacterium | reverse complement strand
GGCCCAAGCCGCCCGCGCCACCGGTGATGAGGTAGACACCGCGATGCTTGATCGGCACATCGGCGACTGCCGCCGCCGGCGGCGCCGGGCAGGATTCGATCCGCCGCAGGTAACGCCGACCGTCCTGGTAGCGGACGCCCAGCGCCTTGGTTTCGTGCATGAACTCGTTCGCGAGCGCCGCAACCACGCCGGCATCGAAAGCCGGTTCAGGCTGCAGGAACTCGATGATCTTGCACGACAGTTTCGGGCTCTCGGCGCGCAATATCGTCGCGAAACCCTGGATCGCGTCGTTGTGCGGCTGCGATTCGTCGGCAGTGCTGAAATACAGGTAATTGAGGCGCACATCGTTTTCGGCCTTCTGGCCGACGATCGCCTGGCACAAATGCAGGAACGCATAGACACCGCGATCGAGCGCCTGCACGGTCAGGTCGACGACAGGCGCGCCTTGATCGGCGATGACCGGCAGCGCGGACCATGCGAAGCACACTTGCAGCGGCATCTGGCAGGCGCCCTGGAGCGACGTCAGCAGCCGGACGAAATCCTCGCGCTCCCCGGCATTGACGCTGTAGCTCCGGTCGCCCAGCTGCTTGAAGCCATCGCCCGGCAAGACCGATACCAGCACCGTCCTGTCGTCTCCGCGCGCCGTCAATTGCGCGCTGTACGCGTCGCTGCTTGCCGCATCGGGCGCGAACAGCACGACGGTCTGCGGCGTGCTGTTCGCAGCCGTGGACGCCAGCGTGGACACATGCCAATACGTACCGAAGTACAGCGTCGAGAATGCGTCGGTGCTTCCGCCGGCCGGTGCCTTGGCCGATGCGCTCTGACCGGGCTTTTCGTGCACATCGAGCAGCGGCACGCCGACCGAATCGCGGACCTTGACCAGCACTTTGCCGTGCTCGTCGACGATCAGCACATTCATCTTCGACAGATTCGACGACGTCTTCTTCTCTTCCTTCGCCTCGGTGATGTAGCTGTAACAGACCGGCGTCAGCGGATGGAGGATTTCGACCTCGCCGAGCGAGTACGGCACGAACATCTCGCCGCCGGCATCCGCCAGGCGCGCACCCATCGCGGCCTGGAAGGACGAATCGACCAGCGAGGGATGCAGTACGAATTCCTCGAAACGCATGCCCGGAAGCGTCGGGATCTTCAGCGCGCCGAGCACTTCGAAGCCGACGTTCGGATTGCGATAGACCTCCTGCAGCGCCTGGAAAGTTGGACCGAGATCCAATCCCAGCGTCTTGAACGAGGGATACGCGCGCTCGCCATCGAGGACCTTGTCGCAGCGGCCGCGTATCGCTTCGATATCGATGTATTCGTCTTCCGCCAGGCCATCCTGCGCACTCGCGTAGTGCAGTTTGCCTTGGCAATACAGCTGCTTGCGGCTGCCTTCCCGTTCGCTGAACACTTCGAAGAACACGGCGTCGCCGGCCGGCTTCAATTCGATGAATACTTCATTGGGAACGGCGTTCTGCACGGTCAGCGGGCTGACCCAGATGATGTTCTTGATCTTCTGTACTTTGCGCCCTGCGGCGATCTCGCCGGCCTTGCGTGCGAAATCGAGATAGGCGACGCCCGGCAGCGTCGGGATATCCGACACCAGATGGTCGTAGATGAAGAATTCCTGATCCGTGAACAGCTTGCGGAACAGCTGCCGCTCGAATGTCGATTCGTTGCTGTCGATGAGCGGATGCAGTGCATGGCCTGACGTACGCCCGGCGAGTGCGGACGTGAGCTCACCCATGTCGGCGGATTCAAGCCAATGACGCTTGTCGGCGAACGGATAGGTCGGCAGCGAAATGCGCCGCGCGCCGCTGGTCGTCTGCATGCCCTGCCAATCCGACACCAGGCCATCGATCCACAGCTGCGCCAGCTTCAGCGGGTCGCGGGACTGCGCGAGCAAGTCGATGAAGGCTTCCTTCTCCTTGCGGCTCAGCATCTTGGTGATGCCGTCTGCATTCCTCATGTGCCCGGCGACGATGTGGTCGTCGCGGGTATTGCCCAGGAAGTTCTGCAGCTTGTTGAGCAACTGATCCATGCTGTCGGCGAGGATCGCGACCCTGTGATCGAACGATTTCCGACCGACCTGCAGGGTGAACGCGATGTCGTCGAGATGCGGCGCCGATTCGCTGTCGCGATGCTTCTCGATGAAAGACCTGAGCCGGACCGCGATCTGTCGCAGCTGCTCCTCGTTGCGCGCCGAAAGCGGGAATATCCGCAGGCCGCCCTGCAGCGGTCTTGCAGCGGATGCGGCGGCATCATCGCGGGCTTCAAGGATGACGTGCGCATTCGAACCACCGGCGCCGAACGAGCTGATCCCGGCGCGCAGCGGCTGCCGAACGCCATCGATCTGTTTCGGTTGCCACGGCTCGACCAATTGCTGCACGACGAAGGGCGAATGCGCGAAATCGATGAACTCGTTGATCTGCTGCGAATGCAGCGACGGCACCAGCTGCCTGTGCCGCATCTGCAGCAGCACCTTGCACACGCCAGCGATGCCTGCCGCCGCTTCCAGATGACCGATATTGGTCTTGATCGAACCGATCGCGCAGCTTTGCATTGCAACGCTGTCTCTTTCGAATGCCTGGTTCAAGCCGGCGATCTCGATCGGATCGCCGAGCTCGGTGCCGGTCCCGTGCGCTTCGATATAGCCGATGCTGCGGGCGTCGATCCCGGCCTTGTTCAGCGCCGACGTGATCACATCGCACTGCGCCTTCGAATTGGGCACCGCGTAACCGCTGTTGCGGCCGCCGTGACTGATCGCCGTGCTCCTGACCACGGCATGGATGTTGTCATTGTCGCGCTGCGCGTGCGACAACGGCTTCAGCAGCAGCGCGCCGACGCCCTCTCCCGGCACATAACCGCTGGCGCCGCGACCGAAGGCGCGACAGAAACCATCGTCGGACAGCAATCCGCCGGCAACGGTGATCTCCTGCTTGCATTGATGCACATCCAGATTCACGCCACCGACGATGGCGGCGGCGCATTCGCCGAGCCGGATCGAATCGCAGGCGAGATGGATCGCGGTCAGGCTGGCCGAACACGCCGTATCGACAGCGATGCTGGGACCGGTGAAGTTCATCGAATACGAAACGCGGTTCGCGATGCTCCACATGAAGGAGTTCGCGATCACCTTGTTGCCGGCGAGCCGTTCTTCCGCACCCACCATCTGGTACATCGTCCACACGGCGCCGACGAACACGCCGATATGACGTGCGCCCAGCTCCTCGCTCTGAAAAGCTTCCGGGTAATAGCCGGCGTCTTCCAGCGCTTCCCATGTCACTTCGAGGAACAGACGCTCCTGGGGATCGATCGTTTCCGCTTCGCGCGGAGAAATATTGAAGAACAATGAATCGAAGCGGTCGATCTCATCGATGAACCCGCCGCGATATTTCCCCAGCACATCGCGCTGCCTGCGGCGCTGATAGCGAGAATCCGGGATCTCGCTGATGCAATCCCTGCCCTGCAGCAGGTTTTCCCACAATTCCTCGATGTTCCTGGCTTTCGGTAACCGCGCCGCCATGCCGACGATCGCGATGTCCATGCCTTTATCCGTGCCGCTGTCCAGGTCCCGGTTCGTGGCGCCGCGTGTGATGACTTCACCGCTGGTCGCGCCGATGTTCGTGGTCGCCACATTCGATTCACGAGCCGGTTCGCGGTCGGCGTTCGCGTGCGTGGACGCCGCCGGATGCGCCAATGCGGTCGGGAAGAGATACCGATCCAGCTTGTACTTCGCGCCCAGATCGCCGATGCGGTCGTTGGCGCTGTCGATGGCGGTCAGGTCCGGAATATTGACTTTGTTCGCAAAAGCATTGACGAGCGCGCCGCGCAACGCTTCCACGTCCTCGCTCCTGAGTCCGACCGGAATCGCCAGACGCACCAGCTGATTGAGGCTGGAATTCTGCTGCATGCCCACGCTGTGCGCGCCTGCGCGGATGCCGGTGGCCAGATACAGCCACGCAACGAAAGAGGCGACCGGCGAGGCGAGCCCGAGAAACTCCGGAAGCTGTTTGACGTCGATCAGCAGACAATGGCCGCGCGCTGGACGCACGACGGGTATTCGCCTCTCGATCAGCGACTGCCGCAACGACTGCACCGCATCGACACGGCGACGCACCTGGGTTTCGATGAATTTGCGATTCTGCAGCGAAAGCGCGACGCATTTCCTGTCGATCACATCCAGCGCCTTGCCATCGCGCTGCTGCAACGCCTGCAGCCGCTCATGCAGCGCCGGATCGTTGGTCGCGATCAACCCGCCTTTGTTGACGCAGAAATCCTTGGCCAGACTGGTGACGACCGCATCGGCCTGGGACAACAATTCCGTCGCGACCTGCCATAGCGTGGCGTCGCGCCATTCCGGGTCGTTTTCGATGATCAGCAGCGCATTCTCGAGCACGCGGGTACCGTCGAGCACCAGCGGAATGCGATGCGGCTGCAGCAACGCCCTCACCTGCTTCAGGTGCGGCAGCGAGACCGCGCCGCCGCCTGCTGCGTTGTCGGTCAGTTCGATGCAGACATAGGCGATCTCCGACGCGTGGCGATCGACTTCCGTCTGCAGCGCGGACAGGTTGAGATTGCCTTTGTACAGTTCCTCCGAGTGCAGATCGAAGACCGCCGCGACCGGAATTTCCTGCGGCGCGAATCCCTTGTCGATCTGATGGAAGATCGTGCTGGGGAACAGCAGGTTCTGCGGCACCCGTCCCTTCTTCTCCCACGCCTGGCAGAAAATATCCTCCGCGGCGCGGCCGGACTGGGCCAGCGTGAAATGCTCGAACGGAAAGACCTGGCGAAGACTTGCATTGACGTCGATCGGGCGTTGCAACTGCGCGAACAGGCTCGACATCTGCTTGTCGATGGCCGGCATGCGCAGTTGTGCCCACGAATCCGTTTTCAGATCGAAGACGACGTCCTCGGAAGCGAGGTTCTGCGGATTGAATCCGGCCTCCAGCAACGCCTGCGAGCGCGCATTGCCTTCGATAAGTGCCGACGTCGACGGCTGAGCGGGCATCGCCGTCGCTGTTGCCTGCGCGACAGCAGGTGCGGCGGGGCCTGTTCCCACAGTCGCATTCTCCATCGGCGCGTCGTCGACCTGCGCCGCCGACGGATCGGCGATCATCATGATGATGTCGATGACGTTGTCGGCCTTGCCCGCATCCGTAGCGCGGCACAGGAAAATGTTCTTGTTTTCAGGGCGGAACTTGTTCTTGAACTGCAGGTTTCCGGCGTCGTTGAAGATGTTCTGCTGGCGCAGTTCGTCGAGGATCTTCTCGACTTCGGGGTCGGCCGTCGGCGAATCGCCGAGCTTGACGCCATACGTACCGCCGAGGCTGAAGAGGCCACAGCCTTCGGCGATCAGCGTTTCGATGATGTTGACGATGGCGAATTCCAATCCGCCGAGCGGCATGTCCGCCCCGTAGAATTCCAGATCCATCAGGTAGCCGATGCCACCGGCGGTCATCGGCGAGACCAGGATCACATTCCGCATCGCATCGTCGACGTACGTCAGGAATATCCGATGTTCGCGATCCAGCGTGCCGGCGAGAATCTCGGCTTTGACGGCATGGATCAGCGGATTGACCATCGTGCGCGAGCCGCACCATTGATCGATGATCGCGGCGATGGTTTCCGCCTTCCGCGGATCGCTGCCGCAGATGTATTCCTCGGTGCGACAAGCGCCTGCCTTGGAGAATTTCGAGACCTGGTAGCGCAGCCGCCGCATCGCCTGCCCTTCCAGCGTGAAGGACGGCAGATCGACGACACGCTGCATCACGCCGAAGGGCGTTGCCGTGAACGTCTTGCCACCGATCGCCGGCAGGGGCTGCTCCGCGAACAGGTTGAATTGCAGGTCGTTCTCGGCGCAATAGCGGAACAGCTGTCCGGCGAGCGGCAGGAAGTAGTCCTCCGGCCCGGTGTAGCCGTAGGCGAGCAGAATGCCCTTGTCCTTGCCGCAGTTGAAAAAGCCGCGTTGCTCGTCGCCGAAGAACAGCAGCGGCGCGATCATCAGGGTGCCGCGCGACACCGACGATTCGTTCTTGTACTCGTGGAAAATCCCATCGCGACGCTGGCGCAGGGCCGGATACCGGTCCAGATGCCTGTACGCGACCAGCGCCGGAGTCGCTTGGACAGCAGGGGTCACCGGCATGGCCGGCGGCGGCGCTGAAATCGCGGCGGCCACAGCCACGGCGGGCATCGCAACCGGTTCGGCGTTCGCACGTTGCGAAGCGGCCATTGCCGCAGGATCGTCCCCGAATTTCCGCATCAGCACATCCAGATGCTTCTTGGCGAAATACTGCGCCAGATCGCGGACATTGAAATTCTCGAACAGCAGGGTTTTCGGCAATGCGCCGAAATCCTGTTCGAGCCGCTTCAGTATCTTCAGCACATGGAACGAATTGACGCCCATTTCGCCGAACGGTGTCTGCGCATCGAACATGACTTCCGTGTCCGCCGCCCCGGCGATCAGCGACTTCAGATAGTTTTCAGTCAGCTCTTGCAAAATTTCGTGATCCATCACCGGTCGTCTCTTCTAATTCAAGGTTATGCAGAATGGGAAATCAGGCGGATCAGCGACAACGCACGCGGTGGACCGCCGCACGAATGGCGCGAGAATGAATTCCAGCATGGGTCGTGACGCGACATGAAAAACAAACTCACGCGTACTCCCGTATATCGGTTTCGATCTTGACGATGGTGCCTTGCGCGACGGCGACCAGCATCGATTCCTGTCCACGCACGACGTAGACCTTGCATTCGCATACCGCCTGCCGCAATGCGAACGACAGCACCGTGGATTTCGCGACGAGCATCTCGCCGATGCTGGGCATCACGTAGTTGATCTTGAATTCCGATGTCACGCAGTGGCCGAGCACGGTCGCACCGGCGAAGGTCAGGCAATTGTCGGCGAGGTAGCTCACGACGCCGCCATGCACATAGCCGTAGCTCTGCTTGAAATCCTCGCGGATCCGCAGCGCCAGCTCGGCATAGCCCTGGGACAAGTCGCAAAGCTCGGTCCCCAGCAGCCGACTGAATGGCTGCGACACCAGAACCTGCTGTCCCTTTTCGAAGAAATCGCTCAATTTCCCTTTCCCGTCAGATTATGCGCTGAGCACATCGGCCACGCCCCCGCAGCGCAAGGCGTTGCCGAAAGTCCGGTTGTCCCTGCCGAACGGGTTGATCACGTCGCTGAACACGGACGCCGACTGTTCGGGCAGCAGGTACTTCACGAACGTCGCCAGCGTGCCGCTGGGGCCAACATCGAGAAAACAGTGATCGCCTCGACGCAGAAGCGATTGCACCGTGGTGTCGAACGCGATCGGATGACGGGACAGCGACCAGAAATGCCGAGGCCACAGGCTCGTATCGAATTGAGCATCCCGGATGCCGCCGTCGAAACTGGAAATGCATGGCACCTGCAGCGGCTGGAAATCGATCTGCTGCGCAAGCTCCAGCAGCTTGTGCTCGATGGGTTGCACCATCTCGGTATGGAATCCGAAATTGACCGCCAGCAACTGGTGGACGACATTGTCGTTCAGCATCGCTTCGCGCAAGGACTGGATCGCGGGCACCGAGCCTGTGACCACGATATGGCGATCGAAGTTGCGCGCAGTGAGCCAACAGCCGTCGAAAAGATCGGCATAGCGCGTTTCGACCGATGGCAGGTCGAGGACCGCGAGCATCCTCGCGGGCGGGCACTCCGCCTCGATCAATGTCGCGTAATCGACGATGAAGCGTATGCCCTGCTCCAGAGTCAGCGCCCCCCCCACCACCGCCGCGCTGAATTCCCCGAGGCTGTAGCCGAGCAGATAATCGGGCTTGACGCCAGCTTCGATCAGCACGCGGGCAAGACTGAACTCGAAGCACAGCAACGCGGGATTGGTATACAGCAAGCGGTCGAACGGCTTGCTCTTGTCGCCTTCGCCATAGAGTACATCGCAGAGCGACCGTCCAATCATCGGCTCTGCGATCTCGTCGCAGTAATCCATCCACATCCGGAATCGCGGGTGGCTGTGATACAGCTCCCGGCCCATTTGATAGTACTGGGAGCTTTGTCCGGAGAACATGAATACGACAGGCAGGCGCATGACAGTCCTATGCCGCCGCGATTTCGTCGAGATCGAAATAGCCGTTGTACCCTTCCATATAGACAGCGGCGCGATGACCGAAGAGTTCGACGGCGGAGGTGCGGGTGGTCAGTTCGCCGTAATCCATCACCAGCGATTTCACCTTGGTGCCGACCGGATGGCGCTTGTTCCAGGCCAAGACCTTCTGCTCCGCCAATGCGAAGCGATTCTCCGAAGGCGCGGCTTCGCGCGCTTCCGTCCGCGCTTCCGCTTTTGGCGCCGCAGCCGCAGGAGCGATGCTGGCGACCGGAGGCTGGGCCTCCGTCTTCTGGATGGCGGGCGCGGCCTTCCCGGCGGCTTTCGCGAGTTGGCGCTTGATGTTCGCGATCATCTTGGTCAAGACATCCCCATGGCCCAGTTCCAGGAATTCCATCTGGTCGGAGACTTTCAACAGGGATTGGATCGTGTCGCTCCACAGTACCGTGCTGCTGATCTGCTTCGACAGGTAATCGACGACGACGCCTTTCGGGTACGGCTTCGCCGTCAGATTGGCGATGACCGGAATCTTCGGATCGGCGAATTTGCGCTTTTTGAGGAAACTCTCGAACTTGCCCTGCGCGGGCTTCATCAGCCGGGAATGGAATGCGCCGCTGGTGTTCAGCGGCACGAACATCACGTTGTCGAACTGGAAAATGTTCTGGGAGGCTGCGATCTCATCGGCCGGTCCGGAAATGACGATTTGCAGCGGGGCATTGTAGTTGGCGATATCGACATTCTTGAATCCGTTTTCCTTCAGCAATGTTTCAACCTGTTCGCGGGTCGCGTTCAGGATCGCCGCCATCGCGCCGTCGGTCGCCTGGCTCATCAACTCGCCGCGCTTCTTGACGAGCTTCAGCCCGGTTTCGAAATCGAAGCATTCCGCCGCGAGCAGCGCATTGAACTCGCCCAGGCTGTGGCCTGCGACATAGTCCGGCTTCTCGCCCGTCTGCTGGATCTGCTTGTAGTACGAGAGCGCATTGACGACATACAGTGCCGGCTGCGTGAACTGGGTGTTCTTGAGTTCCTTGTTGGGATCGCTCAGGCACAGTTCCTTGATCGAATAGCCGAGGATCTTGTCGGCCTTGTCGGTCAGCTCCGGAAATTCATCGAACAAGCCGCCGCCCATGCCACGCGCCTGCGAGCCTTGTCCGGGAAACATATAGGTTTTCATCGAATTCTCCAGCATTGATGGTATTGACGAGCCGGCCGGCTCATGAAGTGATGCGCAGACGTCCTGATGCCCGCGCCCATGTCATCGGCCCGGCTTCACAGTTCGGCATGCAGCAGACCGGCCAGCTCGCCGATGTTCTCGGCCTTCACGACCCGGATCAGCGGAATCTTCAGCGACAGCGATTCCAGCGTGAGCATGACGATCTCGGAACGATCGACAGAATTCGCGCCGAGTTCCCGCAGCGAGTCGGAAAATTGAAACCGGCGATCCTCGAAACCCGGAAGCACATCACGGGTATGTCCGACGATGATCTCGAAAATCTGTTCCTTATTCACAACAACTTCTCCTGGATGGCGTGCGGCCAGTCTCTCGTCGCAAGGTTGCCGACGCAGACGGATCCGCACGCGAAATGCGATTCAAGGACCACTCATGCACCGAATAGCGTGGCTATTCTGGATTTCACTTCCGGCTGCGAGAACGTGATGGCATGCATGGCGACTTCCTGCGCGACCGTCGCTGGCAAGGCCTCACGCAACGGTGCGGCGAGGTGTTCCTTGAGTGTTACCAGCGACAAGCGTGGTTTTTCGGCCAGCGTCTGCGCAAGCTCCAGCGCATGCGCCACCACCTTGTCACGCGGCAACACGGGGAACGGAATACCGCGGAGCTGCAACTCATCTCCCCGATAGTTGCTCGCCGACAACATCATCTCGGTCGCGATACCAATCCCCAGCTTCTGCGGCAGGATAAACGTCGCCCCCATACCGGGCGTAAACCCATAACGCATGAAGTTCGCAGCGTAAATGCTTTCCCGGCCCAGTACAACCATATCGGCGAACATTCCGAGCACGAAACCGCCACCGATTCCATGCCCCTGCATCGCCGAGATGACGGGCACCGGACAATGCAGCGGAAGGCTGTAAAGCGCCCGATCCGTGAACGCCCCGCGACCGTCGGAAAGCCCCATCAACAACTCCTGCGTGCCGCCGCTGGCGAAGTAATTGTCGTATCCGGTCAGGACGACGACTTTGCAGTCCAGATTCGCGCCGGCAGCAGCGAAGGCATCCATCAGCCCCTGGGTCAGCCCCTCCGAAAACGTATTCTTGTTGACGCGGTCCTGCATTTTGATCTGCAGGATATGCGTATCAAGCCAATCCAGTGAGACAGCGCTGTCAGACATCACGAGGCGCCCTCCCACGGGAACTCTCCGGTCTTCACGTAACGCGAGATCCTCTGCAGATTCTCGGTATCGGAAAACACCTCCCGATTCGCCGCGAGCGCCCCGTGCTCGCAGGCATCAAGCGAACCTTCGATCGAGTGCATATAGCGTTTGTAGCGCGCGATGCTGGTCTTGTTCAGTCGACGCAGACGCAGCAGATTCCTGCGCAGCAGGTTTTCGCTGTTCTCCTCGTAGGCGTCCACAAGACCCCACTCGTGCGCGTTCTGCACCGTGACCGGCTGCGTCATCAGCGTCATGTAGTTGGCTTTCGCGAATCCGATGCGCCGGATCAGGAACGGCAGGACGCATGCCGGCATCAGGCCGAACAGCAGTTCCGACAGGCTGAACACCGCCTTGGTGTCGGCGAGGACGATATCGCAGGCGGCAACGAAACCGATGCCGCCCGCGTTGGCCTTGCCGCGTACGTGCGCGATCGAGACATAGGGTCCGCTCGCCAGCCGCCGCCACAGCGCGTACATCGGTTGCGGATCCTGCTGCGGCGGAGCGTCGCCGTCGAAACTGCGCTGCAATTCCGCGAAGTCGGCGCCGAAGCAGAACACTTCCGGCAATCCTTCGACGACGACGATCTTGGCGCGCGCATCGCACAGATCGAGGGCAGCGGTGAACTCCTTGATCAACTGTTCGTTGATCGCGTTGTTCGCGTCCAGCCGGTGAATCTGCAGATGCGCGATATCGTCGTCGAAACGCACGCGCAGCGTCGTGAAAGCGGACGGGTCCATCAACCGACCCACTCGTATTCGCGGTGGAATTCCTTGATCTCCTTCAGGAACAGCACCGGTTTGCCGATCGCGCTGCGCGCACGCGAGACGAAACCGCTGTCCAGTACGACATTGCGTGTACCGAAGCGGACGGCATTGCTGCCGACCAGCAGTCGATCGTATTCGTCCATCGTCAATTCGGTGCGGCGGTCGAGGTGTTCCTTGATCCGCATCTTGCGCAGGCGCTCCTGGCCTTCCTTGCGCACCACCCCGCTGAAGAATTCGGAGCAGCAGCCGGAGCCGTAGGAAAACGCGCCGATGCGACGCGGCGTTTCGAAGTCGCCGTGCTCGATGGTGCTCGCGATCGCCAGCGGCATGGTCGCACCCATGATATTGGCGACGCGCTGGCAATAGATCATGCCCGGCGTGACGCGACGCTGGAAATCCTCTTCGATATCGGCTGGTTTTGCGCGCATGATCTTGCGCATCATGTTGCGGTGCGCACCCTTGACCATGCCGCCGAAGGGACAGTGGTAAGCCAGGTAGGTGAAGGTTTCGGCGAAGTTGGCGTCGGGGACGCGCTTCTTGTATTCGATGAACGCGTTCTCGCAGCAATCCAGGTACGACAGCAGCGACAGGTCCGAATCGCCGGCGTCGCCGTCGGCCGTGGGCCGGCAGGTGTCCATCACTTCGTAGCCGTAGTAACCATTCGCGCCGACGTCGATCTGCAGCAGGTGCGGCTGGTCGCTGATCAGAATCGCGACCGCGCCCGATCCGCTGCTCGGCTCAGCGAACGACCAGTCGGCGGTCAATGCGTCGCCGCCGTCCTCGACCATGAAACGCGAAATGTCGGTCGCGATCACCAGCGCCTTCGCGCCGGGCGAGGCCTGCGACAGCACGAAGTTGACCGCCATCTGGATGCCGGCGGCGCCGGAATAGCAGGCGTTCTTCAATTCGAACAGGCGGCAGTTGCGATTCAGGCCGAGCAGGCTGTGGCAATAGGTGCTCATCGACTTGCCGAAATCGAAACCCGATTCGGTGCAGGTGATCACCATCTCGATCCGGTCCCGCTCTTCCGGGCTCAGCGCATCGACGATCGGTTTCGCCGCATTGACCGCGAAAGTGATCGGATCTTCATACGGCAACGCGACCGTCTTTTCCTTCATCAACAGATTCTCGAAACGCGTCGTGTCGAGGTTGCGATGCTCCGCGAGGCTACTGACGTTCAGAAAGGCCGTTCCAGCGAACGCGTTCATGGCCTCGATACCAACTGTTTTCATCCTATCTCTCCAAAGAAAAAGCAAAAAAATCCATGGTTCTTCAATTCATCGACCGCTAGGCGTGCAGAAGCCGCCAATCCAGCTTCGAGCCATTGATCCAGAGTTCGGCGAGTTTCTCGATTTCACCGGTTTCGACCAGGCGCTTGATGAATTCCTGGCCTGCCTGGGTATCGCCGATGTCGAGCTTCTCGCCGCCGCCGCTCTTGACGGAACCGCGAAAGACCTTGCGGTGGTAGAAGCTGTCCCTGTCTTTCAGGCAGCCGTCGAGCAATTCGCTCCATTCCTCGATCGAACTGGCGACGAACGCGACCCGTTCCTGCATTTCCGTCCGGCCGACCTGCAGGGTGTAGGCGATGCGACGCAATGCATCCGGGCTGTCGCGGGTCTTGCCGAGGAACTCGGGATACGCCTGCAGCGTGTTGTACAGGCTGTCCACATTGCGCGCGGAGAAGACCAGCAGTTGCGCGGCATCGGCATCGGTCGACGCGGCGGAAGACTCGCGCTCGACGTACTCTTCGACGATGACATGGGCATTCGCACCACCGAAACCGAAGCTGCTGACGCCTGCGATGCGGGTCTGTCCGGCGGGCACCACCCACTCGCAGGCCTGCTGGGCGATGACGCATGGCGTGCCGTTCAGATCGATCAAGGGGCTGACCTGATCGCAGTGCAGGCTGCGGGCGATTTTCCGGTGGCGGATCTGCTGGATGACCTTGATCAGACCCATCACGCCTGCGGCGTATTCGAGGTGGCCAATGTTCGACTTGATGCTGCCGAGATAGCACGGATGGTTTTCGCGCTTTTCCGCCGCCGCCGCCGGATCGAGCAGATCCCTGGAGACCGCTTTCAGGCCGCGGATTTCGACCGGATCGCCCAGCTCCGTCCCGGTGCCGTGGCATTCGATGTAGCCGACCCGGCTGAAGTCGATGCCTGCATCTTCGACCGCACGCTTGATCACGGCTGCCTGCGCATTGGGATTCGGCGCGGTGAGCGAAGTCGTGCGCCCACCGTGGTTTTCCGCCGCGCCCTTGATCACCGCATAGATAGCATCGCCATCGCGCTGCGCGGCTTTCAGGCCCTTGAGCATCAGCATGCCGGCTCCTTCGCCGCGCACATAGCCGTTGGCCTTGTCGGAAAACGTCTTGCAGCGGCCGTCTTCGCAGAGCATGCCCGACTTGGTGAAGCTGATGTACACGTCCGGGCTGATCAGCGCGTTGACGCCGCCGATGATGGCGACGCCGCAATGGCCGCCGCGTATCGCTTCGATGGCGCGATGCACCGCGACCAGCGAACTGCTGCATGCGGTGTCGATGGGATTGCTCGGACCGTGCCAGTCCATGTGGTAGCTGATGCGGTTCGGGCCCACCGACGACACGCTGCCGGTGACCGAATAGGCTTCGATCGGCAGATGGCTCATCAGGCTGGTGTAGCTGCTCGGACCGCAGCCGACGAAGATGCCGGTATTCGAGCCCTTCAGCGTATCGCCGCCGTAGCCCGCATCCTCGACGCATTCCCAGACGTACTGCATCATCAGGCGCTGTTCGGGGCTCATGTACATCGCTTCTGCCGGCGATATGCCGAAGAACAGCGGATCGAATTCGTCGATACCATCGACGAACGAGCCCCATTTGCTGACGCCCGGATAGTCGCGCCAATTCCAGCGCTCGCCCGGGATCTCGCGGATCATGTCGCGCTCGTTGTCCAGCATGTCCCAGAATTCATCCGGGTTGCGCGCGCCTGCGATCCTGCAGCTCATGCCGATCACCGCGACATCCTCGTCGCGGTAGTTCGACTGGTTTTTGTACGCGGTGCGGAAGCGGCGCGCGAACTGCGAGACCGACCGGCTATCCGCAGCGGCCACTTCGGCGGCGCGCGGCGGCGCCTGCTTGGCGGGCGTGGCGGCTGCCTTGGCATTGGCCACCGCCAGCTTCCTCATCATCTCCGGTGCGTGGTTCTCGGCAAGGAACTGGCTGAAGCGCAGCAGGTTGGACGCTTCGAACATCGATGTCGGCATCAGGTCCAGATCGTAGACATGATTCAGATGCGACACGAAACTCGAAATCAGGATCGAGTCGAAGCCGAAGTTCGTCCAGTCGTCCGTATCTCCGATCTGATTCGGCTTCAGCTTCAGATGCTGGGCCGCCTGCAGGCGCATTTCCTGCATGATTTCGCGCTGCAGTTTGTCCAGTTCGACCGGAGATTGCTGGGCCTGCTGTTCCACCGGCGCCTTCGATGGCGCGAACAAAGCGGCATGCGCGCCGCGCTGGCCGTAAAGCGTCATCAGCTGGGCGTGTGGGCTTGCGATCGCAAGACGCAGGGCCTTCAGGCCTTCGGCGGTCGGCAGGGGTTTGATGCCGAACGTCTTGGCCAGACTCTCGCGACTCGCCGCGTCGAGCTGCATCGCACCCTCTTCCCACAGCGGCCAGTTGATGCTGAGCGAACGCCCGTGCGCCTGCTGCGCCAGCACGCGCTGGGCGCGCTGTTCGATGTAGACATCCATATACCCGTTGCCGGCCGCGTAATCGAACTGGCCGGCATTGCCCAGCACGCCGGCCATGGACGAGAAGGCGATGAAGTGATCGAGCGGACAGGCGGCCGTGGCGCGATCCAGATTGACGATGCCCTGCACCTTGGGCGCCAGCACCCGGTCGACGGACTCGGCGGTTTTGTGCGCGACCAGCGCATCGTCGATCAAGCCGGCGGCATGAACGACGATGCGGATCTCGGGGTATTCGGCCACGACCTGCTCGACCTGCCGCAGATCCGCGATGTCGCAGACGCGATGGATCACCTGGGCACCGGAACGTTTCAGCGTTTCGATCCGGGCAGCGTCGTCCTCACCCGGTGTCCGCCTGCTCAACAGGATCAGCGTGCTACCGGTGGACCGCGCGGCGATATCGGCCGCGACCAGCAGCCCCAGTTCGCCGAGACCGCCGCTGATCAGCACGGTGGTTCCGTTCGGCCAGACGAATTCCTGGGCGTTGTCCAGATCCACGTCCTGCTGCTCGAACGCCAGAGTCTTGTCGCCGAGCTTCATGCGGAATTCGATCTGCGAGTGTTCGATCGCGATCGTCCGCATCGCCGCCCACAGGCCGCGCGCAAGCGGATTCTGCTCCGATGCGCGCAGTTCCAGAATCGAGCGTTTGCCCTTGTCCTGCGCCAGCGATTGCGCGGCGGTCAGCACGGCCTTCGTCGTCGCGACATAGTCCTCGCCGGCTTCCACCACGCTGACCGCGCGGTCGTCCGACCCGGCAGGCGATATCGCGGCCTTCCACGTCGGCCGATAGAAACTCAGCCGGTCCTGCCTGGCATTCAGATCGATCTCGCGCGTCTGGAAGCCTTCGATGATCACGCGGACCTTGCCGCTTTCGTCGGCGGCGCTGTAGTGCATGCCGTCCGCGCGCTGCTGGATGGACACGAACATCGTGTCGGTCAGCGGGCCGACGACCAGCGTGCTCAGGACGGCGAAAGGCACGACATTGGCTTCGGGATTGCTGACCAGTGCGATGCCGCTCTGGATGATGCTGTCCAGCGCACCGGCATCCATCGCCATGCCGCGCGCAGCGGCGCCGGGGAGACGGATCGTCGCCAGCCCGCTGCCCTTCCCGTCCAGCAGGATTTCATCGACGCCGCGATGCGACGGCCCGAGTTCAACGCCGCGTTTCCGGAACGTCTGATAGAACGCCGATTTGGCCGGGCCGGGCAAGGTGCATTCGGATTTCAGCTGGGCGATGTCGAGGTGCGCCGCATAGCCTTTCGCAGCGAGAAAATCGCGCTTCTTCTGCACCGCGACCTTCGACTGGAAGTGCACGCCCTGATCGGTGCTGACTTCGACGCCGAACTGGCCGGCCGCGCCCGGATACACCCGCGTCACCACCGAACGCTTGTCCTTCACGGTCAGTGCGTTCACGAACACGCTGTCGCTCAGCACCAGCATCGAATCGTCGTCGAGGGTGATCGACCCTGCGACGGCGGCGCGTGCGATTTCGAGATAGGCCATGCCCGGCAGGATTTTCTGTCCCTGGATGATGTGATCGGCCAGGAACGGCTCGCTGCCATCGAAGGTCGACCGGAATTCGCCGATGGGATAGTCGTGTTGTGTGTCCATCGATACGGAGGTCTTCATGGGTTGACTGCCATCGAGAGGCGCGCGTCGTTCCGGGTCTGCGAGACCGCCGGGGGTTCCGGCATCACCAGCGCGCGCACGTAGAAATTGGTGATCTTGACGAGCGGTTCGCCGCTTTCGCTGACGATCAGGATGTTGAACTGGAGCACGCTCGCATGCGCGTCGTGTTCGTTGCCGGATCGTTCGACCAGTGCGTAGCAGCGCGGCGTCAGGCTGCCGAGGATTTCGATCTCATCGATCGCGAACGGCAGATGCGGCACACCGCCGTCCTCGGCGGCGAGCAGCGCCACCACCGTCTGCAGCGCGCCGTCGATCAGGCATGGATGCAGGATGTACTGCTCGAAGTCGGCGGTCTGCGCGTTCGCCAGTTGCAGGCTGGCGATGGCGCAGCCGTCTCCGATCGAGACTTCATCGATGATCTGGAACGCGGTGCCGTAGTCGAAGCCCAGTCGCTTGAAAATCTGGTAATACTCGCTTCCGGCGTGCCGGTCGCGACAGCGCTGCCGCCATTCCGCCAGCGACGGCTGCACCGCGGATCGGTGCGCCGCGCCGTCGTGGAAGATGACGCGGCCCTCGCAGTGCAGAACGCTCTCGTGGTCGTCGTCGTACGTCTTCACCGCGAATTCGGTGCTGTCGCCGACCGCGTTGCGCAGGCTGATCTGCAGGCTCTGCGAGGTATGGTCCTGCGAGGCATGGCCCGGCGCGAGCGGCTGCACCCAGAAGATGTCCTTCAACTGACGCACCCGACGCTGGCCGGCGATCGTTGCGGCCACACACGCCATTTCGACGAAGCCCGCACCTGGGAAGACCGGCTGTCCCTGGATCCTGTGTTCGCGGGCGTAGTACTGATCGTCGGCGAGCGCGGCGTCGAAGCTGATCTGTTTCAGCGTCGACGAGTTGTGCGAGAGCAGCGGATGCAGGCGCGATGGCGCCGCCGCAGCGGGCGCACGGCCCGATGCCGCCGTGTCGACGATCCAGTGACGTTCGCGGGCGAACGGATAGGTGGGCAAGGACATGCCCGCCGCAAGCGGCCCGGGATGGGCGCGCTGCCAATCGACTTTCCCGCCCTGCACCCAGTACTGCGCCAGCGCCGCCATATCCTGCGCGGCGCACAGCACCTGCATCTGCTCGCGCTGCTCGCGCGTTGCGGGCATGGACGCACGTCGTGCATCAAGACTGCCCCGCCACAGCGGCGCGTCGACCTTCGCCGCCTGCCCGTCGAATGCGAGCCATTGCTGCAGCGCATCGCGCAGTTGAGCCGCGCTGTCGACCAGCAGCGCCAGTCGCTCGAACATCGGCTCGCGGCCGACCTGCGTCGTATGGCAGAGGCTGGCGATATCGGCTTCCGGAGTCCGTTCCAGGAACGTCACGTAACGCGAGGCGTACTCGCGCAGGCGATCCGCATTCATCGCCGAGAGCAGGAACAAACTGCTCCCGCGCGTGGCCGACGGCGCCCGCGCTTCCGCAGGCACGTACTCTTCGAGCACGGCGCAGGCATTGACGCCGCCCGCACCGAACGCGTTGATCAGTGCGCGCCGTGGAACCTGTCCGGAGGTCTGCCACGCGGTCAACTGCGTCTGCAGCCGGCACGGCGAACGGGCGAAATCGATATCGGGATTCGCGACATCGGCATGGATGCTCGGCGCGATCTGACGATGCTTGAACTGCAGCAGGATCTTCGCGATACCGGCAATGCTGGTCGCCGATTCCGCATGGCCGATATTGGCCTTGACCGAGCCGAGCGCGCAGAACGCCTTGTCGTCGGTCTGCTGGCCGAACGCCTGGCTGATCGCGGCGATTTCGAGACTGTCGCCCATTTGGGTGCCGGTGCCGTGACCTTCGATGAAACTGATCGATCGGGCCGGAACATTGGCCTGGGCCAGCGCCTGACCGATCACCTGCGCCTGCGCGTTCGGATTCGGCGTGGCATAACCGTTGGATCGGCCGCTGTGGTCGAAAGCGCTGCCGAGGATCACGCCGCGGATCGGGTCGCCGTCCTGTTCGGCGAGGCGTAATGATTTCAACACCAGCGTGCCGACGCCTTCGCCCGGGACGAAACCGTCGTCGCCCGCGCCATAGCTGCGGTTCTGGTCGCCGACCGCCAGCATGCGGCGTTGGCAGAACGACTGATATTTCGCGGGATGCAGGTAGAGATTCACGCCGCCCGCCAACGCGAGCTGGCATTCGCGGCGGCGCAGGCTTTCGCAGGCCAGATGCACCGCGACCAGCGACGAGGAACACGCCGTGTCGATCGGCATGCTCGGTCCCTGGAAATCGAAGTAGTACGACACCCGATTGGCGATCGACCACGGCATCGCGCTCGGGGTCACCATCTGACCACGCTGCCAAGCTTCGGGCGCGAGCAGGTTGTACGAGTTCGTGGTTACACCGACGAACACGCCGACATCGGTGCTCTTGCCCTTCGGATACATCTGCTTCAGGCGCTCGCGCGTATAGCCGGCGTCCTCGACTGCGGCCCATGCCGATTGCAGGAAGCAGCGCTCCTGCGGATCGATGATGTTCGCTTCGGCATCCGGGATATTGAAGAACGCCGCGTCGAACTTGTCGAAATCTTCAAGGAAGCCGCCCCATTTGCAGTAGATCTTGCCGTTCTCGGCCTGCTCCGGATCGGGGTCGTAGAAGTCGGCGTAGTTCCAGCGGTTCTCGGGGACCAGTTGGATCAGGTCGTCGCCCGCCTTCAGATGCTCCCAGAAGGTGTGCAGATCACGGGACTGCGGGAAATCCGCATGCACGCCGATGATGGCGATCGGTTCCGCGTGCGCCGACGGCGCTTCCAACGCGGCGGGAACATGCGCTGCTTCCTGCGGCAGATCGGCGGCTGTCGTTTCGGTCGCAGCACCGGCAATCGACAGCCTGCGACCGAGCGATTCCTGCACGAACTCGCAGAGATACCCGGCAAGATCGGCCACGGTTTCGTATTCGTAGAGCAGCGTCTTCGGCAGATCGCCCAGATCATGTTCCAGCGCCGCATTGAAGCGGCCGATCATGATCGAATCGAAACCGAACGCTTCGAAGCGTTCGTTGATATCGATCAGTTCGACCGGCACCCTGGTTTCGTTGTGGACCAGCTCGCACAGATATTGCTGCGCGAGCGTGCGCAGCGTTTCGCGATCGATCGCGCCGCCCTGCGGTTTCGCACCCGACACCGGCCCAGCCGACGGATCGCAGTACGCGGCGATCTTCGATGGATAGCCGTACAGCGCCAGCGCGCGGGTCGAATCCGAGCGCAGCAGGGTTTCCCAATACGCGATGCCGACGTCGGTCGGAAGCGCGCACAGACCGGAGCGTTCTTCGGTGCGCTGCAGATCGGCAGCAGACACCTGCATCCCGCCGTCCAGCCAGAACGGCCATGCGATCGACAGAGTCTTGCCGAAGCGTTGGCGCCGCGCACGCAAGGCGTCGCGATGCTCGGCGAAGGCGTCCATGAACGCGTTCGCATACGCATAGTCGGTCTGCCCGGGATTGCCGAAGCTGCCGGCGCCGGACGAGAACAACACGAACAGATCCAGCGGCTCTTCTGCGGTGGCGCGGTCGAGGTGCAGGGTGCCCTGCACTTTCGGCGCCAGCACCTGACGCAGGCTGTCGCGATCCTTCCTGATCAGCAGACTGTCGCGATTGACGCCCGCGCTGTGCAGTACGCCATTCAGCGATCCGAAGTGCGCTTTGGCGGAGGCGATCAGGTCGCGGACCTGGTCGGCATCCGCGATATCGGCCGACACGTACAGAACATCGGCACCGAGCGCTCGCAGTTGTTCGAGTTTGCGTTCGGAGTCGTCGCTCGGCGACGAACGACCGCTCAACACCAGTTTCGCGCGATAGCGTTCGGCAAGATGACGCGCGAACAGATAGCCCAGACCGCCCAGACCGCCGGTGACGAGGTAGACGCCGCGATGTTTCAGCGGCAGCTCGGCCATGGCCTGCTGCTCGGGATACTGTTGCGTCAGCACGCGCACGAGGCGTTGCGCCGATCCGGCGCCGGACATCCGGTAGCGGATCTCCGTCTCATGCGAGGGCGATGACTGGAGTTCGTCGACGATGCAGGTAACGGTATCGATGGTGCTGACCGCCGCATCCACGCCTTCGTGGTCGAGCGCCAGCACGCGGCCGCCGTAACGGTTGTTCTCCAACGCGAGGGAGCGAAAGAACGCCGCCAGCGCGGAACACGGCGCAGTGTTCGCGCCTTCCGCAGCATGGAAAAACGAAACGAACGCGCAGCGCGACTGTTGCGCCCCGCCGCTCACCAGCGCCTTGCACAATCCGAACAACCCGTCGATACCGAACTGCAGCGCACGTTCCGGCGCGTCGTTGTCCTGGGCGTCGGCCAGCAGGCGCGCGGCATTCAGGTTGTGGATGACATGCGTGGGCACCTGAGCCTGCGTTCTCAGCGCGGCGAGCAGCGCGTCGAAATGCCCGGTTTGCGAGGCATCGACGCTGAAGCGGTCGGCGGCGTGCTGCTGATAGGCGCTGGCGAGTTGAACGAGGATGATCGCCTTCAACGGCGTCGCGACATGCAGACGTGCCTTGATTTGCTCGTACAACCGATCATCGGTGTCAAGGATCAGGAGCACGTCTTCGCGACCGAACGGCGTGCGCTGCGACGGCAGCGATGACGCCTGCCATGTCGGCGCGTAGAAGGTCTTCTGTTTGGCTTCGACTGTCGCGTCGGAAGACGGTACGACCGCCGACCGAACCGGCAATGTCGCCTGTGCGCGCACCGCTGTTTGCGGAGCGGCCACCTGCGCTGCAGCCGTGCCGACTTGAGCAATCGGCTGCGGCCAGTACCGCTCTTTGGCGAACGGATACGAGGGCAAGTGCATGCGCAGCGGCAATGCGTCGGTGTAGAACGATCGCCACTGGACCGTGGCGCCTTCCGCCCACAGCGCCGCAAGCGCCGCCGTTTGCTGCTTTGCGCTCTGCTTTTGCAGCATTGCCGCTTCGTCGGTCAGCACGGTGCTGTCCTGCGTGCGGGCCACGCTGCCGCGATGCCAGGCGCCGCTGTTCGCCTCTTCGGCAACGAAGGCACGCAATTGCGTTTTCAGCTCTGAAATGGAGCCGGCGACCCAGGCGCAGCGCTCGCGCATCGCATCGCGACCGATCTGCAGCGTATAGGCGAGATCGCGCAGCGCGAAGTCCGTACCGACCGGGTCCGCGTCGGCTTGCACGAGGAACCCGAGCAGATCCTCGGCCTGCGACCGCAGCTGCGCGGCGGTGCGCGCCGACAGCGGAACGATATACGGCTGTGTCGCGACGGTGTCGCGGCGCGCGGCCGGGACATACTCCTCGATCACGATGTGCGCATTGGTGCCGCTGAAGCCGAAGGCGCTGACCGCCGCGCGGCGCTTCTGGCCCGGCGCTGCGGTCCAGTCCTGCACGCTGTTGTTGATGTAGAACGGCGAGTTGGCGAAATCGAACAGCGTGTTTTCCTTCACCAGGTTCACATTCGGCACGAGCTTCCGGTGACGCAGGCTCAGCAGCACCTTGTGCACGCCCGCGACGCCTGCGGCGCCGGAGACGTGGCCGATGTTGGATTTCACCGCGCCCAGCGCACAGAAATGTTTCCTGTCGGTGTGTTCCTTGAACACCGTCGCCAGCGCTTCGAGCTCGATCGGATCGCCGAGTTTGGTGCCGGTGCCGTGGGTTTCCACATAGCTGATCGATGCGGCATCGATCCCGTAGCGGCGATAGATCTCGCGTTCCAGTTCGATCTGGCTGTTCACGCTCGGCGCGGTGATGCCGTTGGTCTTGCCGTCCTGATTGATGCCCGAGCCGATGATCACGCCGTAGATGCTGTCGCCATCGCGCTCGGCATCGCTGAGCCGCTTGAGCACGACCGTTCCGACGCCTTCGCCGGGAACGAATCCGTCGGCGCTGTTATCGAAGGTCTTGCACTGTCCATCACGGGACAGCATGCCGGCGCGGCACATGCCGACGTACGATTCGGGAATCAGGTACAGGCTGACGCCGCCGGCCAGACCCATGTCGATCTCGTGATTGAGCAACGCCTGGCTGGCCAGGTGGATCGCCACCAGCGACGACGAACAGGCGGTGTCGATCGGAATCGCCGGACCCTTCAGATTCAGGTGATACGCAATGCGCGCAGCGCCGATCGCGAAGCTGTTGCCGGTGGTTTCGACATTCAGCGAATTGCCCTTCGACAGCAGGAACGAATATTCGCTGCTCATGATCCCCAGATAGACGCCGCACTTCTGGTTGCTCAGCGCCGCGCCGGAATAGCTGGCGTCTTCGAAGGCGCGATAGCTTTCCTGCATGAACAGGCGGTGCTGCGGGTCCATGACTTCCGCCTCGGAGGGCGAAATCTGGAAGAACATCGGATCGAAGTTCTCGGCGCCGTCCAACAGACCGAGCCATTTGCAGTAGACCTTGCCCGGCTTGCCCGGCGTCGGGTCGTAGTACGCATCGACGTCCCAGCGATCCGGCGGAATCACCTTGATCGAATTTTTGCTTTCGACCAGGTTGCGCCAGAACTGCGACAGATTGTCCGCGCCCGGATAACGTCCAGACATGCCGACGATCGCGATCTTTTCGTCGCTGCGCCTGCTGCTCTCGACACCGCTGCGGACGCCGCTGCTTTCCACGTTATTCGCTTGGGCAGGCGCCGGCAGCGTGCGCGCGCGACGCTGCAACACCGGCCATCCGGCCGTGGGCATACTCTGAACGGGCACGCTCTGTACGGGCGTGTGGAGGATGGACGTGGTCGCTGCCGGTATGGCAGCCGCCTGATGGATCGGCTCCGGTACGGATGCCGTCGCCCGCGACACGCGCTGTTCGGGCGGAAGCTTCGCCAGTTCGCCGTGCACGAAGCCGGCGAGCGCACGGATGGTCGCGTAGTCGTAGACGCGGGTCGCGGAAATCTCAAGACCGTACGCCTTGTTGATGGCCTTGACCCATTCAACGCCGACGATCGAATCGAGCCCCAGATCGACGAACGACTTGTCGTTGTCGATCGCGTTCTCGTCGAGGTACAGGGCCTGCGCAAGACTGCGCCGGAGTTCGGGCTGCAGTTGTTCGATGCTGGGCAAGCTGCTCTGCGCAGCGGATGCCACGGACGCTGGCGGCGTTGCGACTGCTTCGATCGGAGCGGCCGCAGCCGTTTCGGCCGGCAAGGTCTCGGCCGGCGCCTCTTCCTGCGTGGGCAGCTGGCTTTCGACATACGCGCCGAGCGCGTCGATGTTCGCGTAATCGTAGACACGCGTCGCTGCGATATTGATCCCGAGCCCTTTGTTGATGCTCTTGACCCACTCCACGCCGACGATCGAATCCAGTCCAAGATCGACGAACGAACGGTCGTTGTCGATGCTCGCTTCATCGAGATAGAGCGCCTGCGAGAGCGTGTTTTTCAGGAACGCGAGCACCTCTTCGCGACGACGCGGCTTCACTGCTGCCTTCGCCGGTGAGGCAGCGACCGGCATCGATGCAGGCATCGTTACCGGAATCGACGGCGTGCCGCGCGGCATCGCCACCGGCGCGGAGATCGCATGATCCAGCGCCGCAAGCCGTGAGGCAGAGGGCTTCGGCAACGGCACGCCCAAGGCCGGCGGCACTACCGTCAATTCGGCCAGCGCCACCGCACTCGGCTTGGACAGGCTTGCCGCCGGCATCGGTATCGCTTCGATGAATGCATGCGCGCTCTGCAACTGCGCGGTGGGTGCCGTGTATGCGGCCTCTGCGAATGCTGGTCCGGCGGGCACGAAACCGCGCCAGCGCAGACAGACATTGCCGTTGGCGTCGCACCAGTCCATGTCCCAGACCGTCGCGTGTGCGTCATGCCAGCGCACCCAGACCCGCATGCTCGGCGTGCACGCCGACAGCACGTCCAGCGATTCGATGGAGCCCGGCATCGACGCACCAGTGCCCAGCACCATCGCGGCAGTCTCCAGTACCGCCTGCACGAGCGCCGGATGCAGCAGGAAGTCGCCGGACGGGCCGGTAACGACATCGGCATCGACGGCGATCAGCAGTTCCTGCGCACCCCGCCACACACGCCATTCGGCGTGCGGATGACCGGTGGGCGACGGCGCTGCCTGCAGGCGCAGGGCAAGCGCGTCGATGTCCAGTCTCGCGACCGGTGCGGTCTGCAGCAGGCGGCCGGTGCCTTGCGCGTGAACGCGCTCGTCGTCGCCGCTGTGGATGTCGAAGTCGATCGCATCGTTCGCCGACGGATACAGCGCGATG
>JBAQRU010000363.1:0-16920 GCA_049296025.1 Lysobacteraceae bacterium | reverse complement strand
GGACTGGCCGATGCCGGGCCGCGCGGGCTGGCTGTGGATGCATTCGCCGAACGGCTCGCCGGCACGGCGGCGGCGGGTGGGACCCGGTGTCCGGAAGTCGCGAATGCCTTGGCCGCCGCGCGTCATGAGGCCGGCCCGGGCGCGCGGATTCTGGTGTTCGGCTCGTTCCATACCGCCGCTGCCGCGCTCGATGCGATCGACATGGCCTGAACAATCCGCGCACCGCTGCCCGGTTGGTCGTGCCCGGGGCCGGCGTATAATTCGCCCGCTCCCTCTTCCTCCGGATGCCGATGGACACTGGACTCAAGCAGCGCCTCATCGGCGCCGCCGTACTCGTTGCCCTTGCGGTGATTTTCCTGCCGATGCTGGTCAAAGGCCCGGCGCCCGACAGCGGCGTCTCGGACGTGTCGATCAAGATGCCCGACGGCCCCGAGGGCGAGCTCGAAACCCGCGAGTTGCCGCTGGTCATGCCGGGCGAAGTCCCCAAGGGCGGGGCGGTCGGCATGGATACCACGCCGGTCGATCGGCCATCGACCGCCACGGCGCCCGCGCCGCCGACGACGGCAGCCGCAGCCGACCCGGCCACGACCGGCTCCGATCAAACGGTGTCCTCCGATCCCGCAGCCACCGCCTCTGCACTGCCTGCCACTGCTGCTGGCGGCGACTACGCCGTGCATTTCGGCGCGTATGCCAGCCAGAAGGGCGCCGACACCGTGGTCGCGTTGGCCAAAGCCGCGCAGTTGCCGGCCTACAGTGAAGCCACCACCGTCAACGGCAAGCCCGCATTCCGCGTGCGCATCGGCCCGTACGCGACCCGCGCCGAAGCCGAATCGGTGCGGCTGAAGGCCCTCGAAGTACGCAGCGATGTGCCGGTGAAAGTGGTGACGCTGGATGCCGGGCCGGCGCCGACAGCCGCTCCGCCGCAGCCAGTGGCTGCGGCCGAAACCCCGAAGCCCGTCGCCGCCAAGCCACCGGAGCCCAAGCCCGAGCCGAAGCCGCAGCCTGCCGAAACGAAGCCGGTGGCCGCGAAGCCGCCCGTGACCAAGCCTGCTGAAACCAAGCCCGCTCAAACCAAGCCTGTCGCGACCGCGAAGCCGCCGGCACCGAAACCCGTCTCAGCGCCGCCTGCGGCCGCCAAGGTCGGATTCGCGGTGCAGCTCGGTGCCTTCAGCGATGCCGCCGAAGCCGGTGCGCTGCGCGAGCGTCTCCGCGCCGCCGGCTTCACCGCCTTCACCGAGGCGGTGAACACCGACAAGGGCAAACTGACCCGCGTGCGCGTCGGTCCGGCGCTCGACCGCGCCGCAGCGGATCAGTTGAAGTCACAGATCAAGGCAAAAACGGGCATCGACGGTATCGTCCGCCCGCATCCTTAAGTATTCGTCCGCCCGTTTGCGACCGCTCTTTCCGGAGTCAACATCATGTGCGGCATTCTTGGCATCGTCGGTACGTCCGACGTCGCGGCAGCGCTCTACGACGGGCTGACCGTGCTCCAGCATCGCGGCCAGGACGCTGCCGGCATCGCCACCGCCAACGGCACCCAGGTGCGCCTGCACAAAGGCAACGGTCTGGTCCGCGACGCCTTCGACGCGAAAGCGATGGCATTGCTGCAGGGGCGGGTGGGCATCGGCCACTGCCGCTATCCCACCGCTGGCAGCGAAGGCAGCGACGAAGCGCAGCCGTTCTACGTGAATTCGCCGTTCGGCATCGCGCTCGCGCACAACGGCAACCTGATCAACACCGACACGCTGCGGCGCGAGGTGTTCGAGCAGGATCGCCGCAACGTCAACACCGAGTCCGATTCCGAAGTGCTGTTGAACGTGTTCGCGCACGAATTGGACAAACAGCGCGTGCTCACGCCCGACGCCGCGTTCCGCGCGGTCGAAGGCGTGACCCGCCGTGCGAAGGGCGGTTACGCCGTGGTGGCGGTGGTACTCGGTCTGGGCCTGGTCGCGTTCCGCGACCCGCATGGCATCCGTCCGCTGGTGCTCGGTCGCCGCGATTCCGACGCCGGCAGCGAGTATGCGGTCGCTTCCGAATCGGTGGCACTGGACATCCTCGGTTTCGACCGCGTGCGCGATATCGCGCCGGGCGAGGCGGTGGTGATCACCCCGCGCGGCGAGCTGTATTCCCGCCAGTGCGCCGATGGCGAGTTGCGGCCGTGCATCTTCGAATTCGTGTACTTCGCGCGCCCCGACTCGATGATGGACGAGATCTCGGTGCACAAGGCGCGGATGCGCATGGGCGTGACCCTCGGCGAAAAAATCCAGCGGATGCGTCCGAAGCATGACATCGATGTGGTGATCCCGATTCCCGACACCTCGCGCGACGCCGCGCTGGAAATCGCCAATACGCTGGGTGTGAAATATCGCGAAGGCTTCATCAAGAACCGTTACGTCGGCCGGACCTTCATCATGCCGGGGCAGGGCGAGCGCGTGAAATCCGTGCGCCGCAAACTCAATCCGATTCCGCTGGAATTCCGCAATCGCGTGGTGCTGCTGGTCGACGACTCCATCGTTCGTGGCACCACGTCGCAGCAGATCGTGCAGATGGCGCGCGATGCCGGCGCGAAGAAAGTCTATCTCGCCTCCGCCGCGCCGCCGGTGCGCTTCCCGAACGTCTACGGCATCGACATGCCGTCGCCGGAAGAGCTGGTTGCCCACGGCCGCACTGAGGAAGAAGTGCAGACCTTGCTCGGCTGCGATTGGTTGATCTATCAGGACTTGGCCGATCTCGAAGCCGCCGTCGCCGGCCCGAAATTTCCCGGGCGCAAGTTCGACAGCTCCTGTTTCAACGGCGAATACGTCACTGGCATCGAGCCCGGTTATTTCGAGCGCATCCAGCAACTGCGTTCGGACGAGGCCAAGAAGAAGCGGCGGTTGGCGAGCTGATGGGCTTTGATGGCTGCATAGGGTGCACCCCGGCGCACCGATGTTCGATTCATGCTGTCAAGATTCATGCGGCCAAAAGAGCGGTGCGCCAAGGCGCACCCTATTACAATGACTGACGTTTCCGAATTCGCTTTCGATGCGTGTTTGACGAATGAATTCCGTTTTTAGCGCGGCCCACGACTGCCTCCTCGCTGCAATGCCGCAAGACAAGGTCTCGCTGACCTTCGCAACGGCAGAAGCCTTCACGCGCGGCGAACTGCGCATCGACGACAGCGCATCGCCGCCCGAACCGATCCGCATGCCCGGACGCCCGGAACGTCCGAAACTCGTGCATCCGCGCGAACTGCCGCGTCGAGGGTTCGGCAGCACGGAAGGTCGCGCGGCGTTCATCCATTCCATCGCGCATATCGAATTCAATGCGATTGATCTTGCCTGGGATGCGGTGTATCGCTTCCGCGAGATGCCGCATGATTTCCACGCCGACTGGGTGGGCGTCGCCAACGACGAAGCGCGGCATTTCACGATCCTGCGCAAGCGACTGAACGACTACGGCTACGACTACGGCGATTTCGACGCCCACAACGGCTTGTGGGAAATGGCCGGGAAGACCGCGCACAGCGGGCTCGAACGGATGGCGCTGGTGCCACGGGTGCTTGAAGCGCGCGGACTGGATGTCACGCCGGGCATGATCGTCAAGCTGCGCCAGCTCGGCGACGACGCCACCGCCGATATCCTCGAAGTGATCCTGCGCGAGGAAATCGGTCACGTCGCTGCAGGTTCGCGCTGGTATCGCTGGTATTGCGAACGCGAAGGCGTCGATCCCGAGTCCACGTTCCGTCGTCTGCTGGTCGAATACGGTCGCGGCGTGCTTTACGGCCCGTTCAATCTGGAGGCGCGCAGCGCGGCGGGTTTCAGCGCGAAAGAGCTCACCTCATTGCAGCAGGCTGTGGCCGGGATGCTGTAGGAGCGGCGCAAGCCGCGATGCGCGACCGGTGGACGTTTTCCCCATCGCGGCTTGCGCCACTCCTACAAAGGGATCGCCGACAATCGCGTGCCGTTCGCATCCACGCGCAGCACCGAGCCCTGCGCATACCAGTCGCCCAGCACGATGCGTTCGCGGTTCCGGCCGTCGACATTGAGCGCATGGATCGCGGGTCGATGGGTATGGCCATGGATGATCGTGTTCACGCCGTAGCGCGCGAATGTTTCGCGGACCGCGACGGGCGACACGTCGGTGACGGTCTCGAACTGCGCGCGGTCGTCCTGCTTCATCGCCTGCTGCCGCTGCTGACTGGCCGCACGCGCCTGCGCGGCGAACGCAAGACGCGCCGCCAGCGGCTGGGTGAGGAACTGCGTGCGCCACGCCGGGTCGCGGGTCTGCGCGCGAAACGCCTGATAGGCAGTGTCGCCGGTGCACAGCGTGTCGCCGTGCATCAACAGCACCGGCTTTCCGTGCAGCAGGATCACCGCGTTTTCCGGTAACAGTGTGATGCCGGCGCGCTGCGCGAAATCCCGCCCGACCAGGAAATCGCGATTGCCGTGCTGGAAATACACCGGCACGCCGCTGTCGGCCAGTGCGCGCAGTGTCGAGGCGACGAAGACGCCGGGTTCGGATGGATCGTCGTCGCCGACCCAGGCCTCGAACAGATCGCCGAGGATGTACAGCGCATCGGCGCTGCGGGCCTCGCCGTCGATGAAGTCGCCGAACAGACGGGTGATCTCCGGGCGTTCGGGATCGAGGTGGAGATCGGAAATGAAGAGGGTAGCCATGTGCGAATTGTAGTGGCCGGGCGGTCAATGATGAGTAGGGAAGCTTCCATCATCCGAAACACGGCTTTTCTCCCGAGTAGTCCCTTCTCCCCGCGCTGTGCGCAGGGAGAGGGGACAGCGCAGTGCGAGACGGCCGCAGATCGAAACTCACGGCTCAGTCAAGCAATCCTACCCGCTGGGTTAAAATGCAACGCTCACTTCCCCGGCACCACCCGAATGACCATCCGCACCCGCTTCGCTCCCAGTCCGACCGGCTATCTGCACATCGGCGGCGCCCGCACTGCGCTCTACTGCTGGCTCGCGTCGCGCCATGCCGGCGGCCAGTTCGTGCTGCGGATCGAGGACACCGACCAGGAGCGCAGCACCCAGGGCGCGATCGACGCGATTCTGGATGCGATGGACTGGCTGGGTCTGGGCTACGACGAGGGCCCGATCTACCAGACGCAGCGTCTCGACCGCTATCGCGAAGTCGCCGAGCAGATGGTCGCCGCCGGCACTGCTTACTATGCATACGAGACCAAAGAAGAACTCGATGCCGTCCGCGAAGCGGCGATGGCGGCGAAGCAGAAACCGCGCTACAACGGCGCGTATCGCGATCGGAATGCCGGTTTCCGCGACGATCCGAACCGGGTGATCCGTTTCAAGAACCCGCTCGACGGCGTGGTGTCGTGGGACGACAAGGTCAAGGGTACGATCGAATTCGCCAATGCCGAACTCGACGATCTGGTGATTTTCCGTTCCGACGGCTATCCCACCTACAACTTCGCGGTGGTGGTGGACGATGTCGACATGCGCATCACCGACGTGGTGCGCGGGGACGATCACGTCAACAATACGCCCAGGCAGATCAACATCTATCGTGCGCTCGGCGCCCCGGTGCCGAATTTCGCGCACTTGCCGATGATTCTCGACGAGAGCGGCGCCAAGCTGTCGAAGCGCACCGGCGCTGCCGACGTGATGCAGTACCGCGATGGCGGCTATCTGCCGCATGCACTGTTGAACTATCTCGTGCGTCTCGGCTGGTCGCATGGCGACCAGGAAATTTTTTCGATTGAAGAGATGATCCGTCTTTTCGAGCTGCATGACGTGAATCCGAGCGCCTCGCGGCTCGACATGGCCAAGCTCGGCTGGCTCAACCAGCAGTATCTGAAGGGCGACGATCCGGCGGCGGTCGCGACACATCTCGAATGGCATCTGCAGCAGCAGGGCTACGACCTGTCGCAGGGCCCGGCGCCTGCGGACGTGGTGGTCGCGCTGCGCGACCGCGTGCAGACCCTGAAGGACATGGCCGAGCGTGCCGGCGTCTGGTATCGCCCGCTGACCGAGTACGACGAGGCGGCGGTGGCCAAGCACCTCAAGCCCGAGGCCGCTGCGGCGCTGGCCGATGCCCGTGATCGTTTCGCCGGGCTCGACAGCTGGACGGTCGACAGCGTGAGTGCCGCGCTGCACGCGACCGGCGAGGCGCTGGGCCTGGGCATGGGCAAAGTCGCGCAGCCGATGCGGGTGGCGATCACCGGCACCCAGGTCAGCCCGGACATCTCGCATACGGTCTATCTGGCCGGGCAGGGCGAGGCGGTGGCGCGGATCGACGCGGCGCTGGCCAAGATCATAGGGGCCGGGATCGCAGGCTGAACGCTGCGTCCGCACCGCGCCGCTTGGGTCCGCGCCGCTTGAGTCCACGCCGCCGCGTCGCCATCATCTGTGCATGACGCACGATTGCACTGCTCCCCACGACCACGTCCACGATGCGCCGAGCTTCGTGGACGCGGTCGAGCGCGCCTGCCGCGATCGTGGTCTGCGCTTGACCCCGATCCGCGCGCGGGTGCTTGGGTTGATCGCCCGGCAGGGCAAGCCGATCAAGGCCTACGATCTGCTGGAACAACTGCGCGTCGACAATGCACGCATCGACAAGAGCGACGATGAAGAGAGCGCCGGTGCCGCCGCGCCACCGACCATCTATCGCGCGCTCGATTTCCTGTTGGCCAATGGCTTCATCCATAAACTGGAATCGGTGAACGCGTTCGTCGCGTGTCACCACCCCAGTACCGCCCAGCATTCGGTGCCGTTCCTGATCTGCGATCGCTGCCACAGCGCGGTGGAACTGGAAGACATGGATGTCGTCGCCGCGCTCGACGAACGCGCGCGTGCGCTGGGGTTCGTGCCGCAGGCGCAGACCCTGGAAGTGCACGGCATCTGCGTGCGCTGCGCCGCGCAATAGTCGATCTTCACGATTCGACCAGGACTGCGGTCAATGGCGCCGCATGGTCGTCTTTGTGGTGTTGCCGAAGCCCGAAAAGTTGCACGCGTCGCGCGCCTGTCCGGGAGAGAATCGACAGGAGCGCGACGCGTGCGGGGGCGCCGTGAAGATCGCGATGTCATGCGGACATCGCGATCGATGTGACGATCAGAAGAACAGACGGACACCGAGCCCGAAATTCCGGCCCGGCAGCACGACGTTGTCCTTCAGGAACGAGGTATGCACGCGGGCGTCGACATCGCCCAGATTCCTGCCGTCGACGAATACTTCCCAACCGTAGTCGTCGGTGTCCCAGTGCCAGGCGAAGTGCGCGTCGACCAGCGTGTGGCCTGCCGTTTCGGTTTCGTCCGGGGCCACATCGTCCTGGCGCATGACGCGAGTGGCGCCGATGGCTGCGCGCCAGTGGTCGGCATTCCAGTTCAGGTCCAGACCGAAGCGCGAGGGAGCGATGCGCGGCAGGTTCTCGCCACTGTCCAGCTCGCCGCGGACATGGTCGCCGAACACCCGCAGATCGAGTTTGCCTTGGGCGTTGTCGAGCAGATGCGCGGTGAGTTCGGCTTCGAAGCCCTGGAAGGTCGCGTTGCCCTGCGACCATTGGCGGATCGGCAACGGGTCCGTGCCCGGTTCCGGCGGCGTGAAGGTGCCGGTGTCGGCGAGATAGATGAAGCCATCGAAGCGGGTGTGATAGACCGACGCTTTCGCCTCGAAGCGTTCGCCGTGGTAATGCACGCCGATTTCCGCCTGATCCGCGCGCTCTTCGCGCAATGCCGGGTCGCCGACTTCATAAGACGCTGTCGCGACGTGCGGGCCATCGGCATAGAGCTCTTCCTCCGCCGGAGCGCGTTCGGCGCGGTCCAGGTTCAGGGTCACCCGCCACGCATCGTTGAAGCGCCACAGCGCGCCGGCCGACAGGCTGAGGGGCGTGAACGAGCGGCGCGCCTGGCCGGCGGCATCGGTCCGCACGCGGTCGGCGCGCACGCCCAGATCGACCTGCAGTGCGTCCCATTGCCCGTGTTCCATCCAGACCAGGCCCTGTGCGCGGGTTTTGGTGCGTGGTACGAAGGCTTCTTCGCCGATCGCTTCGAACACGCGACTGCCCAATTGCAGGCCGACCGCACCGGTCCATTGCCCGAACGCTTTGTGGGTCAGTTCGAGGCGGCCTTCGTCCGCTTCGTTGGTGAAGAAAGTGCCGACGTTCGCACCCTCGAACTCGGTGTGTTCGTAGGTCGTGCTGGCGAAGCTGCCGCGCAGCCCGTCGAAGATCCAGAAGTCCTTGTCGATCCCGGCCTTCAGTTCGAAACGGTTCTGCAGCATGTCCAGCGAGACGCCGGCTTCGCCTGCGGACGGATCGCCCGGCTCACCGGGGTTGCCGTAGCGGTTGTCGTAGCGCGACGCCGACATGCCGATGAAGCCGTCCGCGCCGATGTAGGACACGCCGAGCGCGCCGGTGCGGGTTTCGACGAAGCTGTTGAGCTGCTTGCCGTCCGGCGTGTCGTAGTCGTCCTGGTCGCGGTACACGCCATCGGCGTGCACCACCAGCGCGCCATCGGCGCCGGACGCGTCGACGCGGGCCATCGCGGTGCGGCCCTTGTTCACGCTGTCGTAGCGCAGTTCGGCGCGACCGCTGATGGTGTCGTCGAGCCGGCGTTCGGCGATGCGTCCGTCGACCATATTGACCACGCCGCCGATCGCGCCGCTGCCGTACAGCAGCGTGGCCGGGCCTTTCAGCACCTCGATCTGGTCGGCGAGGAAGGGCTCGATCGCCGTGGCGTGGTCCTGACTGATCGTGGACACGTCCTGGCTGCTCAGCCCACCGGAAAGCACGCCGACGCGCGGGCCATCCAGGCCGCGGATGACCGGCCGGCCGACGCCAGCGCCGAAATTCGAGGTCTGCACGCCCGGCAGCTTGTCCAGGGTCTCGCCGAGGGTGGCCGACTTGGCCTGATCGAGCCGTTCGCCGCTCAGGACTTCCACGGGCTGACTCAACTCCTCGGCGGTCTGGCGCAGCGGGCTGGCGGTGACGACCACGCGATCCAGATCCTTGGCTTCATCATGGCGTGGATCCTTGCCGGCGGGGGTCTGGGCCTGCGCGGCCAGCGGCAGCAGCAGAGCGACGGCGAGGAACAGCGGACGGCGTTTCGGGTGGCGCGGTGAACGGGAATATACGGGCATGGGTGGGGTACACTGGGGGTGGAATTCAGAAATGTTATAATATTCCAAAATGAAATGCGCAAGCACCCAGAAGTCATGAGCCCACCTCCTCGCACCCTCGACAAGGCTGATCGCGTGGGCTTTTTCGCCTCGCTGATCTGCGCGGCGCACTGTGCGTTGCTGCCGGTAGTGTTTGCGCTGTTGCCCGCGTTCGGCGTGGCTGGCGCGCTCAACGAGCACTTCGAGGAGCTGTTCGCGGTGTTCGCCACGGTGCTGGGCTCGGTCGCGCTGATCGTCGGCTATCGTCGGCACCGCGCCCTGCATGCGCTGCTGCTGCTGGTCCCCGGTCTGCTGATCATCTGGTTCGGCGTGCTGTACCCGCCGCTGCATCACTCGATCCTGGGGCATGCGCTGACGATGACGACCGGTGGCGCCCTGGTCGCCCTGGCGCACCTCGCCAACCTCAGACTCAGCCGCGAACACGCCGACGGCAGCACCTGCGACGCGACCTGCGCCCACTGATCTGCTAGGCTTTGCGACCCCGTGCTTTGCATCCCGCCGGGTGCAGGGCCGTTTTTCGGCCTGTGCGGCGCCGTCAGATTGCGTCGCGCGGGCGTCATCACACACCGATTCAGGAGCACGACATGGGTAAGGGCGATCGCAAAACCGCCAAAGGCAAGCGTTACAACTCCAGCTACGGCAACGCCCGTTTGCAGGTTTCGAAGAAGGCGACCGGCGCCGCTGCGGCTCCTGTCGTGAAGAAAGCCGCTGCGAAGACGACCTTGACCAAGAAAGCCGTGGCCAAAAAGGTCGCTGCCAAGTAAGCGACCGACCCGTTCCGGGATGTCGCGCAGAAACCCCGCCCCGGCGGGGTTTTCGCTTTTATGCATCCTGTGAATGATTTTGTGAAAGCAGAGGCTCAGCGCGCCGGAATTCGCTCCAGCTGCCCGCCGGCATAGTTGCGCGCGAACGGCAGATCCTTGCGGTGCACATAGCCGATGAAGCAGTCGCAGATCGGGTTCGGGCAGGGTTTCGGACCGAGTCGCGCGGCGAAGCTGCCGTCGTAGAGATTCCCCAACGATCCGGCGACGAAATGACAGCGGCGCACGTCGCCGTTGCCGTCCACCGACAGCACCGATTCTCCGGTGGCGCAGGGCGCACCCAGGCTGGGCGGTGGTGCGAGGTTGTAGCCGAAATGCCGGTCGATGGCGGTCAGCCGCGCCGTGTCGTTCGCGTCGTAATCGTCCGCAGTGCGCTGATCGTAGGCGTTGAGCCACATCGGCACATCCGCCGGCAGCGCTGCGCGCAGGCGCTCGATGTCATCGAACGATTCGCGCAACGCGACCATGCCGACGCTGAAACGGATTTCGCGGCGCCGCAATTCGAGACAACGATCGACGAAAGCGCGCAGCGACACCTGGCTCGGATGGTAGGTGCACCACAGCGCGAACGATCGCGTATCGACGCGGTCCAGCCAGCGCATGCCGATGCACAGATTGGTCTGGATCGCGACGCGCCGCACGTGCGGCAGATGGCTGAGCGCGATCATGGCGTCGCGATAGTGCCTGCGCACCAGGCCTTCGCCCCAGGGCGTGAACAGGATCGACAGCGTCGTGGTCTGCCGTGCCGCCCAGTCGACGAAGCGCGACAGATCTGCGGCATCCCGCTGCAGCGTCGTACGGCTGTCGCGGGTTTTCGCGAAAGGACAATAGCCGCAATCGTAATTGCAGCTGCTCAGTTTGCCGCGATAGAGCAGCGAAAGTGCCGACGGCAGACCGTCGGTGAGTGCGGCCAACCGCGATGCGGGAATCCGAAGCGCGTCCATCGGTCAACGCAGCTCGAATTCGGACATGCGCGCGGCCACCGCATCTGAAATCAGCCAGGGACCGATCGTGTCCGCACGCGCCATGCCGGCATCGGTCAGCGCCAGCAGCCCGTCTTCGCGGCGCGCGAGCGACAGCGCTTCCAACGCATTCAACTGCGGCAGATCCTCGAAACAATCGCTGTCGAAGCGTGCGCGGTAAGCCTGCGGATCGAGCCCCGGTCGAACAAGCAGCGATTGGATGACATGGCGCCGCCGCTGTTCGTCCGCATCCAATGCGATGCCGTAATCGATCCGCGCGAAGTCGTCCTGCGACAGCGACAGATAGTGTTCGAGAATCTCGGCGACGCTACGCCGCGAGACCCCGAACTCGCTGGAGTAATGCAGCGCACGCGTATACGAACGCGCACCGCAGCCGATGCCGACCATGCCGTCGTCCTGGCAACAATAAGCGGGGCCGATCTTGCTGGCGGACGCGCGCGGTGCGCGGAACATGCGCATCGAAACCTGCCGGTAACCGGCGGCGAGCAGCGCGTCGCGACCGGCGCGATACAGCGTCAGGCGATCGTCCAGCGGTTCCGGGCGCAGCGCGAAACGCGTTTTGCCATCACGACTTTCTGTCCGGCCCTCAATCCTGCCCTGAATCTTGCCTAGACCCGTCAGCGGCCGGACGTACAGCGGATAGAGATAAAGTTCTTCCGGCGCGAAGGCGAGCGCGCTGTCGATCGACGCCAGAAAACTCGCCTCGGTCTGGCCCTGGATGCCATAGATCAGGTCGAGATTGAGCGTCGGAAAGTCGTGCGCGCGGATCGCGGCGATGGCGCGCTCCACCTCGTCGCGCTGCTGCGGCCGGACCAGAGTGCGTACTTCGGCATCGCTGAAACTCTGGATGCCCATGCTGATCCGGTCGATGCCCGCGCTGCGGCAGATCGCCATTTTCTCGACGTCGACGGTTTCCGGAGACACTTCCATGCCCGCCGGAATCGTCTGCAGATCGATCGTGCAGTGGCGGCGCACGCTGTCGAACATGCGTTGCAGTTGATCGGCGGACAAGTAGCTCGGTGTGCCGCCGCCCAGCGCGAAGCGGACGAAGCGATGCGCGTCGAGCGCCTTCGCGGTGACGGCGAGCTGGCGGTCCAGCTGAGAAAGATAACGCTCGACCGTATCGGCCGAGGGCCGCGCCAGCGTGAACAGATTGCAGAAGCCGCAGCGATACGAGCAGAACGGAACATGCAAATACAGGAACAGAGCGTCTCGGTTTTCGTTCGCCCATGCCTGACGCAACGGCTGCGGTTCGGCCAACGCCCGGTATGCGGTCTTGTGCGGATAGGAATACGAATACGCCTGATAGGCCGGCAATTCGAGCAGCGATTCGAGCGCGACAGCGTTCACGGCATCAGCACAAAGTGGGAGTAGGGCACGTGCATCACGACATCGTGAGCGATGCGATGCCCATGATAACCGTCCTCGCCGTAAGCGGTGCCGTGATCCGAGCAGGCGATGACGAAGGTCGGCGCTCGCCGCCGCGATGTTTCAAATAGCTTCGACAAGGCAGCATCCACATGGGTCAATGCTGCCATGTGGGTGTTGAGATCGTCGTGTTCTGCGCCCGGGATGTAGTGGCGGTTCGGTTGATGTAATGCGGATGCATTGATGAACGTGAAGCAGCGTTGTCCATGCAGATCCCCGGACTGCAGGCGGTCGCAGGCCAGCGCGACCTGCGCCGCGATCGAGTCGAACGCGGTCACGCCGAATTCCGGCCGCCAGTGGGCTTCGTCGAACATCGACGGCAATGCCCGTCCGAGCGGATTGGCGAGATTGAAGAAACCAACGCCGCCGATGCAGATCGTGCGGTAGCCCTGTGCGGCCAGGCCGTGAACGATGTCGGCGTGATCGGGAAACACGAAGGTGTTCGCATCGATGGTTTCGCTGCCGGCGAAGGCCAGCGCGAACAGGCGTGGATGCGCACCTGGTCGTGCGGGCGTGGGCAGGAATCCCGCGAAAAAGGCCTGGTGCGCTGCATAGGTGAAACTGGCCGGCGTGTGCCGGTGTTCCCAGCCGCCAGCGGGCAGATGTGCGGCCAGCGTCGGCAGTCGGTTCTGCGTGAAGCAGGTCTGTGCGGCGTCGTAACGCAGCGTGTCGAGGGTGATGAACAGAATGTCGTGAGTGCCGATGATGGCGTGCATGTCGAGCGCAGGCGCGGCGGCAGGATCACGGATCATGCGGCGCTCCTGTTCCGCGTGCCGTGGCGCGCGACCCAGGCCGCCTGATCGTCGTACACATCGGCGCCGTGCCAATGCAGGCCCGGCAACAGATCGCCGAAGGCATTCGCCTCCAGCACACGGCAGGCGTCGTGTCCCGGAATCAGGTCGAAGCCGATCATCGCGCTGTTCGGAAACACCGCGGCGGCTTTTCTCACGCAATCTTCAGTGGCGGTCATGTCCGCCGCATCGAGCAACGTCCGCGGATCGCCGCGCCGGTTGCCGAGATGAAGGTTGGTCATCGGCCGGTCGGCGATGCGCGCGACCCGCTGCCGGGGTTCGCCATCGAAAGCGACCACGCGCAGATCGAAATGATGGCCGGCATGCCCGGGCGCGCGCGGTTTCGCGACCCAGCGCTCGGCGTAGGCGCCCTGGACAGCCAGCGTGTCGACCAGCGCCGCGATGCTTCGACTGTCGGTGTAGTGCTGCGGCGTGAGCGTGTTGAACAACTGCGGGCCGCTTTTGTCATCGATCACCTGCGTGCTTGCGTAGGCGATTTCACGGCCGTCGCGATGGCGTCGATAGGCGAGTACGCCGGCTGCGGACGAACCGTAGCGGGCCTTGACGAACATGCGATCGCAATCGTGTTGTCCGGACAATCGACGTAGCGTGTCGTAACCGTCGATCAGGCCGAGCAGCGGCGGCGCGGCAACGCCAGCGGCAATCAAATCCTGCTGGCAACGCCACTTGTCGCACATGCGCAGGATGTCTTCCGGAGGATTCAGCCAGCGCACACTGCCGGCAACACGCTCCAGTGTTTGCAAAAGATCAGCGAAGCCGGCGTACCACAGGTGCTGATGGGCAAGCTCGCCGTGCGCAAGCGGCGTGGGCGGCGCACCTTGTTCGCGGCTGCGGATCCAGCCGCGACGCAGCAGCGCATCGTGCAGCGCGACGGATTCGCCGGGCGAGTCGAGCTTGATCACGGCATCGTCAGCAAGCGACTCCGCAAGGCGCTGTGGATCGGCGAGCAGGGTCGTGTAATCCACGACGCGCACCGGTGCCAGGCCGCGTCGCTTCAGCGCCGCCTGCAGTAGATGTGTGCGGCGATGGTCCGGTTGTCCGACCAGGACCATCGGAGCTTGCGTCATGACGAGTGCCGGCTTATTCGGAGACCGCGACGTAGCGGTCGCCGTCGCTTTCTTCGGCATCCTGCGGATCGTCCAGCACGACCTTGCAGGGCAATGCTTGCAGCTTGGCCTGCCAGGTTTCGCTGATGTAATGGTGACTGAGATCGAGTGTTCCCAGTCCGGCGAGATGGGCACTTTCGCAGAGCGCCTGCGCACCTTCATCGCCGATGGTGCCCATCGACAGATCCAGCATCTTCAGCTTGCCCAGCCAGGGCTGCGCTGCGAGGTGCTGCGCCAGCGCATCGCTGATCTGCGAATTGCGCAGGCCGAGATAATCCAGCCGGGAGGCGTTGATGGCGTCGAGAAGTTTCGCATAGGTATCGACATCGCCATCGAAGCCATAGCCGTCGTCGCCGAGCCAAAGTTCCAGCCGACGCAGCGCCGGCAGCGTCGATGCGGCGATCGCATTCGCGATTTCGCTGGGCAAGCCGCCGCATTCGATCGCGAGTTCTTCGAGCTGTGCGTGCTCGAACGCCTCCAGCTTCAATTGGCTGCTGCCGCGGATTCGCAGCGAACGCAGTTGCGGGAAAGCGGCCAGCAGCGGGTTGTAATCGCTCTGGATGATCCACGAAATCTCGCAGTCTTCGTAGGTCATGTCACCGACGAACAGCGCCAGCAGCGCAGGCAGTTCCGCGCGGCGTTCGATCAGGCCGTCGAGATAGCCCTGCGGGCCTTCGTCGTGGGCTTCGCTCCAGGCGCCGATGATCAGCGCGTCGAGCGCGGACATGTCGATCTGTCCCAGAAAACTGTCGAGCAGATCGCGCTGACTTTCGGCCGAATCGTAATCCTGAGTCAGACGATAGACGTTGGTGCGGACGGCAGCCGGGTCGGCGATGGTGTCGCCCATGCGGAATTCGACGACAGGCTTATCGCGATAGTGGTCTGTGGTTTCGTTGATGGTCATATTCTATCCAGTGCAGGGTGTGAGTGGAGTGGTACTTGCCTAAACTCCGTCATCCCCGCGAACGCGGGGATCCAGCGTCTTTGCTTCATCGCAGAGGTCTGAAGTCACTGGGTCCCCGCGTTCGCGAGGATGACGAAAATCCAGATGCAGCGCTCAAGTTAAGTACCATTCCGGTATGAGTGTATTGTCGCTACGACGCGGTTTACCTCGCTGACCTGACAGCCGCCATCAGCGGGAAGCGGCTGCGGTCGTTTCCACTTGCCGCCACATTCGCAGCAGATTTCCGCCGAGGATTTTTCGTGTATCCGCGTCGCTGTAGCCACGCGCCTGCAGGCCGGCGATCAGGTTCGGGAAATCGGCGACGGTTTTCAGACCCTCGGGCAATGCGCCGCTGACGCCGTCGAAGTCGGAACCGATACCGATGTGGTCGATGCCCACCAGCTTCACGCCGTAATCGATCTGGTCGAGCACCGCTTCGATCTTCACAGTCAACGGTGGATTGGCCTTGTCCCATGCTTCATCGAATTCAGAGACGGTCTTCGTGGTCTTGCCCGAATTGCGGTCGCGTTCGAACGCGGCGTAGGCGACGAAATAGGCCTGCGTCTTGGCTGCTGAAGCGGGATCGACGAAGGCGTTGCCGAACGGAATCTGGATCACGCCGCCTTTCGCGGCGATGGCCTTGGCCAGCTCATCGCTGAGGTTGCGTTCGAAACCGGGCGTGAAATGACGCAGCGCCGAGTGGGTCGCGACCACCGGCGCGCGGCTGCGTTCGACCGATTGCGCCACCGCCGCATCGGACAGATGCGAGACGTCGATCATCATGCCGAGGCGATTCATTTCCGCGACCACCTCACGGCCGAACGGGCTCAATCCGTTCCACTTCTTCTCCTGCGCGTACGAGGAATCGGCGATGCGGTTGTTGGCGCTGTGGGCGAGGGTGATATAGCGCACGCCACGGTCGAAGAAGAAGCCCAGTTTGCCCAGATCGTCGCCGATCGGAGCACCGTTCTCCATGCCCAGCGGCAGCAGCACGCGGTCGCCGCGACGCAGACGGTCGACATCCTGCGGAGAGCGCAGCAGCGCGAATTGGTCGGGATGGCGCAGCGCGAGCGATTCCACCGCATCGATCATGTGGTTGGCGACCGTCCACGCGCTGCCGTTGTCGTCCTGTCCGGGCGAGGTGTAGATCGACATGAACGCGACGTCGAGGCCGCCTGCACGCGCTTTCGGAAAATCGAATTCGCGCGATTGCGCGGTGCCCAGATCGATCCAGGTCTTCATCAGTTCGGTCGGTGCGTCGATATGCGTATCGACGATGACCGCGTCCTGCGCGAGTTTCCGCGCGGCCGGCGTGGTGTCCGCTGCGATCGCGATGGCGAAGGGCGATGCGCAGAGCGCGAGCGCGGCGGCGAGCGTGTGGAGGCGCATGCGGAATACCTGCTGTTTGTTCAGTACTTGGAGGGGTGGGGGCGACCGCCCGCGAATACGGTACCCGCAAGCTCACCGCCGAGCCAGTAGCACAGGTCGGCGGGGCGGCGGATGTTCCAGTGCGCGAAATCCGCGCGCATGCCCACCGCCAGGATGCCGCGATCGGACAGGCCGAGCGCGCGCGCCGCATGCACGGTCGCGCCGCGCAGGGCTTCCTCCGGCGTCAGCCGGAAATGGGTGCAGGCCAGCGACATGGCATGGCGCAGCGAGAGCAGCGGCGACGTGCCCGGGTTGCAGTCGGTGGCGACGGCC
>JBAQRU010000362.1:0-1898 GCA_049296025.1 Lysobacteraceae bacterium | reverse complement strand
AACGCGTCAACGTTCCCGCCGGAACGGCGAATACTGCCTGACTACATACCCCCACGGAATGATCAGAACCACCAGAAACACCGGGAAAAACACCTCGGTGATCCCCTCCGCAGGCGACCCCGCCAACGTCCCTTTCGCCCAAAGCGGATAAGCCACGAGCACAAGCCACAAAACCTTGTAGAAAATTTCCAGCAACAGGATCGGCAGCATCTTCAGCGGATGGAACATGCCGATGCCGGCGATCGCCGAGAAACCCGTCCAGACGCACCAAGTGACCGCCTTGCCCGGGTCCCATGGTCCCTCATGGGTGAGGATTTCCGTCCAGGTGGTCTGCCCGAGCATGAAGAACATCAGCGCGTACAGTGCCCGCAGCAGATAGATATTGATCCTGCGGACGCCGTCGTAGTGCGCCGGATCGCGCCTGAAGATCTTCCCGATATCGAAGGCCATGGCGCCGTCCCGTGTGGATTCGACGCCATGATGATGGCAGTGGTGAAGCCGGCAACGTGCTGATCGTCGCCCAACGCATGACACGGGTGGGCGTAGCCATGATCTTGGCTACGCGATGTCAGGGCTTGCGATCGCTTTTGCCCTGCTCGGTGTTCTGCAGTTCGGTTTCCAGGGTTTTCCGCATGTCGGCGATCATGGCCTGCATCATCGGCTGCATCTCTTCCATCGACAGCTGCATCGCCTGCGGCATCTTGCGCATGATGCTGCGGCCGGCATCGCTGCCGTAGAACACGGTCATCGCCTCGATTTCATCGGCGGTGAACAGCTTCGTGTAGACCCTGCGGTAGATCGGACCGAGCGTGTCCCACGACATCACCTTGCGCATCGACACCTGCTGCTTGGCGATCGTGTCGCGGAGCATTTTGCGCTGTTCGGGCGTGGCGTCTTCGCCCAGGAACTGCTGGCCCATGTTCTCGCTCATGGCATCGAGCTGTACGAACATGTCGTCCAGCGTGCGACGCATGTCCATCGTGTCCATCAGCTTGTCGACCTGCGCTTCGGTCGCCTGCGCCGCCTGCGCGGGCGACGTTGCGGAGAAGGAGGCCATGAGCGCGACGGCCAGCAGGGCGTGTCGCGTGAAATGATTGAATTTGATCATGCTGGAATCCATCGCGCCGGATTTCATCGTGGTCGCGTCCTCAGCGCCTGATCGCGTTCTGGCGCAGGCTGTTGTCGAAGCCCTGCTTGAGGTCTTTCAGCAGCGGCAGCAGCAGATCCTCCATGCCCTGCATCGCGCCCTGTACATCCTCGGTCGCGCCGAGCAGTTGGCTTTCCATCTGGCCGTTGTCGCCGTAGGGCGAACGATAGCGCTGGCTGTTGTCGTAGGGATTGCTGCGGCCGTATTCCGAGCTGTAAAGGTCGCGGGTGAGCGGGCCGAGCTGGTTCCAGTTGTCGCGGATCATCGATTCGACTTCATTGCGGTACTGCAGGGCGTTCTTCTTGTCGCCCTCGCGCGTGCCGCTGCCGGCGGTGCCGTTGAGCTGGCCGCGCACCTGCGAGAGCAACTGTTCGGCGTCGCCGATCGAATTCTCGCGCTGCATCGTGGCCTGCGAGAAGCCGCCGCCACCGGCAGACGGGGCGCTGGCTGCGGGTGTCGAATAGGAGCCGACCAGCGCGGGGTCGCTGCCGCCACCGACGGCGGCGGGGTCTCGCGCGTGGACGGGTGCCGAAAGGCAGGCGATGGCGGCAAGTGCGGCAAGCAGGGCGGCGGGGCGCTGCGGGTGACGGGTCATGGTCGATCCTCCATCGTGGACAGGAATCATCTGCCAGCCGTACGAGCCGGTCAAATGCAGGGCCGGATCAATTGCCGTCCGTCCGGGTCGTCGCGTCGCAGCCTGCCGGTACAATCGCGGGTGGAGGGAACAGTGAACGCAGGCATCACGATCCCC
>JBAQRU010000361.1:0-4522 GCA_049296025.1 Lysobacteraceae bacterium | reverse complement strand
CGCGGATCCCGCCGCTCCCACAGGGCAAAAAGAATCAGACGGCGTCGGAGCGTTTGGAACCCGCTTCAAGCCCCGATTTCAAACTGGCTTCGATGAATTCGTCGAGATCGCCGTCGAGCACCTTCTGGGTGTCGGTGCGCTCGATGCCGGTGCGCAGGTCCTTGATCCGCGACTGGTCGAGCACGTAGTTGCGGATCTGGCTACCCCAGCCGATGTCGGATTTGGTGGCTTCCAGCGCATCGCGTTCGACGTTGCGCTTCTGGATTTCCAACTCGTACAACTTGGCCTTCAGCATCTTCATCGCGGTGTCGCGGTTCTGATGCTGGCTGCGGCCGTTCTGGCAAGCCACCACGGTGTTGGTCGGGATATGCGTGATGCGCACCGCCGACTCGGTCTTGTTCACGTGCTGACCGCCCGCACCGGACGAGCGGTAGACGTCGGTTCTCAGATCGGCCGGATTGATGTCGATATCGATATCGTCCTCGACTTCCGGCGACACGAACACCGAGGTGAACGAAGTGTGGCGGCGATTGTCGGAATCGAACGGCGACTTGCGCACGAGGCGATGGACACCGATCTCGGTCTTCAGCCAGCCGTAGGCGTAATCGCCCTCGACCTTGAACGTCGCCGATTTGATGCCGGCCACGTCGCCGGCACTCGCTTCCATCAGTTCGGCCTTCCAGCCGCGGGCTTCGCACCAGCGCAGATACATGCGCAGCAGCATTTCCGCCCAGTCCTGCGCCTCGGTGCCGCCCGCGCCGGCCTGGATGTCGACATAAGCGTTCGCAGAGTCCATCTTGCCGGAGAACATGCGCTGGAATTCGAGCTGGTCGACGCCACGCGCATAGCGCTCGACATCGGCCTGGATCGCCAGCGCGGTGTCGTCGTCCTCTTCCATTTCGACCAGTTCGAGCAGTTCGTCGGCGCCGGCCAGCCCTTCTTTCAGATCGCGGATGCCGTTGACGGTCTTGTCGAGCAGCGAACGCTCCCGGCCCAGCGCCTGCGCGCGTTCGGAGTCGTTCCAGATATCGGGGTTTTCAAGCTCGCGGTTGACTTCTTCCAGACGCTCGGCTTTGGCGTCGTAGTCAAAGATACCCCCGGAGCGAATCGAGCCGACCACGGAGGTCGGCGATGCGCTGGCGGATCGGATTGAGTTCGATCATGACGTGATTGTGCGGTTGCAACAAAGATCGCGGATTCTAGCAGGCTGCATCCGAAAGGGCTCGGGGGCGGCGCCCGCCCGCCCCCGATGCGTGCGTCACTTCACTTCGAACTCGCCGACGAACACCGTCTCGCTCTGGCCACTCAGGCGCAGGGTGACGCTCTGATCCTGCTGCCGGCGGGTGCCCCAGCCAGTGCTGAACATCATGCTCAGCGTGGTCGCGCCGGTGACGATCTGCTGGCGGTCGCCGAAGAAGTTGGCCTCGACCTTGTACTTGCCGGGCTTGGCGTCGCGCAGCACGAATTCCTCGGGGCCATAGCCGCCGGTGAAATCGTCGGAGATCAGTCCACCCTGGAAAGTGTTGCGATTGCCGTAATAGCAACGTTCGCCGTTGGGGTCGGTGACCCACAGATCCATGTCGCTGTTGTCGCTGTCCCAGGCCAGCACCACGCGCAGGTCGAGCGGCATGTTCTTGAGCAGACGACGGTCGATGAAGGTAGTGTCCAACGCCTGCGGGCTGGTCGCGATGACCGCGTTCAGTTCATTGAGCGCGACCAGTTCGACTTCGGAGAAACGTCCGTCCCACGGACGCGCGGCGACTTCGTACAGGCGTTCGATACCTTCCTGACGCTGTCCGGCCGCCGCGAGCGCAAGCCCGAGGTCGCGATGGCTCTGCGGTTCTTCGTCGGCGAGCCGCAGCACGTCGCGGAAGACTTCGACCGCCCGGGCATAGTCCTTGGCCTGCATCAGGCGATAACCGAGTACGCGCAGAACATGGCGGTTTTCGAGATCGAGTTCGGCCAGATTCGACAGCACTCGCAGCGCTTCGGCACGACGGCCCTTCTGCAGCAGCAGATCGGCGACATCCAGATAGAACGCAGTGCTGGATGCATGACTGTCGCGCTCATCGAGATATACGCTGTAAAGGTCTTCGGCCTTGGCCTCGCGCAGCCGTCGGGCGTACGGCGAGTCCGGAGCCCAAGCCTGCAGTTGGATCGACACCCCCTGCCCTGCAGACGCACCGTCGTCTTTCGCACGGGCGCTGATCGCCCGATTCGCGGCCGGTGCGGCCGAGCCGGCCGGTGCCTCGGCCATGAAGGCATCCGTCTCGGCCGGCGCCTGGGACGGCATGGGTGCAGGCGGTGGCGGAGGGGGCGGCGATGCCGACCGAGGCATATCCGCCAGAACTTCATTCTCCGAACGCCTGGCACGCTCTTCCTGGGCATCCAGACCGCCGCCTACGCTCGCGCCGGTGACCATGACTTCGTCTTTTTTGGCTTCGGGCTTCGGCGGTGCGCCTTTCGGGAATCTGCGCGCGAACCAGGTCTGCCGTTCGGCGAAGCGCAGTGCGACTTCTTCCAGCCGCTGGCTGCGCGACTGCGCTTTTTCGGCGGTCAGGGAGCGACGCAGCGCATCGACTTCGGTGCGCAGCGCGGTCGGCGCTGGAATCTCGTAACGCACGTAATCCGCGGCAGCTTCCAGCACCAGCAGCGAGGTGCCGGGCGTCACGAGGCCGAAACGCTGCCCCAGACGCGTGATCGCAGCGCGATGACGCTCAGGCTCGGCCATATGCGCAGCCACCTGCCAACTGGCCCATAACGTCGCCACCTGATTGCTTTCGGGAGCATCGGCAGCCACCGGAATTTCGACGGTCCGCAGCTTGCCGGCTTCGCTCAGGCGCACGCGGACGGTCGCTGTGCGTTCGGTGAGACGTCCGGCGATACGCAGCAGCCCATCATCGGCAGCCCATGCTTGCGGCTTCAGGTCCTCGATGCCCTCGCCATCCAGCCCGATGATGCGGCTGCCCTCGCTCAGCAACGCGGTGGTCGCGCCATCAAGGCCTTCGCGGCCCTGCCACTGCACGAGACGTCCGCCGCGCGCTTCGGCCAGCGCCGACAAACGCGTGGCATCGGCGTTCGCGCCTGCGGAACTCAGCGCATACAGCGCCTGGCCCTCGCTCAGCGCAGGAAATGCACGATCACCGTAGTTGCGCAGACCATCGCTGACCAGCAGGTACTCGCCGACGCCAGCTTCCGGCGTCCAATCGGCGAGGTCGCTGGCGCCGTCGTATACGGCGGTTTCGAGCGTCTTGCGCAGCGCGCTCCAGTCGCCGCCCCGGATCTGGAAGCGACCGCCGTCTTCACCCACGTCGCGGAGCAGACGCAGCGTCGCGCTGCCATCGCCCATCGCCTTGAAGTAGCGATCGAGCAGCGCGAATTCGCTCTGCCGGTCGCGCTTGCGCGCCGAACCCGACGCATCCCACAGCAGTCCGACCGAGGACGGCAGCGTGCGCTGGCTGCCGGATGCGACCGGCAGCGGCAGATCGACCAGCGCGAAGCGGTCGCCGTCGAAAGCCTGCACATAGGATTGCGGCGATGCGACCGCCGGCAGCCGGAAACCCAGCGGCGGCAGGCGGCGCGTTTCGGGCGACGCGGGCAGGCGTTCGCGGAGGATTTCGTAGCGGGCGGCATAGCCACCCTTGACGCGCTCGAAGCGCAGCGCGTCGAACGTGCCGCGCTGCACCGGCGCAGCGCTCAGACCACGGGCACGGATCGCGAGCGACAGATGATCGGCATCGGCGAGCAGTTGCACCGGCACATCGATCCGCCACGCGCCGTCCTCGCGGCGCAGCGCCTCATCGATCGCAAGGCGCACCTGACGTGTGCCACGTGCGGGGATCGGATACACCCGCAGCCGGAAATGATTGCCTGCGGTCTGTTCGAGCAGGCCCGGATCGACGTTGCGGCGTTCGATGTTCTCGAACACCTGCTGCGCCTTCTGCTTGGGCACCGGCACCGCATCGCGCAGTTCGCCGCCGATATCCAGCGCGAACGCGCTGACCTGCTGGCCCGCCTGCAGCGGGAATTCCAGCGTGCCTTCGAGCTGACGGTCGTTGGGGTTGTACAGCGTCAGCAGCAGCGTGGTGCGTGCGAGTCCGCCATCGGTCTCCACCTGCACCGAGGCCGAGCGCAGACCGACGGGGATGTCGGCACCGGGCGCGGAAATCAACGGCGGCGCGGTGATGGCGGAGGTCGCGATACGGTCGGTGGCACGCTGCGCCTGCGCCGACGGGGCCATCGACTGGCTGAGCAACAGCCCTGCGACGAAGGTGAAAAGGGCGGTACTCGTGAAGCCTCGTTGCATGACATGTCCCCAGCGGATGATGACGACTGAACGGCCCGCATGCACGAACGGGGTCGATGCGGATGTTTGGATGCTATCCGAGCCGATGCGATGTGGCAGCATCAAGTAAAGAAAGGCCCGTTTCCACGGGCCTTTCGAAACGCTTTCCAGTGGCCCGGAGATCCTCCGATCAGAACGGAATGTCGTCGTCCGAGAAATCGTCCATCGGCGGCGGGT
>JBAQRU010000360.1:0-3963 GCA_049296025.1 Lysobacteraceae bacterium | reverse complement strand
TACAAAAGCGCGGCAGCCCGTCGATATCCGCGAACGACTCAGTCGTTCACCGCATGCGCAGCCGCCAGCACGCTGCCCTCGCGGACCAGCACCATCGCGGCGGCGAGGTCGACATCCAGCGCGCGGTCGCGTTCGAGGAACGGCACGCGGGCGCGGATCGCCTCGTGCGCGGCGGCGACCGCCCGGCCCGGGTGGAAAGGTTCGGCGGCCGACAGTTCGACGCGCAGCGCCTCGACTTCGGCCAGAAACTCGCCGTGGCTTTCGTCGACGGACTGCGGGCCGCCCTGCACTTTCGCGGCAAGCTGCACGGCGTCGGCACGGTCGGCGAGATCGCGCGCGGCGTTGATCATGTCGCGGCGCAGATCCAGCGCCTGCGCGGCGGTGATCAGCTCCAGCGCCAGCACCTTGCCCAGGTCGTCGGCCATCGACAGCACGTGCCGCGCTTCGTTCGCACCCATCGAGACATGGTCTTCGGCATTCGCGCTGGTCGGAATCGAATACACCGACGCCGGATGCGCGCGGCTGGCCAAATCGTTGACGATCGCGGCGGCGGTGTACTGCACGATCATGAAGCCGGATTCGGTGGCGTCTTCGTTGCCGATCAGGAACGGCGGCAGGCCGTCGTTGGTCGCGGGATCGACGAGTTTGTTGAGCCGGCGCTCGCTGATCGAGGCCAGCACCGGGATGGCCGCTTTCACATAGCTCATCGCCAGCGCCAGCGGCATGCCGTGGAAATGACCGGCTGAAATGACCTGCTGCTCGACGTGCTCGGCGCGCGCGTCCGGGAACACCAGCGGATTGTCGGTGACCGAATTGAGCTCGATCTCGAACACCCGCTTGGCCTGCGCCACCGCGTCGCGCACCGCACCGTGCACCTGCGGAATGCAGCGCAGCGAATAGCTGTCCTGCGGCTGGTGCTTCTTGCCGCCGCGAAACGGTTTGAAGCGGCGATAGAATTTTTCGCGACCGTGACGCTGGGAAGTCGGCACCCATTCCCAGCCGATATCGAAACTCAGCGCCTGCGATTCGTCGGTGTCCCAGCTCTGCGGCAGCCACGGCCGGAACTTCGGCACGAGGTGGTATGGAATATCGGCGAGCGTCGAACCGGCGAGCAGGCCGCGCAGATTCGCCGCCACTTCGACCTGACCCGGATGCGGACGCAGCGCGTGCACTTCCTCGGCGAACGCACCGAGACGACCGGCGAAGGCGTCGATGGTCATCGCTGCGGCCAGATCGGCGGTATCGAGCAGTTCTTCCATGCGATGCAGCGCCAGCACGCCGGTCGCCAGCATCTGCGCGGTGCCGTTGTTCAGCGCCAGGCCTTCCTTGTACGACAGCGTGACCGGGGTCAGGCCCGCGCGCTTCAGCGCTTCGTCGCCGCGCAGGCGTTCGCCCTGGTAGAACGCTTCGCCGCCGCCCAGCAGCACGATGGCCAGATGCGACAGCGGCGCGAGGTCGCCCGACGCGCCGACCGAGCCCAACTGCGGCACCACCGGCACCACGCCGGCGTTGAGCATCGCGGTCATCGACTGCAGGGTTTCCACGCGGATACCGGAATGCCCGCGCAGCAGCGTGTTGATGCGGATGCACAGCATCGCGCGCACGACATCCGCGTCGAACGGCTCGCCGACGCAGACCGCGTGCGAGATGATCAGATTGCGCTGCAGCTCTTCGTGCAGGGAGCGGCCGGACGGCGTCGCGCCCGCCAATTCGTCGCGCAGCGGATGCGCGCCGAGCAGTTTGTCGGCGTTGCTGCCGAAGCCGGTCGACACACCGTAAATGGGCTCTTCGCGGCGCACCTGTTCCGCCAGGAACGCAGCGGCGTGCGCGACGTTGCGCAGCGCGCCTTCGTCCAGCATCACCTGCGCGCCGTAGGCGACTTCGACCAGACGGTCGCGGGTCAAGGAACGGCCGTCGAGTCGGATCGGTTTCATGCTTTGACCTCGGGCGGCTTCGCACCGGCGGGCGGCAACGCGCGCCACTGTTCGCGTTCGACCAGCAGCGTGCGCGCGAGATCGGCCTCGGCCACTTCGAACTGCTCACCGCGACGCAGATCCTTCACCGCGACCGTGCCGCGCGCGACCTCGTCTTCGCCGCGGATCACCACGAAGCGGATGCCGGCGCGATCGGCGTACTGCATCTGTTTCGCGAGCTTGCGCGGTTCGAGCTGGGTTTCGACGTTCAGGCCGGCCGCGCGCAGTTTCTGCGACAGCGCCAGCGCCGCTTCAAGACCGCTGTCGTCCATCAGCGACACCAGCGCATCCACCGAACTGTCGGCGGTCGCGATGAGCCCGGCTTCGCGCAGTTGCCAGAACAGGCGGGTCAGGCCGATCGAGATGCCGACGCCCGGCAGCTTCGACTTGGTGTAGTGGCTGGCGAGATTTTCGTAGCGGCCGCCGGAGCAGATCGAACCGATCTCCGGATTCGCGTTCAGCGTGGTCTCGTAGACGATGCCGGTGTAGTAATCGAGGCCGCGCGCGATCGACAGATTCAGCGCGAAACGGTTGTCGGCGACGCCCAGCGCGCGCAGTTGGCGCAACACTTCGCGCAGCTCATCGCGGCCTTCCTCGAACATCGCCGTGCCCGTACCCAGTGCGTCCAGCGCGGCCTGCGCCGCGTCGTGGCCGGTGGCGCGCACGCGCGAGAACGCGAGCAGCGTATCCGCCACCTCGGGCGTCAGCTCGAAACCCTCGCCGATCAATGTCGCGCGCACCGCCGGTTCACCGCGCTTGTCGAGCTTGTCGATCTCACGCAGCACCGACCCCTGGCGCTCGCCTTCGGCGATGCCCTGGCCTTCGAAAAAGCCGCGCAGCAGTTTGCGGTGGTTGAACTGGATGGTGAACTCGCCGATCGCCAGCGACTCGAACACCGAGGCGATCACCGCCGGAATTTCGGCATCGTGGCGGGTGCTCAGCGCGTCCTTGCCGATCACGTCGATATCGCACTGGTAGAACTCGCGGAACCGGCCGCGCTGCGCGCGCTCGCCGCGATACACGCGCTGCATCTGGTAGCGGCGGAATGGAAACGCGAGATCGTGCTCATGCTCGGCGACGTAACGCGCCAGCGGCACGGTGAGGTCGAAGCGCAGGGCCAGCTCGGGCCGCGCGACGGGCGGCATGACCATTGGAGAGACGCCGATGCCTTGGCCCGACTCGGACATGACAGCCAACTGGTTTTTGTAGCTCTCCAACCCGCCGGTCGACTGCACGAAGTACACCTGCCGCTCGGTTTCGCCGCCGGACTTGGTCAGCAGCACCTCGGACAGCTCCATCACCGGGGTTTCCACCGGCAGGAAGCCGAAACGCTCGAAAGTGCGGCGGATGGTGTCCAGCATCCGCTGGAACGCGATCTGGTCGCGCGGCAGCAGTTCGAGGACGCCAGGCGGGGTACGCGGCTTGATCAAGGGAAGCTCCGGGGCATGCAGCAGATGCGGACAAGTTTACCGGGTGGCTGGGCTGGCGACCGCTCTCCCGGTCAGGTGCACAGCCCCAAAACCGACCCGGCCCGCCTGAACGCATCCGTCGGGGTTGCCGGATCGGGGGCGAATCCTTAGAATGACCGGCTGCAATGTCGGGGTGTAGCTCAGTCTGGTAGAGCGCTACGTTCGGGACGTAGAGGTCGCAGGTTCGAATCCTGTCTCCCCGACCAATTGCTTCATGTCAAAGCCGGCCTCCAAGTCGGCTTTTTTGTTGCCTGATCGGCGGTGAGTCCATCAGCCGCGCGCGCGGCATCACTCTCATCGGCGCGCAGGGATCACCGGGGGCGGGTTCGAATCCTGTCTCCCCGACCAATTGCTTCATGTCAAAGCCGGCCTCCAGGTCGGCTTTTTTTGTTGCCGGATCGGCGGTGAGTCCATCAGCCGCGCGCGCGGCATCACTTCATCGACGCGCAGGAATCACCGGGGGCGGGTTCGAATCCTGCCTCCCCGACCAATTGCTTCATGTCAAAGCCGGCCTCCAGGTT
>JBAQRU010000359.1:0-4180 GCA_049296025.1 Lysobacteraceae bacterium | reverse complement strand
GTCAGTTGCAGCGCGACCTGCGCCGCGAGATCGTGGGTGAGGCCACGCTTGACGTAGATGTAGGTGAGTTCCTGCAGCTCGTGCTCCGGCTCTTCGGCCAACTCGCGCGTTTCCTTGGCGATATCGGCGGCTTCGGTGTCGGCCTGCGATTGCACCGACACGTATTCGCCAGCGGCCATCGACATCGCGCCGGCAACGATGCCGGCCACGCCGCTGCCGAGCACGACGCCGGTGCTGGCGCCGGTCGCGGCGACGCCGACCAGCAGACCCGCGATGGAAATGATGCCGTCGTTGGCGCCGAGCACGGCGGCGCGCAGCCAGCCCACGCGATCGGTGCGGTGTGTTTCCAGATGCCAGCGGCGCATCGCGTTCCCCTTGTGTCGAATCAGGCCCTATTGTCGCAGCTGCAGCCAGCGCGAGGGATGGCGATCGAGCGGATTCGCTTCGAACCCCACGACCTGCGGCGAGACCAGATGCTTGGACGTGTAGAAGTAAAGCGGAATCAGCGCATGCGCGTGCAGGAGGCGGGTTTCGGCGGCGCGCAGCCATGCATTGCGCACGACTTCGTTGCGCGCGGCATCCGCATTCGCGAACAATTCTCGATAACGCGCATCGTCGTAACCGGGCCAGTTCAGCGCGCCATCGTCGGCGAAGGCGCCGAGGAAATTGCGCGCGTCGGCGACATCGCCGATCCAGCCGCCTCGGAACACCTGGGTGATCGCCCGCTGTTTGCGGTTCTGCACGAACACTTTCCACTCTTCGTTGCGCAACCGCACGCGCACGCCCAGCGTGTCGCGCCACATCGCCGCGACCGCGAGCGTGAGACGGCGATGCGGCGTGGACGTGTTGTAGCGCAGTTCGAGCGTCAGCGGATTCGCGTCCGAATATCCGGCCACGCGATACAGCGCTTTCGCGCGCGCGTCGCGTCGCGCCTGGTCCCAATCCGCCCAGTGGATCTTCGCGGCGTGGTAACCGGGAATGCCCGGCGGCACGATGCCGTAGGCCGGCGTTTCGCCGAGACCGGTGATGTAGCGCGTGAGCTTGTCGCGATCCACCGCCAGCGACAGCGCTTCGCGCAGGCGCGGATCGTCCTTCAACGGCGGCCTGGTGACATTCATGCCGAGCCAGAACGCGCCGACGTACGGCGCGATGCGCAATTGCGCGCCGAACCGTTCGCGCAGTTTCGGCAACGGCTGTGGCGGCGCGGTTTCGGTGATGTGCAGATCGCCGGCCGCGAAGCGCTGCAGTTCGGCGGCGGCATCTTCGGTGACGTGAAAACGCACGCGCGCGATCCGCACGTTGGCCGCCTCGTGGAAACGCGGATTGCGTTCGACCGTGAGATTCGCCTGCGGTGTCCACGCAACCAGCCGGTACGCGCCGTTGCTTACCAGATGCCCGGGCCGCGTGTGCTGATTGCCGTATTGCGTCACCGCCGGCAGATACACCGGAAACGCGATCGGCAGGGTCAGCAACGCGGGCAGCGAGACCTGTCGCGTCGTGCGGATGCGGATCGTGCGCGCGTCCGGCGCATCGATGCCCAACGTCGGCGGCAGCGCTTTGCCCGACCGCACGGCGGCCGCATTGAGCACCGCGTCGAACTGCTCGGCGAACGGCGCGGCGGTCTCCGGTGCGAACGCGCGGCGGAAACTCGCGACGATGGCAACCGCGGTCAGCGCTTCGCCATTGCTCCAGCGCAGACCCTCGCGCAGATGGAAGGTCCAGAGGCGACCATCGGTCGACACCTCCCAACGTTCGGCCATGCCCGGAATCAAACGTCCGGCGACATCCTCGGTCACCAGACCTTCGTAGAGATCGCGCAGCACGTTGCCGCAGGCCACTTCTTGGCAACGATGCGCATCCAGCGTGGCGGGCTCCGGTCCGTTGCCGCGTTCGAGCCGCTCCACCGGCCGCGCCTGCGCGGCGGCTTCGATGGAACACAGACAGAGCAGCAGGGCAACAATGCGCATCATCGGCGACGGCTATAGTGCGGAACTTGCGATGTTAGGGTATGGCCCCCATGTCGCCTATCCGCGCGCCGGTCGCACCTTTCCCGCCTCCGCTGCGCTCTTGTTGTCGTCCCCCACCGCGGAATCCCCATGTCCAGCCCCAGCCACGTCGCCGACACACCCATCACCGATCGCGACCAGCTGGTGGCGGTACTCGCCTCCGGGGAGAAGTCCAAGGCCGATTGGCGGATCGGCACCGAGCACGAGAAGTTCGGTTTCCGACACGACGATCTGCGCCCGCCGACCTTCGAGGGCGGACGCGGCATCGAGGCGCTGCTCACTGGTCTGACCCGCTTCGGCTGGGAACCGGTGCGGGAGCGCATCGGGCAGGCGCCGGAGCACACCATCGCGCTGCTCAAGAACGGCGCCTCGGTCACGCTGGAGCCGGCCGGCCAACTCGAACTGTCGGGCGCGCCGGTGGAAACCATCCACGACACCTGCGCCGAGATCGGCAGCCATCTGAAGGAAGTGAAGACCGTCGCCGACGAACTCGACATCGGTTTCCTCGGCATGGGCTTCCAGCCGAAATGGCGCCGCGACGAGATGCCGTGGATGCCGAAAGGCCGCTACCGGATCATGCGCGACTACATGCCGAAAGTCGGTTCGCTCGGCCTCGACATGATGACCCGCACCTGCACCGTGCAGGTGAATCTGGACTACGGCAGCGAAGCGGACATGGTGAAGAAATTCCGCGTCTCGCTGGCGCTGCAGCCGATCGCGACCGCGCTGTTCGCCGATTCGCCGTTCACCGAAGGCAAGCCGAACGGTTATCTCAGCTACCGCTCGCACATCTGGACCGACACCGATCGCGATCGCACCGGCATGCTCGACTTCGTGTTCGACGACGGCTTCGGCTACGAGCGCTACGTCGATTATCTGCTCGACGTGCCAATGTACTTCTCTTACCGCAACGACGAATACATCGACGCCAGCGGCCAGAGCTTCCGCGATTTCATGGCCGGCAAGCTGCCGGCGCTTCCCGGCGCGCTGCCGACGCTGCGCGACTGGTCGGATCACATGACCACGGCATTCCCGGAAGTGCGACTGAAGAAATTCCTGGAGATGCGCGGCGCCGACAGCGGCCCATGGAGCCGGATCTGCGCGCTGCCGGCGTTCTGGGTCGGCCTGCTGTACGACGATGCCGCGCTCGACGCCGCATGGGATCTGGTGAAGGATTTCAGTATGGACGAGCGCAACGCCCTGCGCGACGGCGTGCCGAAACTCGCTTTGAACGTACCTTTCCGTCACGGCACCCTCGGCGACCTCGCCCGCGAAGCGGTGAAGATTTCCGTCGCCGGCCTGCGCCGCCGCGCCGCGCTCAATGCCAGCGGCGCCGATGAGACCCGCTTCCTCGAACCGTTGATCGAGATGGCCGAGGACAACCAGACCGCCGCCGAGCGCAAGCTCGCGCTGTACCACGGCGAATGGAAGGGCGACATCGACCGCGTGTTCCGCGAGTTCGCTTATTGAAGAACGCCCCTCTGACTCTTCCGGCACCCTCGTCCGGCCCGCGCGGGGAGAGGGAAAAGCGAACATAGCGAGCGACAGAGGGGCGCTTTTGATCTTGCTAGCCGTCATGCACACGAATACATATCCACACCTTACCGCAGTTTGTGTAGGCTCAACGATTCGCACCCATCGCGAGTCACCATGCGCGTCCGCGACACTCTCGAATTCGCTGAAACCGACACCCTGCTGCGCGACGACGTGCGACGGCTGGGTACGATGGTCGGCGACATGCTGGCCGAGCAGGTCTCGGCCGAACTGCTGACCCAGGTCGAATCCGTCCGCCGCGCCGCGATCGCGCGTCGCGAGCAGGGCAAGACCATCGACGACCTGGCCGCGCGCCTTGCTGCCGTGCCGATGGAGGATGCCGACGCCCTCGTCCGCGCCTTCGCCGCCTACTTCGGCATCGTGAATCTGGCCGAACGCATCCATCGCATCCGCCGCCGCCGTCACTACCAGCGCAGCAGCGCCGCGCCGCAGCCCGGCGGCCTGTACGCGGTGCTGCGCTCCCTGCGCGAGGATGGCGTCACCCTCGATGAGCTGCGCGAACTGCTGCCGCGCCTGCGGATCGAGCCGGTGTTCACAGCGCACCCGACCGAAGCCGTGCGCCGCGCGCTGCTGCTGAAGGAACGCACCATCGTCGAGCGCCTGATCGCGGACATCGACCG
>JBAQRU010000358.1:0-12439 GCA_049296025.1 Lysobacteraceae bacterium | reverse complement strand
CCGAAGCCGCACGCAGCGGACTCGCGCACGCGTTGGCGATCACGCCGCCCACCGCCGCGATCGCCGAGGCCTACGCCGCCAGCGATCTGGTGTTGCAGGTGTCGCGCAAACCGGAATCGTTCGGTCGCACCGTGATCGAAGCGCTGTCCTGTGGGCGCCCGGTCGCGGGTTGGGCGCACGGCGGCGTCGGCGAACTGCTGCGAGACCTGTTGCCTGCGGGTGCGGTGACGCTGTTCGATGCCGGGGCGCTGCATCGCGCCGCGCGCAATCTGCTTGCGCAGGCTGCACCGGTTCCCGTTACGATGCCGCAGCGGCTGCAGCGCTATTCGCTGGATGCGATGCAGGCCGCCACCCTGGCTCTTTATCGCGAACTCGCTCCGGAATGATCCGCTCGCCCGCCACCGACGCTGTCTCCGCGCCTGCCGGTTGGCGCTGGGCGCCGTTCTGGGTGCTTGCTTATGTCGTGCTGTGGCCGGTGCCCGGGATCGCCGAAGGCCTGCTGTCGCTGGGCTCGCTGGTTGCGATCGGCCGGTTGCTGTACGTGCGGTTTCGCGGAGGCGGCGCCCTGCTCAGCGCGCAGGCCTGGGCGTTGACCAGCGTCCTGTTCTTCGCGTATTGGCTACCTGAACTCTTCGCTTGCTTCGATGCCGTCGATCGCCGGACCGCTTTCGGCGAAGTCGCAGCCGATCTGCGCTATCTCCCGTTCCTCTGGCTGGCCGCGTCCGCAGTCGCGGATACGCGCGCGCGTCGGATCACGTTCGGCGGGATCGCAGTCATTCTCGGTGTCTGGACGCTGGATGCGCTCGCGCAGGCGATGAGCGGCACCAGCATGCTGTTCTCCGGTCTGGATGCGGCGAAACTCGCGGTCAGCGGCCATCGCTTCTGCAACGCCAACGATTACGCGCTGCTCGATCGTCTCAGCGGCGTGCTCGGGCCGTGCAATCTCAAACTCGGCGTGGTCTTCGCCAGTCTCTCGCCGTTCGCGCTGCACGCCGCCGGTCGCAGATTCGGCCAGTGGGGCTGGCTGCTCGCGGCGATCCTGGTCGGCAGCGTGATCGTGCTTGCGGGTTCGCGCGCGTCCTGGATCACGTTCGGTCTGGTGCTGCTGCTCTCGGGCTGGCGCCTGCTCGGCTGGAAGCGGTTGTTCGGCGTGTTCGCACTGGGCGGTGTTCTGCTCGTGGCGTTGACGTTCGCATCGACGCAGGTCCGCGAGCGGATCGAGCGCACCACCCATGCACTCACAGCGGATCGGGATGGCGTCGACAGCGCATTGTCGGGGCGTGGGCGGATCTGGGGCGCCGCACTGTGCATGGCGAAGCAACACCCGATCAACGGGGTTGGTCCACGCGGTTTCCGTGAAGCTTTTCCGGCCTGCGATCCGGAGCAGGGCGCGATCGCCGAGTGGGGCACCGGCCCGGCCTTCCACGCGCACCAGATCGTGTTGGAAATCCTCAGCGAAACCGGTGCGATCGGCCTGCTGCTGTGGCTCTCCGCGGCGGCGATGGCGCGCCGCGCCTGGCGTTACGCCGAACCCGCTGCGCGCGAGGCGGCTTATCCGGCGATGCTGGCGCTGGCGGTGACGGTCTTCCCGTTCAACACCCATCTCGCGTTCTATTCCACGTTCTGGGGCGGGGTGACGCTGCTGTTGGCCGCGCTCTACGCGGGAAGCCTGTTGGGCCGCGAGACGGTGCCTGCGCCTGCGCCTCAGTCGTAGACCGGCACGCCGTCCGGCCGGCGCTTGAAGCGGCGGTGGATCCACAGATATTGCTCGGGCGCCTCGCGCGCCATGGTCTCGATCGCTGCGATCACGCGCGCGGTGTCCGCGTCGGCATCGTCCGAGGGGAAGTGCTCGAGCGCCGGCCAGAAGCGCAGGGTGTAGCCGCCATCGTCGCGGCGGAAGTGCTGGAACATCACCACCGCTGCGCCGGAGAGCCGCGCCAGCTGATGGGTGGATTTGAGGCTTTTCGCCGGCTGACCGAAGAACGGGACGAACACGCTGTCGCCCTTGCTCGGATCCTGGTCCGGCGCGTACCACAGCAGGCCGCCGCGCCTGAGGTGCTTCACCACGCTGCGGACATCGTCCTTGGCGAACATGCCAGCGGCGTAACGCGAACGCCCGCGCAGCACCGCCCATTCCATCGCCGGCTGCGGATAAGGCCGGTACATGCCGGCCAGCGGCACGCTGGCGCAGGCAAGCCGCGCGCACATTTCCAACGTGGTGAAGTGGCCGGAGACCACGATCACGCCGCGACCGTTCGCCTGCGCCGCTTCGATATGCTCCACGCCTTCGATGATCAGCCCGCGCCGCTGCGGTGCGACCGAACCCCACCACGCCCGGCCGAACTCGAAGATGGCGATGCCCAGCGCCGCGAAGTGTCGGCGCAGCAGGTCCGCACGTTCGCGTTCGTCGAGCCCGGGAAAGCAAAGCTCAATGTTGCGCTTGGCGATCCGGCGGCGCTTGCCCAGTCCCTGCAGCAGCATGGCACCCAGTGCGCCACCGAGTCTCCGCTGCAACCACCAGGGCAAGCGCGCGAGCAGCGCCAGTGCACCGATGCCGAGCCAGCTCGGCCAGTGTCGGGGCGTGCGCGGCGGCGGGGCGTCGAAGGCGAACGGCATGCGGCCATTGTACGGGTCGAGGCGTCGTCGGCCGCGCTGCTGGCAACCGCCTTCACCCGGTATCCTGTCGCCATGCGGGCCAACAGTTTCGAACGCGTGATCGAGCACACCCTGCGCGGCCTGTATTCGGCGGCGTTGTACTTGCTGCTGCCCATCACCGTCTATCACCTGATCTGGCGCGGATTCCGTCAGCACGCCTACCTGCTGCGCTGGGACGAGCGCTATGCGCGCTATCGCGATGCGCCTTCCGGCGCCGAACACCTCTGGATCCACGCGGTCTCGGTCGGCGAAGTGAACGCCGCCGCGCCGCTGGTCAATGCATTGCTGCGCGACCACCCGCAGCAGCGGATCCTGATCACCACCATCACGCCGACCGGGTCGGAGCGCGTCGCCGCGCTGTGGAGCGACCGCGTCGCGCACGTCTATCTGCCCTACGACCTCACCGGTGCGGTCGGGCGGTTCCTGCGCCATTTCCGGCCAAGCGTCGCGCTGATCGTCGAAACCGAACTGTGGCCGAATCTGCTCTTTGCCTGCCGCGATCACGGTGTGCCGGCGTATCTGGTCAATGCGCGATTGTCGGAACGTTCGCTGCGCGGCTATCGTGCCCTGCGTCCGCTGGTCGGGCGCGCATTGCGCACGATGCGCGCGGTCGCCGCGCAGTCCGACGCGGATGCTGCGCGTTTCCTGGATCTGGGGGCACGTGCAGATCAGGTCATCGTTTGCGGCAATCTCAAGTTCGACACCCGAGTCGACCCGGCGATCGATGCCTTCGCCCAGGCGTTCCGCGCCCGGGTCGCCGGCCGGCCGGTGTGGATCGCCGCCAGCACCCACCCCGACGAAGAGGCGCTGGTGCTGGCCATCGACCGCCACTTGCGCACGCGCTGGCCCGATCTGCTGATGCTCTGGGCGCCGCGACATCCCGAGCGGTTTCGGCCGGCAACCCAATTGGCGATCGATACCGGGCTGCATGTGGCGACGCGCAAACTCACCCGGCTGCCCGACCGGGACGACGCGGTATTCATCATCGACACGCTCGGCGAACTGATGAATTTCTACGCCTGCGCGGATGTCGCATTCGTCGGCGGCAGCCTGCAGCCGGTGGGCGGGCACAATCTGCTCGAACCCGCTGCCGTGGGCACCGCGATCGTCACCGGACCGCACCTTCATAATTTCAGCGATATCGCCGAGCAGTTGAGCGGTGCGCATGCGCTGAGAATCGGTGCGGACATCGTGGCGGTCGCGACTGAACTCGAAGGTCTGCTGGCGGACCCTGTCGAGCGCGCGCGCTCGGCGGCGGCAGGGCGTGACCTGGTCGAGCAGGGCGGCGGCGCGCTGCGTCGCACGCTGGCACTGATCGAGAATTCGCTGTAGCGCTCGACTTCCGCAGGCCCTGTTAGGGACAGTCTATGCATGGCGTGTTGTCGATCAAAGCAATTGTCCCGCATGCGGTGCAACTGTGATTCTGCGTGCATCCGCCCGCTGTCAACGGGAATATAAGGAGGGTGCGCAGAGGTGTTTTGCTCTGACGCAGCGTCGACCGTCATGTCTGCTTTTTTGCTTTTCCTTCGTGCAATGCGCGTCCAATCGGCGGCCGTCCGTTTCGGGAGAAGCAAGATGTCACGACATCATTCGAAAACGGGTATGGCGATTGTCATGCTGGCGCTGGCGCTGTGTGCAGGAGGGGGTGCTTCGGCGGCACCGCCATTGCCGCAAGACGCGTGCGATGCGGAAAATGAAGGTGCGTACGCAATGACGGACGAATACTCCGCCGAGTACGTCGAGTGCGCGACGTATGTCTGTACCGGCAATGCATGGATCTTGCTCGACATCTCGCGTTGTTATTACAACAACGGACGCTGTGTCCCGCTTTGAGCAGGCGTCTTCAAGCAGAAGCCTTCAGGCAGACGCCCGTCGACGCTTCGAGCACCACGTCAAAAGTGTCGATGCCTCAAAAGCCAAGGGCCGCACCTTCACGGGTGCGGCCCTTGGTTCTCGGTGCAGCGGCAGACTGAAGCAGGCGATGCGTCAGGGTGCCGTCTTCAGCGTGGCATCCACCGTGAGCAGGCGGTTGACGTCCTGCAGGTCGTCGATGTCCAGCGTGCCGGCCGCCTGCTCCAACAGCAGACGGTTCTGCAGGAAGTTGTAGCGCGAGAGGGCGTATTCCTGTTCGGCGTTGAACAGCGTCTGCTGGTTGTTCAGCACATCCAGCACCGTGCGGGTGCCGACTTCGAGGCCGACCTGCGAGGCGTCATAGGCGCTGCGCGCCGAAAACACTGCGGCTTTGCGCGCTTCGACTTCGCTGACGCCTGCGACCAGCGTCCGGTAGGCATTGCGCGTGTTGCGTACCAGCGCACGCTTCTGCTGTTCGAGTTCGTCGCCAGCGATATCGCGTTGAGCGAGCGCCTGACGGACCTGGGACTGGGTCGCGCCACCGGCGAAGATCGGTACCGACAGGGTCAGCCCCATGCTGCGCGAGTTGCTCTGGCTTTCGAAGTCCGAGCTGAGGTTGAGGATGTTGTTGCTGGAGTCGCCGTCGGAGCGATTGCGGCCATAATTGGCTCCGAAATAAAGCGTCGGGTAGTGACCGCCGCGCGCGCTTTCCACGCCGGCTTCCGCCGACCTGACCCGGTATTCCTGCGCCTTCAGGCTGGGATTGTTTTCGAGCGCCGCCGCCACCCAGCCTTCGCCGTCCAGCGCCGAAGGCAACTGCGGCTGGAAATTCTGGGGCAGCGCCTTGAGCGTGCGCACATCGCGGCCGGTGATTTCTTCCAGCGCGCGGTAGGCGTCTTCCAGCGCGTTGCTGGTCACGATGGTATTGGCGCGGGCGCGATCGTACTGGGCGCGCGCCTCATGGACGTCCGTGATCGGCGCCAAGCCGACTTCGAGTCGCTTGTCCGCGAAATCGAACTGCTTCTTCAGCGCTGTTTCCTGCGCTTCGGCTGCCGCCAGCGTTTCCATCGCGATCAGAACGTTGAAGTAGGCGGTGGAGGTGCGGGTGATCAGGGAGTCGCTCGCGGCTTCGAGCTGGAAGTCGCCTGCCTGCGACAGCGCGTTCTGGCTGCGTGAGCGGTTCACGACGCTGTGGTCGTAGACCATCTGATTGAGGCGCAGGCCGAGGTCGCGGGTGGTGGTGTCGGTGCTGGTGTCGGTGCCCGCGGAGGAGGAATCGCTGTCGTTGCGCGAACGATTGTAGGAAGCGTCGCCATTGATCTGCGGCAGCATCGCTGCGCGACCTTGCACTGCACCCTCGCGCGAAACGAGACGGGTGGATTCGGCGGCGGCGAGCTGGGGATCGCTGGTGCGTGCGAGTTCATAGGACTGCACAAGATCTTCGGCCTGCGCGCCGAGCGGCAGCAGGAGCACAGCGAGGGCGAGAGCGAGGGGGCGGCGGGTCATGGGCATCCTTTTTTGTCTGGAAAATCAGCGTACGGGGCGTTGGCGCCGACCGTGCGATCTACAGTTTGAACTCTGGAACAGGGGCGCCGCCGATCAGATACGGCAGTTCGGTTTCGAACAGCGATTCGACCTGGAAGCCGGCGGCGTTGTCGGCATGGCGCACAAGCGCCGCTTCCATCGCTGGTGCCTGACCGTGCACCACGAACATCCGGCCACCGGGGCGCAGCCACATCAGGAAGCGCGCAGGCACGGCCGAGACCGCGGCGGTCACGCAGATCGCATCGAATCGGCGCTCGCTGTTCCAGCCGAAGGCATCGGCGGTGTCGATCCGTACGTTGCCGATCCCCTGCGTCTGCAGGCGGCCACGCGCGGCTTGCGCGAGATCTTCGTGGCGCTCCAGGCTCACGACATCGCGGGCCAGACTGCCGAGGCAGGCCGAAAGGTAGCCGCTGCCAGCCCCGATTTCGAGGACGTCTTCGCCGGCGTCGATCGACAGCGCCTGCAGCACGCGGCCCTCGATGACCGGCTTCATCATCGATTCGCCGTGGCCGATGGGCAGGGCAAGGTCCGAATAGGCCAGCGCGCGGTGCACCTCCGCCACGAAACGCTCGCGAGGCAGTCGCGCCAAGGTCTCCAGAACGCGAGGTTCAAACACGTCCCAGGGCCGAACCTGTTGCTCGACCATGGTTTCGCGGGCTTTGGCGTAATCGATCGTCATGCTGATATCTCTTGCAACGGCGCGTTCGGAAAGGCTCGGGGATGCGGAAGTTTACCGGGACGGTCGCCCGGTTGCTGGGCTCAGGATCGCCGCAACCGCAGGTTTCGGCTGAGTGCCGGAAGTCACCGGGACCGGGGGCACGGACGCCCGCATGCGTTTGGACAGCGTGGTTTGGCTGTTCATTCCGCTGCGCTCCGGTCGCTGCCATAGGCGTGCAGGAACAGATCGACGGTGGCTTCGATATGGCATTCGGTGTCGCTGACGGGCGCGCCGCAGCACATCCCGCACAGCAGTTGCATATGCATTTCGCCCTTGATCAGACAGAAGAACTGCGAGGCAGCGCGGGTGAAGTCGGTCACCTGCAGTTCCCCACGCGCCACGCGGGCGCGCAGGAATTCGGCGAATGCGTCTTTCACCTGCTGCGGGCCGGCTTGCCAGAACAGCTCGCGCACGTGCGAGTCGCCGGTGCCGGGCATCATCATCATCCGATGCATGGCGATGGACTCCTCGCTGGTCACCAGAGAGAAGAACGCGCGTGCGATCGTGGTGAGCTGTTCGCGCAGATTGCCTTCCAGACCCGCAAGAAACAGCGTCGGAGGCATCTGTTCTTCGCACTTGGCGCGAATCGCCGAACTGAACAGCGATTCCTTGTCGCCGAAATGGCTGTAGACCGTGAGTTTCGAGACGCCGGCCTCGGCCGCGATCTGATCCATGCTCACGCCATCGAAGCCGTTCTGGCTGAACAGCCGCTTGGCCACGTCGAGGATCGCCGCGCGCTTGCCGAGGTCCTTCGGACGGCCGGGACCCGCCGGCTTGACGGCTTCAGGGGCAGCGGGCTGGGGGTCTGTGGCACTCATGCTTGCAATACTAGACTAATTAGTATGTTATTTATACGATACCGACAAGTTCATTAATCCCGGGTTTCCACCATCCACCGGGCTTGTTCCCCCGATCGCATGAGGCGGCCATGGCAGCGCGCAGGACATCAGACTTCAGGAAAACAGGCATATCAAAGGCGGTCATCCCGATGCTGATGGTGGTCGTTCTGGCGGCTTGTGGCAATGCTGAATCGACATCCGAAGCGCCTCGCCCGGTGCTTGTCGCGCGTGCCGATGCTGCTGCCGGGCCCGAGCATGCAGGCCTGACCGCCTTCGCTGGCGAAATCCGCGCACGCGAGGAAACCGCGCTGTCGTTCCGGGTCGGTGGAAAACTGGCGCGCAGGCTCGTGGATGCGGGCGATCATGTCCACAAGGGCGATCTGCTCGCGCAGTTGGATCCGGAAGACCTTCAGCTCCATGCGGACGCTTCGCAGGCGCAGCTTGCCGCTGCGGAAGCGCAACTGGCCCGTAGCCGAGCCGATCACGCGCGTTACGCGGCTCTGGCCAAGGATCGACTGGTCAGCCGTTCCTCGCTCGACCAACAGACGGCGTCCCTGCGTGCGGCCGAGGGCGAGGTGCGTGCAGCGCGTGCGCAGCGCGATGTGGCGCGCAATCAGAGTGGTTACGCCTCGCTGCTCGCGTCCGCCGATGGGGTGATCGCGGCGCGGATGGCCGAGGCGGGGCAGGTGCTGGCGCCCGGGCAGACCGTCTTTACATTCGTGGTGGAGGGCGAGCGCGAAGTCGCTTTCGCGCTGCCCGAATCGAATGTCCGCGAATTCCAGACCGGGCAGATGGTGCTGGTCGAACTGTGGAACACCGAAGGCCCGCCGCTGTCGGCGAAGATCCGTGAAATTTCGCCGGTCGCCGATCCGTCGACGCGGACTTACGCGGCACGCGCGAGTCTGGCCCCGGAGCATGTCGATACCGTCGCGCTGGGTCAGAGCGCGCGGGTCTACATCGTCGGCGCCGGGCAGTCCGGAGGGCTGACGGTGCCACTGTCCGCCGTCCAGAGAGATCCCGAAGGCCGGACGATGGTGTGGCTCGCCGATCCCAAATCGCAGCGGGCGCGCCCCGTATTCGTGGTGGCTGGATCCTATTCCGCCGACAGCGTCCCGATACTTTCCGGCCTGAAGCCGACAGATTGGGTCGTCGTGGCCGGAGGCCATCTGCTGCATGCGGACCAGGTTGTGTTGCCTGTCGATCGAAACAACCGTCCTGTCCAATCGAACTGACCGGAATCATCGACATGAGCGTTGACGTCCCCGGCATTCGAACCACTTCCATGCGAATCACTTCCTGCCCGGCGACCGCGGCGCGTCGCAGCGTCTGGACGGTCTGATCATGCGCAGATTCAACCTTTCCGAATGGGCGCTCGCGAATCGCTCGCTGGTGCTCTACGCGATGCTGGTGCTGGCGATCCTCGGCGTCTGGTCCTATCGAAAACTCGCGCAGTCCGAAGATCCTCCGTTCACCTTCAAGGTGATGGTGGTACGCACCATATGGCCGGGCGCGACCGCCGAGGAAGTCGCGCGCGAAATCACCGACCGCATCGAAAAGAAATTGATGGAGACCGGGAACTATACGGCCATCAGTTCGTATTCCCGCTCCGGCGAATCGCAGGTGTTCTTCATCGCCCGCGATTCGATGCACAGCCGCGAACTGCCCGAGCTGTGGTATCAGGTCCGCAAGAAAATCGGCGATATCAAGGCAACCCTGCCGGAGGGTACGATCGGGCCATTCTTCAACGACGAATTCGGCGACACCTACGGCAATATCTATGCGCTCACCGGCAAGGGATTCGACTACGCGCTGCTGAAGGATTACGCCGAGCGGCTGGAGCTGGAACTGCAGCGCGTGCCGGACGTCGCCAAGATCGAACTGCTCGGCTTGCAGGACGAGAAGATCTGGATCGATCTGTCGAACACCAAACTCGCCACGCTGGGGATTCCGCTGCCGGTCGTGCAGCAGGCGCTGGCCGAACAGAACGCGGTCGCATCGGCCGGATTCTTCGAGACGTCGACCGATCGCGTGCAACTGCGCGTGACCGGAAACTTCAAGTCACTGGAAGACATCCGCCAGTTCCCGATCCGGGCCGGCGACCGTACCGTGCGTCTGGGCGAGATCGCGGATGTGCATCGCGGTTACGCCGATCCTGCCGCACCGCGCATCCGCTACATGGGCGATGACGCGATCGGCATCGCGGTGTCGATGAAGCCCTCCGGCGACATCCTGCAGTTGGGCAAGGTGCTGGATGCGGAAACCGTGCGCCTGCAGCGCAGCCTGCCGGTCGGCATGCAACTGCGCCGCATCGCCGATCAGCCTGCGGCGGTGCGCGATTCCGTCGGCGAGTTCGTCACGGTGCTGGCCGAGGCCGTGATCATCGTGCTGCTGGTCAGCTTCTTCTCGCTGGGCTTGCGCACCGGCCTGGTGGTCGCAGTGACCATCCCGCTGGTGCTGGCGATGACGTTCGCGGTGATGCACTACTTCGGCATCGGCCTGCACAAGATATCGCTCGGCGCGCTGGTGCTCGCGCTCGGCCTGCTGGTGGACGACGCGATCATCGCGGTCGAGATGATGGCGATCAAGATGGAGCAGGGCTTCTCGCGCCTGCGCGCGGCCGCGTTCGCCTACGAAACCACCGCATTTCCGATGCTCACCGGCACGCTCGTGACCGCCGCCGGTTTTCTGCCGATCGCCACCGCCGCCTCGAGCACCGGCGAATACACGCGATCGCTGTTCCAGGTGGTGACGATCGCGCTGATGGTGTCGTGGGTGGCGGCGGTGCTGTTCATTCCGTATCTCGGCGACAAGATGTTGCCAGAACCGGGCGCGCAGCCGCATCCGCGCTCGCTCGAAGGCCGCATCCGCGCGTTCCGTTCGGGCCTCGCCGATCGCTGGCCGCAGTTCGCCGGACTGCTGGGCCCCGCGCCGATCTTGTCCGATGGTGCGCACGCATCGGCCCACGACCCCTACGACACCGCTTTCTACAGGCGTTTCCGCGCGACGGTGCGGTGGTGTATCCGTCGCCGCTGGCTGGTGATCGGTGCGACGCTGTTCGCATTCGTCGCCTCGATCGCGGTGTTCCGCTTCGTTCCGCAGCAGTTCTTCCCGGACTCGACCCGTCTCGAACTGATGGTCGATGTCGAGTTGGCCGAAGGCAGTTCGCTGAAGGCGACCGATGCCGCGGCGCGCAAGCTCGAAACGCTGTTGTCGACGCGGAAGGAAGTCGAGAATTATGTCGCTTATGTCGGCACCGGCTCGCCGAGATTCTATCTGCCGCTCGACCAGCAACTGCCACAGACCCATTTCACCCAGTTCGTGGTGCGCGCGAAGGACATCGTGGCGCGTGAAACGCTGCGCAACTGGCTGATGAGCGACGTGCGTCCGCAGTTTCCGGAACTGCAGCTGCGGGTGACCCGCTTAGAAAACGGCCCGCCGGTCGGTTATCCGATCCAGTACCGCGTCTCCGGCGAGCACGTCGAGCGCGTGCGCGCGATCGCGTCGCAGATCATGGCGAAAGTGCGCGCGAATCCGAACGTCATCAACGTCAATTTCGATTGGGACGAACCCAGCAAGGTCGTGCGTCTGGTCATCGACCAGGATCGCGCCCGCGCACTGGGCGTGAGTTCCGAGCAACTCGCGCATTTCCTGTCCAGTTCGCTGTCGGGTCAGCGCGTCAGCACTTATCGCGAAGACAACGAGTTGATCGAGATCCTGCTGCGCGGCCCCGAGAATGAACGCGAGCGTCTGGAACTGCTCGGCAGTCTGGCGGTGCCCACCACCAGCGGCCAGACCGTGCCGGTGATGCAGATCGCGCGACTCGAATCCACCTTCGAGGACGGCGTCATCTGGCATCGCAACCGTTTGCCCACCGTGACCGTGCGTGCGGATATCGTCAACGGCCCGACGCCAGCGACGGTGGTGGCGCAGATCAATCCGGCCCTCGATGCCATTCGCGCCACGCTGCCGGACGGCTATCTGATGGAAACCGGCGGATCGGTGGAGGATTCCGCGCGCGGCCAGGATTCGATCAAGGCCGGCATGCCGCTGTTCGTGTTCGTGGTGATCACGCTGCTGATGTTGCAGCTGCGCGATCTGTCGCGCGTGTTCCTGGTGATGTCGACCGCGCCGCTGGGGCTGATCGGTGTGGTCGTGTTCCTGCTGGCGTTCCGGGTGCCGTTCGGTTTCGTCGCGATGCTCGGCACGATCGCGCTTTCGGGCATGATCATGCGCAACTCGGTGATCCTGATCGATCAGATCGAACAGGACATCACCAGCGGTCACGACCGCTGGACCGCGATCGTCGAATCGACGGTGCGCCGCTTCCGGCCGATCGTATTGACCGCGCTGGCCGCGATCCTGGCGATGGTGCCGCTGTCGCGCAGCGCGTTCTTCGGGCCGATGGCCGTAGCGATCATGGGCGGTCTGATCGTCGCGACCGTACTGACCCTGTTGTTCCTGCCGGCGCTCTACGCGGCGTGGTTCCGTGTGCGCGCCAGCGAAGCGCGCCAGGAACCCGCTGTCGGCTGAGGTGAGCAAACCCTTCGCGTCCGGGCCGCCCTGCGGCTTCCTCCCCCTCCCACCGTGGGCGGCCCGGGTTGCGATTTTCCATCTTCTGCAGGGAGTGTGCCCTCGTCGGCAAAGTAAAAAGTAGGATGGGTTGAGCGAAGCGATACCCATCAGCTTTTTAGGGTCTTCGCAGATTTTTCAGGTAGCGGCGGCATGAAGCTGGCGATGATCTTGAGCCTCAGATAGTCCTCATCGCGGTAGCCACAGGCGCTGCGCTGGATCACCCGGATCTTGTTGTTCAGCCCTTCCACCAAGCCGAGGC
>JBAQRU010000357.1:0-3461 GCA_049296025.1 Lysobacteraceae bacterium | reverse complement strand
GCGCGAATCCGGTCGACTGCGCTGCGCTCGCCCGCACGCCGGAGAGCAGCACCTCGCCGACGCTGGGCGAGCCGGCGGTTGCGGCGATATTGCGATGCCGGGTGATCAGTCGCTGGCCGTATTCCAGCCAGCGCAGTTCCTCCACCGGCGACACCGAACTGTGCGAATCCGAACCGATGCCCCAGGCGCCGTTCGCGTCGAGGTAATCGCGCAGCGGGAACAGGCCGTCGCCGAGATTCGCTTCGGTGGTCGGGCAGATCGCAACGGTGGCGCCGGCATCGGCGATGCCGACGATTTCGTCGACTTCGAGATGGGTGGCATGCACCAGGGTCCAGCGCGCATCGATGTCGACATGATCCAGCAGCCAGCGCACCGGGCGTTCGCCGCGGATCGCGAGGCAGTCCTGCACTTCGCCGATCTGCTCGGCGATGTGGATGTGGACGCGCGTCTCCGATGGCAGCGCCGCGAGCACCGCCGTCATCGCATCCGCCGGCACCGCGCGCAGGCTGTGCAGCGCGCAGCCGACACGCAGGGTGTCGTCCTGTTCGCGATGCAGCGTTTCGAACAGACGCAGATAGCCGTCGATATCGTGACCGAAGCGGCGCTGGCGTTCGTTGAGCGGGCGCCCGTCGAAGCCGCCGGTCATGTACAGCACCGGCAGCAGGGTCATGCGGATGCCGGTCTCGCGCGCGGCGGCGATCAGGGCGCGCGACATCGTCGCAGCGTCATCGTAGGCACGTCCGTCGGGCGCGTGGTGCAGATAGTGGAATTCGCAGACCGTGGTGTAACCGGCTTCCAGCATTTCGGCGTACAGCTGCGCGGCGACCGCGTGCAGGGTGTCCGGGTCGAACCGCGCCGCCATCCGGTACATGGTTTCGCGCCAGGTCCAGAACGAGTCGGACGGATGGGTCATGCGTTCGGCCATGCCCGCCATCGCGCGCTGGAACGCATGCGAATGCAGGTTGGCGATGCCGGGAAGGCGCCAGCGGCCGTCTTCGGATGCGATCGATGGGTTCATTGGCGCATTGTCGCCGATTCCCGCCGCGCCGCGTCCCTGTACTGGCGCTCTGCATCCGGCGGTGTCGCGACGCAGTTCCCCCCTCCCTTTCGCGCAGCGAAGGGGAGGGTTGGGGAGGGGTATTGCCGGCGTGCAATTCCATGAGCGCGACCCTACCCCCTCCCGACCTCCCCCTGCGCGATGCGCAAGGGGAGGAGAAGAGCGCATCGCTGTTTGTTGCGACCCGCACGTACTGCGAATCCGATTTCGCAGGGGCGACGGCGTGTCACGGATATCACGGATATACCGGGCTAGACTGTGCGCTGACCTCAAACCATGGGCGGATCGATGTCGGCGTTGGCAGGAATCAAGGTGCTGGAACTGTCGCGGGTGCTGGCCGGGCCGTGGTGCGGGATGACGCTCGCCGATCTCGGCGCAGACGTGATCAAGCTCGAACCGCTGGAAGGCGACGACACCCGCGGCTACGGTCCGCCGTTCCGCGGCGACATCTCCGCTTATTTCGCCAGTTGCAACCGCGGCAAGCGCTCGATCGCCATCGATCTGCGCCATCCGGACGCGAAACCGCTGCTGGAAGCACTGATCCGCGAGGCCGACGTGCTGGTCGAGAACTTCCGCACCGGCGCCGCCGAATCGCTCGGCATCGGCTACGCGCATGCGCGCAGCCTCAACCCGCGACTGATCTGGTGCGCGATCTCCGGTTACGGCCGCAGCGGTCCTGATGCGCAGCGGCCGGGCTACGATTTCGTGGTGCAGGCCGAATCCGGGCTGATGTCGATCACCGGGCCGGCGGACGGCGCCCCCAGCAAGGTCGGCGTGGCCACGGTCGATCTGGCCACCGGGCTCAACGCGACCATTGCGATCCTCGCCGCGCTGCACCAGCGCGCGCGCACCGGCGAAGGCCAGTACATCGAACTGAGTCTGTTCGAAGTGCAGGTGCAGGCCCTGGCCAACATCGCCAGCAGCGTGCTGTTCACCGATGCCGAAGCGAAGCGCTGCGGCAATACGCATCCGACCATCGTGCCCTATCAGACCTTCGAGGCCGCCGACGGCACATTCGCGCTGGCCTGCGCCAGCGACCACCTCTGGCATCGCCTGTGCGCGTTGATCGACCGGCCGCAGTGGGTCGACGATCCGCGCTGCGCGACCAACAGCGCGCGGGTGCGGCATCGCGACTGGCTGATTCCGGCGCTGGCGGCATGTTTCGCCGCCGACACCGTGGCCGCATGGCTGGCGCGCTTCGAAACCGCCGGCATTCCCGCCTCGCCGGTCAACGGCGTGCGCGATGCGCTGATGGGCGAGTTGGCGACGGCGCGCGGCCTGCGCATCGAAGACGACGGCATACCGATGATCGCCAGCCCGCTGCGGATGTCGGCCTCGCCGATGGCCGAACCCAAACGCCCGCCGCACCTCAGCGAGCATGCCGATGCGGTCTGCGCCGCGCATGGCTTCGATGCGGAGGCGTTGCGCGCATCAGGAGCGATCCGGTGACGACCACGCCCCTGTACGACGGCCTGCTCATCGGCGCTTCGCTGGCGACGCTGGATTCAGCGCGTGGCTATGGCGAGATCGAGGACGGCGCGCTTGCCTGGAAAGACGGTGTGCTGTGCTTCGTCGGCCCGCGCAGCGCGCTGCCGGAAGCGACAACGGCGGCACTGGCGCACGAAGTCTTCGAAGTCGATGGCGGCTGGGTCACGCCCGGCCTGATCGACTGCCATACGCACGTCGTGTTCGCAGGCGACCGCGCGCACGAATTCGAACTGCGGCTGCAAGGCGCGAGCTACGAGGAGATCGCGCGCGCAGGCGGCGGCATCCTCTCGACCGTACGCGCGGTGCGCGAAGCCAGCGAAGACGCGCTGTTGGCGCAATCGCTGCCGCGCGCGCGAATGCTGCTGCGCGACGGCGCAACCACCCTGGAAATCAAATCCGGCTACGGCCTGGATCTGGACAACGAACGCAAGATGCTGCGGGTCGCGCGCCGCATCGCCGACGCGCTCGGCATCGGCGTGCGCACCACGTTTCTTGGCGCGCATGCGCTGCCGCCGGAATTCGCGAACGCTGCCGATGGCTACATCGATGCCGCCATCGACTGGCTGCGGACGCTGCACGCCGAAGGACTGGTCGATGCCGTCGATGCCTTCTGCGAAGGCATCGGCTTCACGCCCGCGCAGACCCGTCGCGTGTTCGCAGCCGCGAACGCACTCGGCCTGCCGGTGAAACTGCACGCCGACCAGCTGAGCGATCTCGGTGGCGCCGGACTGGTTGCCGAGTTCGGCGGGCTGTCTGCGGATCATGTCGAATTCGCCAGCGACGACAGCGTGCGCGCGATGGCCGCAAACAACACCGTCGCCGTGCTCCTGCCCGGCGCATTCCACTGCCTGCGCGAAACGAAACTGCCGCCGATCTACGCCTTCCGCGCGCAGGGCGTGGCGATGGCCGTCGCCAC
>JBAQRU010000356.1:0-6904 GCA_049296025.1 Lysobacteraceae bacterium | reverse complement strand
GCGCGCAGCGGCATGCCCCGGCGCGTCGAGCGGCTTTGTGCCGAGCTGCTTCGTGTCGAGCGGAAACAGCCCGATCACCGGGTCGATCCAGTATTTTTCCTTCGCGAACGGGTACGTCGGCAGATGCATGCGGCGCGGCTTCGCGCCGCCGTGGAACTTCTGCCAGTCCAGATCGAAGCCTTTGACCCACAAATCGACCAGCTTCGCCAGCTTGCGCTGCGCGATCCATTTGTCGACTGCTTCGTCGTATTCGGGATCGGCGGCGAACAGGCTCAACATTTCCTTGTTCGCCTTGACCTGTCCACGGAAACCGCTACTGATGTCGCCACCCAGCCAGGCGCGCAACGCGTCCTGCAACTGCGCCGCCGAATCGACAACGAAGCCGAGGCGTTCGTCCATCGCGTCGCGACCGATCTGCAGCGTGTACGCCAGCGCGGCGTGATCGACGCTGCGCCCTGCTCCGTTCGCTTCTTCGAGGAAGATCAGCAGATCCCGTGCTTTCTGCGTCAACTGCTCCGGCGTGCGCGCCGAGAGCGGCACGATCGCCGGCAAACCCGCGAACGCACCGGTAGCCGATGGCGCAACGTTGTATTCCTGGATCACGAAATGCGCATTCGATCCGCCCGCGCCGAACGAGGACAGGCCCGCGATCCGCGGTACGGCTTTGCCGTCGACGACGGGCGCGTCCCAATCGTGCAAACGCTGATTGACGATGAACGGCGTGCGCTCGAAGTCGATGTTCGGATTCAGGCGTTCGGAGTGCAGCGACGGCACGATCTGGCGATGCTGCATCTGCAGGATCACCTTCGTCAGCCCGGCGACGCCAGCCGCCGACTCGCAGTGGCCGATGTTCGATTTCGCTGAACCGAGCATGCAGAACTGCGTGTCGGAGGTGTTCTGCTGGAACGCCTTGCTCAGCGCCACGATTTCGATCGGATCGCCGAGCTTGGTGCCGGTGCCGTGCGCTTCGATGTAGCTGACATGGCGGGCATCGACGCCGGCTTCGGCCAATGCGTCGGCGATGACCGCCGCCTGCGCCTGCGGATTGGGCACGGTGTAGCCGTTGGTTTTTCCGCCATGGTTGAGCGCGCTGCCACGGATGATGGCGTGGATCGCATCGCCGTCGCGCTCGGCATCGGCCAGGCGCTTCAGGATCACGACGCCCACGCCTTCGCCCGGAATGTAGCCGTCGCCGCCTTCGCCGAAACTCTGGCAGTGGCCGGAGGTCGAGATGAACTGTCCAGCGCTCAGCATGCTGTACTTGTCGGGATGGATGCTGAGGTTGACGCCGCCGGCCAGGGCCATATCGGTGCGGCCGTGCCTCAGGTCCTGGCAGGCGAGGTGCATCGCGGTCAACGACGACGAACACATCGTATCGAGCGTCATGCTCGGCCCGTGCAGATTCAGCACGTACGACACGCGGTTGGCGATGCTGGCGAGGCTGCCGGAACGGTTGTACTCGCCGTACATCACGCCGGCATACACGCCGACCTGTCCCGGCAAGCCATTGCCGTGCGGAATCCGCAGGCTCTTGCGCGAGTAGCCGGCGTCTTCGATCGCCATCCACGCATGCTGCAGGAACATGCGCTCCTGCGGATCGATATACGGCGCCTCGCGCGGCGAGACGTTGAAGAACTGCGGATCGAATTCGTCCGCACCGACGATGAAACCGCCCCACTTGCTGTAATGGCCGCGCTGTTCGCGGTCGTCGGTATAGAAGCTTTCCCAGCGCCAGCGCTCCGCCGGAATTTCGACGATGCAGTCCTTTCCGTCGCGCAGGTTGCGCCAGTAATCCTGCAGCGTTTCCGCTTCGGGATAACGGCCGCTCAAACCGATCACCGCGATCGGCTCGGGATGCGCGGACTGGCCGGGCTGGCTGCGTCGCGCCATGAATGCCGGCGCTGCCGACTTGCCGCGCAGCACGGTTTTGGCCTCGGAACGCGCGCTGTCGCGCGTCGGCACCATCGCCCGCGATGCCGGCGCAGCGGCGGGTGCTGCTGCAGGCGTGCCCGCTGGGTTCAACAGCGACTGCAGCGTGGCGGCGTGCGCCTGCACGAGGTGTTCGCTGAGCGCTTCGATCGTCTGGTATTCGAAAAACAGGGTTTTCGGCAGCGGCCCGAAATGCTTCTCGAGCTGGCTGGTCAGATTCATCGCCAGGATCGAATTGATTCCGTAGTTTTCCAGCGCCTCGTGGATGTCGATCTGCGAAGCGGCAATCTTGAGTACAGGCACGAATTCCCGGCGCAGGAACTCGCGCGCCTGGGTCAGCAGATCGCCGGTCACCGGCATCGCCGCAGGCCGTTCGACTTGCGGCGAAACGGGCGCAGCAGGCGTTGCGACGACGCGCGCCGCCGGCGCATCGAACAGGCGACGCAGTTTCCGGCCGTCGCCTTCGACCGCAAGCACCTGTTCGTGGTCGCTCAACAGCGCCCGACACAGCACCGCGATACCCGATGCGGTGCGCATCGGCGTCATCCCGGTCTGCGCCTGCAGCCATTGCAGGGTCTCGGCCTCGGGACGCATGCCGCCGTCCTGCCAGAGCGGCCAGTCGATCGCGATCGTCTTGCCGCTGCGCGCCTGTTGCGACGTCAGCTGCGTGCGATAGCGTGCGAAGGCGTCCATGAACCCGTTGGCTGCGGCGTAATCGGCCTGGCCGACGTTGCCGAACACCGACACGCCGGACGAAAACAGCGCGAAGAAGTCCAGGTCCAGATGTCGTGTCGCCGCATCCAGATGCCAGGTGCCCTGCACTTTCGGTGCCAGCACCTCGGCCATCTCCTGCGCGGTCTTCTTCAGGATGACGTTGTCGTTGCGCGCGCCCGCGCAGTGAAGAATGCCGCGAATCCTTCCGATGCTGTTCTGGATGTCTTCGATCTTCGAAACGCAGCGATCCGCATCGTTGAGATCCAGCGCGCGGTAATGCAGCCGCGCGGCGTAGCCGGCGTCGTCGAGACGCTGTTGGATCGCGGCATCCAGCGGCGAACGCCCGGTGAGCACGACCTGTGCATGCTGCGCATTGCCGAGAATGTCCTGGGCGAATACAAGCCCCAGGCCGCCCAGTCCACCAGTGATGACATAGACGCCGTCTTCCTTGTACGGATGCTCGACGTTGCCGTCGGTCCAATGCGGAAGCGTCTTCCAGTCGAGCGAGCGATATTCGTCCGCGCGGCACTGGATCGGCGAGAGATGGGATTGGCTGCCCGCATGGGTCAACTGTTCGGCGAGCTGGCGCGGCGATATTTGCGCCTCGACGATCACGAGCTGCGCGGACAGCGCCGGATTCTCCAGCGCTGCGGTCTTCAGCATCGCGCCAAGGCCACTGGACAGCAACGCTTCCGGCGTGTTCTGGATCACGCACTGGACGAGCGCGGATGCGCCGGCATGCTGCTTCAGGACCGACTGCAACTGCTCGAAAACCTGCAGCGCAATGGCCTGATAGCGCGAAGCCGGATCAGCGGCATTGGATGACGCGATGGTTTCGATCTGGTGCCTGGGTAGTGCCGAGGCCAGCGCGGCTGGATCGATGCCGGTCGGATCGCAGAGCAGCACGCGGCTGTGCGCGAAGCCAGTTGCAGCGGCGCTCTTGTCGCGCGGGCGATACGCACCCCATTCGGGAACCGCAACCACGGTTTCGAGCGCTGCGGTTGCGGACAACCTGGGAGCCGCGCTTTTCGCGTCGAAGCGACGCGCGCGGAAACCACGCATCTGCACGCAGATATTGCCGTCCGGGTCGCAGAGATCGAGATCCAGCACCAGCTGATTGTCGCCATCGCCCGTGGACTCGGCGCGGCGGATGAAGGCGTGCAGCGCTTGCGGGCATTCGCTGAGGATGCACAGCGATTCCAGTGCGAACGGCAGCATCGGATCGGCCGGCAGTACGCCGCGCTCGCCCAGTCCGATCGCTGCCTGCAGGGCGCTGTCGATCAGGGACGGGTGCAGCAGATACGCCGCATTGTCTTCGCCCGCGAGTGCATCGGGCAACACGAGTTCGGCCAATACCTGGGCCTCGCCGCTGTCGAGCTGCACGATCCCGCGATGCGCGGGACCGTATTCGATCCCGACCTGCGAATAGGTGTCGTAGACCGATGCCGAATCCCAGTGCTCGCGCTGCATCCGCTCGCGAATGCCGGCGAGATCCAGCGCGACGGTTTCGACGGCATCGTAGAAGCGCGCACGTCCGGAGGCATGGTCCGTGCTGTTGCCGGCCGCGTCTTCACTGAACACGCGGAACGCCAGGCAGTCCTCGTCCGCATCGATATCGATACAGACATCGCGCCCGTCCTCGACGACGAGCGGCATCAGCCACAGCACGTCCTCGAACGCGATCAGCGATGTGGACGCGAGGTCCGGAACCGCATCGGCGATCGCCGCTCTTGCCATCTCAAGGTAAGCGACGCCGGGCAGGACGCTGGCCGCGACCCCGTCGCCCATCCTGACCCGATGATCGCGCAGGAAGAATTCCGCGCCGCTCAGGTGCGAGCGATAGCGCTGCTGCGTCAACGTCGAGACATTGCGATGCGCAAGCGGGTGCAGGCGCACGCTGTCGGTGGAACGCCCGAGGAACTGCTGCATGAGTTCCAACGCGCTGGCTTTCGCCAAGCGTTTGCTTTTCAGCTCGGAAACCACGTATTCGACAAAATCTACCATAACGTCCGTTCTCTCATGATGTTGTGCCGCTGTCCTACGCCAGGGATTTCACGCGCTCGACCACTTCGACGGCGGTCAGCCTGTCGAGCTCCAGCTCGGTGAAAAGTTCGGCGATGGCATCCAGGTGATTGACGAACGGCCCGTGTTGCGCGGGCTGTGCTGCCACGCCCGCGCTAGCCTTCGATGGAATCCAGCAACGGATGCGTGCGAATGAATATGCCGGCAGATGCATCAGCGGAACGGTCTTCGCGCCGTCGTCCGCCTCGGCGCTTTCGCCAGCGGTGGCCGACTGGCGGTAGCCCTGTTCGCGGATGTCGGCGACCTTTTCCTGCAGCAGCGGATGCAGATAACGCGGCTTGTGCTCGCGGCTTGCGGTCGCGACCGTGTATGCGGTCTCGCTGGGCGTGATCCAGTACGATTCTTCCGAGAACGGATACCGCGGCAACGCGATCACGCCGGGCCTGTCGGCGCCATACAGCTTGCGCCAATCCAACGACAGTCCCTTCACCCACAGCTCGCACAGTTTCGACAGATTGCCGTCGGCGATGCACTTGCCGATGACCAGTTCCGTCATCCCGGCGTCCTCGCTCAGCAGGCGAACGCTCTCCAGGCCCTGCTTCACGTGGGCGGCGAACAGATCGACCGGCATCGGTTTCGCTGACGCGGCCCGTTCGATGTAGGCGTTCAACCGATCGACCACGTCCTGCATCCCATGCGCAACGAAGCACAGCCGTTCGTCCATCGCATCGCGGTGCATCTGCAGACTGTGGCCCAGCGCCACCAGCGGCAGGTCCGGGCGGGCCTGCACGAAATCGAGCAGTTCCCTGGCTTTCCGCAGCAGTTGCTCGGCGGTGCGCGCCGACAGGGGAACGACCACGCCGATTTCCGGGAGCACCGACGTTGTGGCCGGCTGCGGGAGCTTCGGCAGGTACTCACCCAGCACCAGATGCGCGTTGGTCCCGCTGAAACCGAACGCACTGATCGCGGCATGGCGGGCGACGCCGGGCGGCGTGGTCCACTCCTTCAGCGCCGTGTTGACGTAGAACGGACTCTCGGCGAGGTCGAGATGTTCGTTCGCGTTTTCAAAATGGATGCTCGGCGGCAACTGCCGGTGCTTCAGCGCCAGCAGCAGCTTGATGAAGCCGGAAACGCCCGCCGCCGTCAGGCAGTGGCCGATGTTGGTCTTGACCGAACCGATGGCGCAGTAGTGCTTCCTGTCGGTCGACGGACGGAACGCGGCGTTCAGTCCTTCGATTTCGATCGGATCGCCGAGCTTGGTGCCGGTGCCGTGCGCTTCGATCAACTGGATCTGGTTCGGGTCCAGCCCGAACCGGTCGTGGACATCCATGATCAGGTGCTGCTGCGATTCGGCGTTGGGCGCGGTGATGCCGTTGCTCCTGCCGTCCTGGTTGATGCCCCAGCCGCGAACCACCGCCAGGATCGAATCGCCATCGCGCTCCGCGTCGGCAAGACGCTTCAGCATGACGACACCGACGCCCTCGCCTGGCACGAAGCCATTGGCGCGCTGATCGAAGGTGTAACAACGCCCGCTCGGCGACAGCATGCCGGCGTGGCCGGTCTTCAGGAACATGTCGGCGTTGGCCATCACGTACACGCCGCCCGCGAACGCCAATTCGGAAGCGCCGGTCAGCAGGCTGTCGCAGGCCATCGAAATCGCGACCAGCGACGACGAGCATGCGGTGTCGATCGACACGCACGGCCCCTGCAGATTGAGGAAATAAGACAGGCGCGCGGCCAGGATGGAGGTCGCGCCGCCGGTGAAGCCCAGCGCATTGATCTGCTGTTCGCGCGACAGCAGGTTGTAGTCGCCGTAGGCGCAGCCGACGAAGACGCCGCATTTGCTGCCCGACAGTCGCTCGGCGGTGTAGCCGGCGTTCTCCATGCCGTGCCAGCAGCATTGCAGCAGGACGCGCTGCTGCGGATCCATGGCTTCGGCTTCCACCGGAGACAGGCCGAAGAACAGCGGATCGAAGTGATCGTGTCCCTCCAGCACGCCCATCCACTTCGAGTTGCTCTGGCCGAGCGAGGCGCGGCCTTCGACGTAGTAGGTGCTGGTGTCCCAGCGCGATGCGGGAATTTCGCTGACGCAATCCCGGCCGTTGGCGATGTTTTCCCAGAAGGCGTCGAGATCCTTCGCCATCGGGAACGATCCGGCCATGCCGATCACCGCGACCTCGGCGGCATGCGGCATCGCAACCGGCGACGCCACCACGGGTGCGGTCGCGATGTCGTTGGT
>JBAQRU010000355.1:0-2786 GCA_049296025.1 Lysobacteraceae bacterium | reverse complement strand
TCCGGCGCGGGCAGCGCCTTGCGGTCCAGCTTGCCGTTGCTGGTCAACGGCCACGCGCGTACTTCCACGTAGGCCGTCGGCACCATGTAATCCTGCAACTGCGCCTGCAGCGCCGATCGCAGCGCCTCCGACGTCGTTGCGCCTTCCGCGCTGCATTCGTAATACGCCACCAGCCGCGCCGGCTGGTCCGACACGTCCTGGCGCGCCAGCACCACCGCTTCCTTCACACCCGGCAGCGCCGACAGCTTCGCCTCGATTTCGCCCAGCTCGATCCGGTAGCCACGGATCTTCACCTGGAAGTCGTTGCGGCCCCGGTATTCGATCAGTCCATCGCTGCGCCAGCAGCCCAGATCGCCCGTGCGGTACAGCCGCCCGCCCGCTGCGAACGGGCTGTCGATGAAGCGCTCCGCCGTGATCTCCGCGCGATGCAGATAGCCGCGCGCCACGCCCGCGCCGCCGATGTACAGCTCACCGATCGCGCCCGTCGGCACCGGCTGCAGATTCCGGTCCAGGATGTACACCTGCTCGTTCGCCACCGGACGGCCCAGCGGGATCGTCTCCACCGGAATCGTCTCCGCCGCATCCAGATCCGACGGACACAGGTAGGTGATGCTGATCGCCGTGGTTTCGGTCGGACCGTAGCCGTTGATGAAGCGGCGGTCGCGGTTCCAGCGCCGCAGCAGGCCCGGCGGCACCGCTTCGCCACCGCACATCAGCGTGCGCAGCGACGTCAGACCGACCGCGTCCGGAAGCGAGGACAGCACCCCCGGCGTCAGGAAGCCGTGCGTGATCCGCTGCCTGTCCACCAGCGCCTCCAGCGACTCGCCCAGCAGCAGATCGCCCGGCTCGCCCAGATGCAGCGAACCGCCCGCACCGAACGCCATCACCCACTCCAGCACGAACGCATCGAAGCTGAAGGACGAGAACTGCAATACCCGCGTCTGCGCACCCAGTCCCAGCGGCTCGCGCAGCGCGTGCATCAGCGCCGTCGGGCCACCGTGCCGCGACATCACGCCCTTGGGTTTGCCCGTCGAGCCCGACGTGTAGATCACGTACGCCAGATGCTCCGCCGTCAGGCCCGTCTCATCCAGCGACAGATTCGCCGACGACGACTCCGACCACTGCCCCCGATCGCTGTCGATCTCGAACACCGGCGGCGCGATGCCGTCGATCCGCGACAGCGCGGCGTCCAGCGACTTGCGGCTCGCCGCGTCCGTCAGCACCAGCGCCGGACGCGCGTCGCCCAGCATCTCCGCCATCCGCTCCTGCGGATACGCCGGGTCCACCGGCACGTATGCGCCGCCGGACTTCATGATCCCCAGCACCGCTTCGATCGCCCACACCGAACGCTGCACGCAGATCGCCACCAGCGTCTCCGCGCCCACGCCCTGAGTGCGCAGCCAGTGCGCAAGACGATTCGCGCCGCCGTTGAGCGTCGCGTAGTCCAGCGACTGCCCGCCGCAGGTCACCGCTTCGGCATTCGGCGACGATGCCGCATGCGCTTCCACCGATGCATGCACCGGCTGCCACGGGCCGAAGTCGCGCGCGGTCGCATTCCAGTCTTCCGTCACCTGGCGATATTCGTCCGCGTCCAGCAGCGGAAGACGATTCACCAGTTGCCCGGCGTCCGCCGCCATCCCGCGCAGCACCTGCTGCAGATAGCCCGCGTAACGCTGCACCGTCGAAGTATCGAACAACGTCGTCGCGTACTCGATCACGCCTTCGATGCCGCCGCTCGCAGATTCGCCGAGACTCAAGGTCAGATCGAATTTCGAGACCGCATGCGGCAGGCGCACATGACGCGCGTCCAGACCGGCGAAACGCAGGTCGCCCGATTCGTTGTTCTGCCACGCGAACACGGTCTGGAAGATCGGTGCGTATGCCAGGCTGCGCGCCGGGTTCACCACCTCCACCACCTGCTCGAACGGCAGCTCCTGGTGCTCCTGCGCCGACAGCACACGCTGCTTCACCTGTTCGATCAGCGATGACACCGTCGGATCGTTCTCCAGATCCACCCGCACCGCCAGCGTGTTCACGAAGAATCCGATCAGGCCCTCCACCTCGCTGCGGGTACGGTTCGCAACCGGCGTGCCCACCACCACGTCCGTCTGCCCCGACAGCCGCGACAGCACCACCGACCACGCCGCCATCAGCGTCATGTACAGCGTCCCGCCGTGCTTCAGGCTCAAGGCCTTCAGCTGCGAGGCCAGCGCCGCGTCCAACCGCACCTCCAGCAGCGCGCCACGGTAATCCTGCTCCGCTGGACGCTTGCGGTCCGTCGGCAATTCCAGCAGCGACGGCGCGCCCTGCAGCGTCTCCCGCCAGTACGCGCTCACCCGCGCCAGCCGATCGCCCGACAGGCGCTCGCGCTGCCACGCCGCATAGTCCGCGTACTGCACCGGCAGCGCCGGCAATTGGTCCGCTTCGCCGCGCACACGCGCCGAATACAGCGCTTCCAGCTCGCGCGACAGCACCCCCATCGACCAGCCGTCCGACACGATGTGGTGCATCGTCAACAGCAGCACGTGACGATCCGCCGCCATCCGGATCAACCGGCCGCGCAGCAGCGGGCCGCGCTCCAGATCGAACGATGTCGTGGTCTCCAGCGTTTGCAGCGCGTCCAGCGCGCGCTGCTGCGCGGCGCTGTCCAGGGCGCTCAAGTCATGTTCGATCAGCGCGAATGCGGCCGGTGCGCCGATCCGCTGGTACGGCACGCCATCCACCGCTTCGAAACTCGTGCGCAGGCTCTCGTGACGCGCCACCAGCTGGTCCAGCGCGCCCTGCAG
>JBAQRU010000354.1:0-8083 GCA_049296025.1 Lysobacteraceae bacterium | reverse complement strand
GTGCCGGAGGCTGCGCTGGCGGACCTCGGCCGGCCGTTCCATCGCGTCGATCGCGCCCGCAGCACGCCCGGCAGCGGCCTGGGCCTGGCCTGCGTGTCGCGGATCGCGGTGGTCCATGGTGGTGAGTTGCGGCTGCGCAACCGCGAAGGTGGCGGTCTGGTCGCGGAGCTGTTCCTGGGGGGTTCGCCGCCCTGAACGGGCACGGTCGGGCGTGGTGTGGGGGCTTGTGGCAAAATCGTCGGCCTTCGACTGCTATCCCGTGGTCCCGATGCCGGCTTTCGACATGTACGCTCTCGCTTCCAGCCATCGCTGCGGAATCCGCTGAGATGGCCGACAGCACCGGACATCTGCCCAGGGGCCCGGGCCGCATTCTCAAGGCGGCGCGATGGTCGATGCAGGGTCTCCGCGCCGCGTGGCTGCACGAGTCCTCGTTCCGTCTCGAAGTGTTCCTGTTCGTCGTGCTCGCGCCGCTGGCATGGTGGCTGGGCGAAACGCCTGTGGAACGCGCGCTGATGATCGGCAGCTGTCTGCTGGTGATGAGCGCCGAACTGCTGAACTCCGCGGTCGAAGCGGTGATCGAGCGCTACGGCCCCGAATTCCACGAGTTGGCCGGCCGCGCCAAGGACATGGGCTCGGCGGCGGTGTTCGTGCTGATGATGAATGTGCTGCTGGTCTGGGGCCTGATCCTCGGCGATCGTTATCTCTGATGTTATTTTTCTGATCGATTCCCGCGAATGCGACGCGCGTCGGCGCCTTCGCCAAAGACACTGGAAGTGATGCAATGCTGGAACTGATTTCCGATCCGCAGACGTGGATCACCCTCATCACCTTGAGCGCGATCGAGATCGTGCTCGGCATCGACAATCTGGTGTTCATTTCGATCGCGGTTTCCAGGCTGCCCTACGAGCAGCGCGAAAAAGCCCGCAAATTCGGCATTGCGGTGGCCTGCATGACGCGGATCGGGCTGCTGCTGACGCTGGCGTGGCTGGCAGGCCTGACCCACGACCTGTTCACGATCTTCGGCCTGGGTATTTCGGTCCGCGACCTGGTGCTGATCCTCGGCGGTGCGTTCCTGCTGGTGAAGGGCACCGGCGAGATTCGCGACATCATCCAGGGCGAAACCGAAAGCGAGGACATCAACACCAAGCCTGTCAGCGTGTTCTGGGGCGTGATCGCGCAGATCGCCGTGATCGACATCGTGTTCTCGCTCGACTCGGTGATCGCTGCGGTGGGGATGGCCAATCAGACGCCGGTGATGGTCGGTGCGATCCTGCTGGCGGTGGCGGTGATGCTCATGGCGGCGACCCCGCTGGGCAAGTTCATCGACAGCAATCCGACCGTGAAGATGCTGGCGCTCGCATTCATCGTGCTGGTCGGCGTATTCCTTGTCGCGGAAGGGTTCGGTGCGCACATCCCGAAGGGCTATATCTACTTCGCGATGGCTTTCTCGGCGGCGGTCGAATCGCTGAATCTGTGGACCAAGAAGCGCGCGCAGCAGCGGTTTTCGCCGGAATAGGCCCGGCGCACGATTGCGCCGCAGGTGATTGCGCCGCAGGGGCGTGGGTGTTGCAATGCGCCCCATGATCTCCAACGGAGTGCCGCCATGCGTGTATTCGTTCTGCTGATCCTCGCCGCGCTGCTGTCCGGTTGCGGCTACAACGAGATCCAGCGCAAGGACGAGGCGGTCAAAGCCTCGTGGGCACAGGTGCTGAACGTCTACAAGCGCCGCGCCGATCTCATTCCGGGTCTGGTCGCCACCGTGAAGGGCTACGCGCAGCAGGAAGAGAAAATACTGATCGGCGTGACCGAAGCGCGCGCCAAGGTCGGCCAGGTGCAGGTGAACCCGGATGACGCCACATCGCTGCAGAAGTTCCAGCAGGCGCAGGGCGAACTGTCCAGCGCGCTGTCGCGGCTGCTGGTGATCACCGAGAACTACCCGAACCTGAAATCCGATCAGGCCTTCCTCAATCTGCAGACGCAGCTGGAAGGCACCGAGAACCGCATCACGGTCGAGCGCGAGCGCTACATCCAAGCGGTGCGCGACTACAACGTCCAGGTGCGCGAGTTTCCCGGGAATCTCACCGCGATGATGTTCGGCTACAAGGAGAAGCCGAGTTTCACGGTCGAGAACGAGCGCGAGATCCAGGATGCGCCGACGATCGATTTCAGCCAGCCGGCGCCGTCCAAGCCGTCGGGCGGTTGAGCCGTACGTCCCCGGGAGCGATGCCATGATCCGCGCACTCCGCGTGTGGCTGCCTGCAGGCCTGCTGATGCTGGCGCTGGCTGCGTTCGCACAGTCGCTGGCGCCGATTCCGGCGTTGACCTCCCCGGTGGTCGACACTACCGGAACCTTGAGCGCCGATGAGATCGCGCAGCTCGAACAACAGGCGGTGGCGCTGCAGCAGCGCAAGGGCAGTCAGCTGCAGATCCTGATCGTGCCGACTACGCAGCCCGAAGCGATCGAGCAGTACGCGCAGCGGGTATTCGACGAATGGAAGCTTGGGCGCAGCAAGGTCGACGACGGCGTGCTGCTGCTGGTCGCCAAGGACGATCGCGAGGTGCGCATCCAGGCGGGTTATGGCCTAGAAGGCGCGATTCCCGATATCACCGCCGGTCGCGTCATCCAGGAATATCTGGTGCCGAGATTCCGCGCTGGCGATTTCGCGGGCGGTATCGGCGATGCCAGCGCGCAGTTGGTGCGCCTGATCGAAGGCGAAGCGCTGCCGGCACCGATGGCGCCGCTGGCCGGAAACAACGGCGGCGGCCTGTCCGATGGATTCGGTGCCATGTTCTTCGCGTTCATCGTCGCGATCTTCAGCCGCAACCTGTTCGGCAGCCTGCCGTTGCCGCTGCGGATGCTGCTGGGCGCCGCCGCCAGCGGTACGGCCGCTTTGCTGTATTCGGCGCCGTGGTGGCTGGTGCTTGCGGCTGCGCTGGGTGGTGCGGTGATCGGTTCGATCGCGTCCGTGGGGCGCTACGTCAAGCATGGCGGTTGGGGCAATCTGGGTGCATCCGGGTCATCGGGACGCAGTTCCTGGCCGAGCAGTTCCGGCAGCAGTTGGCCGAGCAGTTCCAGTTCCCGCTCGAGTTCCAGCGGCTGGTCCGGCGGTGGTGGTCGCAGCGGGGGCGGCGGCGCCTCCGGACGCTGGTGACGCCGATGATCCTGCGCTGGTTTCGACACTTGATCGCGCCTTCGGCCCGCCGGTTGTTTCCGGAGGCCAGTCTGTCGCGGATCGCGGACGCGATCGCCCGCGACGAGGCGCGCCATCGCGGCGAAGTCTGTTTCGCGGTGGAATCCGCGCTCGACACCGGCGCGCTGTGGCGCGGCGAGACGGCGCGCGATCGTGCGACTACCGCGTTCGCGGCCCTGAACGTGTGGGACACGGTCGAAAACAACGGCATCCTGATCCATCTGCTGCTCGCCGACCGCCGGATCGAAATCCTCGCCGATCGCGGCCTCGACGGCCGGGTCAGCGACGAACAGTGGCGCGGCGTCTGTCTGCTGATGGAAGAACGCCTGCGTGCGGGCGACGCCGAGGATGCGGTGCTGCAGGGCGTCGCGGCTGCGGGCGATCTGTTGGCTGAACACTTCCCTCTCATCGATGGCGGTGAAGAAAGCCGCAACGAGCTGGCCGACAAGCCGCAAATCCTCGACTGAAGCGCCGGGACGGCCTCGGCTCCGGCACAATACGTGCTTCGTCCGTCATACCCCGTCTGCCGATGACTTTTCTGCACCAGATCAACCCGGTTCTGATCGAACTCGGACCCCTGAAAGTCCATTGGTACGGGTTGATGTATCTGCTCGGCTTCACCGTGGCCTGGTTCCTCGGACGTAGCCGGGTCCGTGCCGGCCGTCTTCCCGGTGTGAACGAACAGGCCTACAGCGACTTGTTGTTCTACAGCATGCTCGGCGTGATCTTCGGCGCGCGCATCGGCTACATCCTGATCTACGACCTCGATTCCTACATCGCCGATCCGGTCCAGGTCTTCAAGATCTGGCAGGGTGGGATGAGTTTCCATGGCGGATTGGTCGGCGTGCTCGTTGCGTCGCTGTGGTGGGCGCGCAAGCACAGCATGAATTTTTTCGACATCGTCGATTTCGTTGCGCCGCTGGTGCCGCCGGGCCTTGGTTTCGGCCGCCTCGGCAACTTCATCAACGGCGAACTCTGGGGCAAAAACACCGGAGGCGGCTGGGGCGTGATCTTTCCGCACGCCGAGCGCGATCTGTACGGTCTGGGCGGCGCCGAACTCGAACGCATGCACGCCAGCGGCATGCTTGATCAGTTCGCGCGCCATCCCTCGCAGCTGTATCAGTTCACGCTCGAAGGCGTGGTGTTGTTCTGCGCGGTGTGGTGGTTCTCGCGCAATCCGCGTCCGCGCTACGCCGTCGCCGGCCTGTTCGCATTGCTTTACGGCTGTTTCCGGTTTCTCGTCGAATTCGTGCGCCTGCCGGACGAACAGATCGGCTATCTCGCCTTCGACTGGTTGACCATGGGCCAAGTGCTGACCACGCCTTTGATCGCGCTGGGTCTGTTACTGCTGTTCCTGTCGCGAAAATCGCCGACATTGCAGCCGCAGCCGGCCACGGATGCGGCTTCTTGAGGCGCATGGCATGAAGGCCTATCTCGATCTATTGCGGCATGTGCTCGAACACGGCACCGAAAAAGCCGACCGCACCGGCACCGGCACGCGCAGCGTGTTCGGCTGGCAGCTGCGGTTCGATCTGAACGCAGGCTTCCCGCTGGTCACCACCAAGAAGTGCCATCTGCGCTCGATCGTGCATGAGCTGCTGTGGTTCCTGAAAGGCGAAACCAATACCGCCTATCTCAAAGACAACAAGGTCAGCATCTGGGACGAATGGGCCGACGAACACGGTGAACTCGGTCCGGTCTACGGCAAGCAGTGGCGGCGCTGGGCGACGGCCGACGGCGGCGAGATCGACCAGATCCGCTGGGTCGTCGACGAGATCAAGCGCAATCCCGACTCGCGTCGCCTGATCGTCAGCGCCTGGAACGTCGCCGATCTGCCGAAGATGGCGCTGATGCCCTGTCACACGATGTTCCAGTTCTACGTCGCCGACGGCAAACTCAGCTGTCAGCTGTATCAGCGCAGCGGCGATATCTTTCTCGGCGTACCGTTCAATATCGCCAGCTATGCGCTGCTCACGCACATGGTCGCGCAGGTCTGCGGACTGGGCGTCGGCGATTTCGTGCACACCCTCGGCGACGCGCATCTGTATTCGAACCACTACGATCAGGCCCGCGAACAGCTCTCGCGTGAACCGCGTGCGCTGCCGACGCTGCGGCTGAATCCCGAGGTGAAGGATATCCTCGGTTTCGCCTACGACGACATCGCCATCGAAGGCTACGATCCGCATCCTGCGATCAAGGCGCCGGTGGCGGTGTGAACATCGCAGTGGTACTGATCGCGGCGCTCGATCGCAACAACGCCATTGGCCGCGATAACGCGTTGCCATGGCATCTGCCGGACGATCTGAAGCGTTTCAAGGCGTTGACGCTGGGCAAGCCGGTGCTGATGGGACGCAAGACGGCGGAGTCGCTGGGACGCGCATTGCCGAAGCGGCGGAATCTGGTGCTGACGCGTACTGGCATGGTGCCGTTCGACGGCATGGAAGCGGTGTCTTCCATCGATGAAGCGTTGGCGTCGATTGCAGTGGAGGGTGCGGGAACACTGTGCGTGATCGGCGGCGGCGAGTTGTATGCGCTGGCGTTGCCGATGGCGACGCGTCTGCATCTGACCCATGTCGATACGGTCGTCGATGGTTGCGATGCGTTTTTCCCGGCGTTCGATGTCGCGCATTGGCGCGTGGTTGCGAGTGAGGTGCATGCGGCCGACGACAGGCATGCGTTCGCGTTCGAGTTCGTGGATTACGCGCGGCCTTAATTACGATGTTGCCGGCCGCAATGCGACCCGCGCCGGAATTGCGGCAATGGCGGGCCAGGGCCCGCCCTACGACTTCGGCCGGTAATGACCGGTAATGTTGTGATCAAAGAGGATGTCCTCCTCGCGGGTGCCGCGTCCGATGTTGTGGATGATCAGCGGCGTAGCGCCCAACATTGTCTTGCGGTCGCTGACGATGCCGATGTGCGGCAGATTGCCCGGCAACATCCAGGTCACGAGATCGCCAGCGCGGTAGTCGGCAGCGCGTGCAGTGATCGGCAACGACCAGCCTTGTCGCGCGAACCACATCTGCAGATTCGGCACGCGGCGGTGATCGATATTGCGATCCGGCCCGCGCAGGCCCCATTTTTGCGGATACAGCGCGAAGTGCGCGCGCATGTCTTCGTGCACGCGTTGCTGCAGGTCGATGCGCTGGGTGCGCAATGCGCGGATTACCACGTCGGTGCAGACGCCGCGCGATTCGGGTACATCGCCACCCGGGTAGGGGATGCGCGTGTAGGCGGGATCGTAGCTGACGGTGACGCCGATTTGCCTGCGTGCGGCGTTGACCAGCGCGATTCCGCGAGGCATCGCGGGACGGGTCGCACGGGCTTCGGCAGAACCGCGTCGAGGTGCGGTCTGCGCAGTCGAATCGGTGCAGGCGCTCAGCAGCGCGCACGACAGTACGAGCGCCTGCCATCCGCGCAGGCGAGCGGCGAGGAACATCAGTCCTGCGGACCCGGGACGGCGACCTCGCGACCGGGTACCTGCACGAGCCGAAGTTCGTCGGTGTCGAGCTGCAATGCGGTGAGCTTGCCGCCCCAGACCGCGCCGGTGTCGATCGCGTGCACGCCGTGGCCGATGAACAGGCCGAGCGTGGACCAGTGGCCGCAGACGATTTTCAGGTCGCGTTCGGCGCGACCCGGTACGGCATACCACGGATACAGCCCGGGCACCTGCGTGCCCGGCGCGCCTTTCTCGTTGAAGGCGATGCGCCCGCGCGTGGAGCAATAGCGCATCCGGGTGAAGATGTTGATGATCGCGCGTTCGCGCTCGACGCCGCGCAGCGCTGGCGTCCATGCGGGAAAGTCGCCGTACATGTTGCGCAGCAGTTTGCGGCGGCCGTCGCCGTGCAGTCTGTGCTCGACTTCGCGCGCATGCTTCTCGGCGTGCGTCGTGGTCCACTTCGGCGACAAGCCGGCGTGGATCATCATCCAGCCCAGCGCGCGGTCGCTGTGCAGCAGCGGACGCAGCCGCAGCCAGTCGATCAAGATATCGCGGTCGTCCGCGAACAGGATCCGCTGCAGATCCTGGTTGACCCTGCGCTGGTCGTCGACGGTGCGCTCGGCGATCGCCAGCAGCGACAGATCGTGATTGCCCAGCACCACGATGCTCTGCTCGCGCAGCGAATGCACCAGGCGCAGGGTTTCCAGCGATTCGCCGCCGCGGTTGACCAGATCGCCGCAGAACCACAGTTGGTCCTGCGCCGGGTCGAAGCGGATCTTTTCCAGCAGACGCTGGGTCGGGCCATAGCAGCCCTGCAGGTCGCCGATCGCCCACACCGCCATGTCAGCGATGCTCCGTGAGGGCGACACAAACAGCGGCGCGGCGCGCGATCAATGCAGCATCCGTGGAATGCACAGCACGAACTGCGGGATCGGCGCTTCGAATTCGGCGCCGTCGTCGGCGCGCATCACATAGGCGCCTTCCATCGTGCCGTAAGGCGTTTTGAAGAACGTGCTGGACGTGTATTCGAAGCGCTCGCCGGGGCGCAGTCTCGGCTGTTCGCCGACCACGCCATCGCCGACCACTTCGCGCGGGAAACCGATGGCATCGATGATCAGCCAGCGCCGGCTGATCAACTGCGCCGGCACGCGGCCGGTGTTGCGGATGCCGATGGTGTACGCGAAGTAGTACAGCTCCTCGTCCGGCTTGGACTGCTCGTCGAGATAGCGTGTGGCGATGTCGATCGCGATGGTGCAGTCGGGGGTGTCGTCCATAGCGACAGTTTAGTGCGAAAGCGCGATTTTGCGAGCCATTACGCGATAGTGCCCGCAGTTTCCGGAGCGGCGGCGAGATTCGCGAGGCGCACGAAATCCGCGACGTCGAGTTGTTCGGCGCGCCGCTGCGGGTCGATGCCTGCGGCGACGATCTGCTCCGTGGTGCAGACGTTGCCCAAGGC
>JBAQRU010000353.1:0-20493 GCA_049296025.1 Lysobacteraceae bacterium | reverse complement strand
TCCGAATCCTCATAAACGCCGGTCACACGGAACGCGAAAGCGTCGCCGAAGGGATGCGCATAGTCGGCGGTCGCGCGCCGTTTCTGCCATGAACCCAATTGCAGGCCGAGATTCAGCGTCTCGCGCCAATCGGCGGTCTTGGTGACACGGTTCAACAGGCCGCCGGGGCTGCCGCGACCGAAGATCATCGCGTTCGGGCCCTTGAACGCCTCGATCCGCTCGATGTTGTAGGTGTCGCGGTAGTACTGCACATCGTCGCGCATGCCATCGACGAAGAAATCCGCGGTCGAACTGTTGCCGCGAAACACCAGCCCGTCGCGATTGCCTTCGCCCTGGGTGGTGCCGATGCCCGGCACGTAGCGCACCGCATCGGCCATGCCCTGCACGCCCTGGTCGCGCATCTGCTTTTCGGTGACCACGGAGATCGCCTGCGGCACATCGCGCAGCGGCGTGTCGGTCCTGGTTGCACTGGTGCTGCGCTCGGTGTGATAGGTGTTCAGGCGCTGACCCCGGACGCGGACGGTGTCCAGATCCACGGCTTCTTTCTCGGCAGCGGGCATGTCAGCCGCCGCGAAAGCCGGCGCACAAGAGAGGCCAGCGAGGACAGCCAAGCACGCGAGGGTCAACGGGGTGGGGTGAGGCAGACTGTGCGCCATGATGATGAGGGACCCATGAGGTACGCCGTGGGGGAGGCGCCATGGCTGCATGTTAATGATAATAATTCTCAAATGCAATTCATTCGCATAAGTGGCGGCGAGGTCGTGTTGAGCAGACCATGCATCGCTGCTTTGAACGGTCGCGCCCACCGCGTACGATGCCGCGACCACGCTTCGGACAACGCTTCCGTGAACCTTGATGGCCCCTGCTGCGCCGGCTTCCAGAACTGCTCCGAAAACATCTCAGATAACAACCGCATCGGCGAAGGCGCCTTGCTGTGAGCCTGCTGCTGGTCCGCCATGGGCAGGCGAGTTTCGGCGCCGCCGATTACGACAATCTGTCCGAACGCGGGCATCTGCAGGCGCGACGCTTGGGCGATTGGCTGGCGCGCGGCGGTCACCGGTTCCGGGCGGTGGTGGTGGGCGGGATGCGTCGGCATCGGCAGACCGCCGAGGGCGTGGCCGCCGCTTTCGCGGAACAGGGGCAGCCGCTGCCCGAGCCGATGGCAGATCCCGGTTTTGCCGAGTTCGATCACGAAGCGGTGTTCGGCGCGTATCAGGCGCGCGATCCGGAGCACCCGATCGTCGTGGCCAGCCGCAGCGGCCTGCCGCGCGATGTCGGCCCGATGCTGCAGGCCGCATTGCTGGCGTGGGCACGCGATGAGCTGCCCGGTCTGCCGGAAAGCTGGGATGCGTTCGGCGAGCGCGTGCGGTCGGCGGGTGATCGGCTGGAAGCGCTGGCGGGCGACGATGAGGTGCTGGTGCTCAGTTCGGGCGGCGTGATCTCGCGGCTGGCGCAGATCGCATTGGAGGTGCCGGATACGCGCGCGGTCGAGCTGAATCTTTCGCTGCGCAACACCGCACTGTCGGAGTTCCACCCGCACGGCGGCCGGCTGCGGATGGGGTCGTGGAACGCGCTGCCGCATCTGCACGGCGAACGCGCGCTGTGGACGTACTATTGATTTCGCGATTGCGCACGTTTTCGAGAAGCCGATGAACACCGAACGCACCGCAAGCCTGTTTCCCTTTTCCGAACGCTCGCGCGAACTGCAGGCCGCCGTCGCGCGCTTCGTCGCCGAAAAAATCATTCCGGCCGAAACCGCATTCCAGGCGCATGCGGCCGATCCGCAGACACGCTGGACGATTCCGCCGCTGCTGGAATCGCTGAAGGCCGAGGTCAAAGCGCTGGGGCTGTGGAATCTGTTTCTACCCGACGCCGCGCACGGTGCGGGCTTGAGCAATCTCGATTACGCGCCGATCGCCGAACTCACCGGGCGCAGCCTGTTCGCGCCGGAAGTCTTCAACTGCAGCGCGCCCGACACCGGCAACATGGAAGTGCTGCTGCACTTCGCCACGCCGGAGCAGCAGGCGCCATGGCTGCCGCGTCTGTTGGCCGGCGAGATCCGTTCGGCGTTCGCGATGACCGAGCCGGAGGTCGCCAGTTCCGACGCCACCAATATCGCGCTGCCGATCGTCCGCGACGGCGACGCGTTCGTCATCAACGGCCGCAAGTGGTGGACCACCGGCGCCGGCGATCCGCGCTGCGAACTCCTGATCGTGATGGGCGTGACCGACCCGGACGCGCCGGTGCACCGCCGCCAGTCGATGGTGCTGGTGCCGATGAAGACACCGGGCGTGCGCGTGCTGCGGCCGCTGCTGGTGTTCGGCTACGACGATGCGCCGCATGGCCATGTCGAAATCGAGTTCACGAATGTCCGCGTGCCGGTGGCGAATCTGCTGCGCGAATCCGGCAGCGGTTTCGAGATCGCGCAGGCGCGGTTGGGTCCGGGGCGGATTCACCACTGCATGCGTTCGATCGGCCTGGCCCAGCGCGCGCTGGAGCTGATGGTCCAGCGTGCGCGCAGCCGCGCAGCCTTCGGCCGCCCGCTGGGTGGGCACGGCATGGCGCAGGAAGCAATCGCGCTGTCGCGCTGCGAGATTGAACAGGCGCGCCTGCTCACGCTGCAGGCCGCCGCTGCGCTGGATGCGCACGGCAACAAGGGCGCGAAGGATCTGATCGGCATGATCAAGATCGTCGCGCCGCGCATGGCCTGCGCGGTGATCGACCGTGCGATGCAGATCCACGGCGGCGGCGGTCTGTCGCAGGATTATTTCCTCGCCCAGGCCTATGCCGGCGCGCGTTCGCTGCGCTTGGCGGATGGCCCGGACGAAGTCCACATCGCTGCGCTCGCGCGTTCGATGTTGAAAGGATGAAATCGAACGAATGAGCACGCCGCATCCGCTCGATCTTCCCGCCGACGCGCTGGCCGCGTATCTCGAAGCCCATGTTGATGGCTTCCGTGGCCCATTGACCGCCACCAAATTCAAGGGCGGGCAATCCAATCCGACTTACCGCATCGATGCCGCCAGCGGCACGTATGTGTTGCGCCGCAAGCCGCCGGGACCGTTGCTGCCTTCCGCGCACGCCGTGGATCGCGAATTCCGCGTGCTGCAGGCGCTGCACGGCACGTCGGTGCCGGTGGCGAAGCCGTTGCATCTATGCCGCGACGAATCGGTCATCGGGTCGATGTTCTATCTGATGAGCTTCGTCGACGGCCGGATCTTCTGGGATCCGTCGCTGCCCGATATGGCCGCAGCCGATCGCGCCGATATCTATCTCGGCATCATCGATGCGATGGCGGCGCTGCACACGGTCGATCCCGCCGCTGTCGGTCTGGGCGACTACGGCAAACCCGGCAATTACTTCGAGCGCCAGATCAAGCGTTGGAGCGAGCAGTACCGCGCCAGCGAAACCCGGCCAATCGCGGCGATGGATGCGTTGATCGACGCACTGCCCGCGCGCTGCCCGGCCGATGATGGCGTGGTCGCGCTGGCGCACGGCGATTTTCGCATCGACAATCTGATGCTCCATCCCGACGAACCGCGCGTGATCGCCATCGTCGACTGGGAACTGTCGACGCTCGGTCATCCGCTCGCGGACCTCGGCTATTTCTGCATGGCGCTGCGCCTGCCGCGCAATCCGGCGCTGCCGGGATTGGCGGGATTGGACCGCGCGACGCTGGGGATTCCGGAGGAAGCCGCGCTGCTCACGCGCTATTCGCAGTTGACCGGTCGACCGATTCCTGCCGATTGGCCGTTCGTGCTGGCGTTCAGTTTCTTTCGTCTCGCTGCGATCGCGCAGGGCGTGGCCAAACGTGCGGAGCAGGGCAACGCATCAAGCGAGCAGGCCGTGCAGGCCGGGCGCATGGTCGAGATGCTGGCGTCATTGGGACTGGAAGCGTTGGGTTGATGCTTTGCGCCGTGTCGGCGTGAGCAGAAAAGCTTTCATAGGGTGCGCGTGTCGCGCACCCCATGCGATGTTCAACGGTCGTCGCGCACCCAGACGCCACCGTGTTCGATCTTGACCGGAAACTTCGCGACCGGTTCGTAGGCAGGCGCGCACAGCGCGGTGCCTTCGCGGATGTCGAAGCGTGCGCCGTGCAGTACGCAGGTGATGCTGCCCTCGGCGGTGTCGATGTCGCCGGACGACAATTCGAATTCGTCGTGGGTGCAGCGGTCTTCGAGGGCATACAGTTCGCCGTCGAGATTGACCACCAGGATGGGCGTTTCGTCCGCCCAGACCACGGTTTTTTCGCCGGGCAAGAGTTGCCCTGTCGCGCAGACGAAAGTCCAATCGCTCACGGCGCAGTCTCCAGCGTTTTCTCGAGCACCTCGAACTGCAGGTCGTCGCGCTTGGGCAGGCCGTAGCGCGGGTCGCCGTACGGGAATGGTTTCTTGATCCCGGTGCGGAGATAGCCCCGGCGTTCGTAATACGCGATCAGTTCCTCGCGCGCATCGATCACGGTCATGCGCATGCGCGTACAGCCCAGCGTGTTGTGCGCGATGCGCTCGGCTTCCGCCAGCACGATCTTGCCGACGCCTCCGCCCTGCACGTCGGGGCTGACCGAGAACATGCCGAAATATGCGGTGGGAATGCCGTCGTCGCTCGACTGCTTTGCGATATTGGCGCAGGCGACCAGACGCGGCGCGTCCTCGTCTCTGCAGTCGATCGCCAGCAACACGATGCTGCCCGGCGTGTCCAACTCGGTACGCAGCATGTCGGCATCGATGCGCTGGCCACCGAGCAGATCGGCCTCGGTGGTCCAGCCCTGACGGCTGATATCGCCGCGATAGGCGGACGTGACCAGTTCGATGAGCGCGGGGATATCGTCGTGGGTGGCGGTGCGGAAACTGAGCATGAGAGACAAACGGTGGATTCCTTCTGCGCGGTGGTTGCGATCAGCCCAGCAGGCGACGAACTTTGGTGAGCGCGGCGGCGAAGCGTTCGATTTCGTCGTGCGTGTTGTAGAACGCGAACGACGCACGACAGGTCGCGGCCACGCCAAAGAACTGCATCAGCGGGTGCGCGCAGTGATGGCCGGAGCGCACGGCGACGCCTTCCAGATCGAGCAGCGTCGCCAGATCGTGCGCATGCGCGCCCTCGACCAGAAAACTGACGACGGCAGCCTTCTCCGGCGCCGTGCCGAGGATGCGCAGGCCATCGATGTTGCGCAAGGCTTCGGTGGCATGCGCCAGCAGTTCGGCTTCGCGCGCTTCGATCGCATCCATGCCGATGGCGGTAAGGTAATCGACCGCCGCGCCCAAGCCGATATGACCGGCGATATTCGGCGTGCCCGCTTCGAAGCGATGCGGGCCATCGTTGAAGACCGTGCCCTCGAAGCGCACTTCCTTGATCATCTCGCCGCCGCCGAGGAACGGCGGCATCGCGGCGATGTGCTCGCGGCGCGCCCACAGCGCGCCGGTGCCGGTCGGACCGCACATCTTGTGGCCAGTGATCGCGTAGAAATCGCAGCCCAGCGAAGGAATGTCGAGGGCGCGATGCGGCGCGGCCTGCGAGCCGTCGATCACGCTGACGATGCCGCGCCGACGCGCTTCGCGGCAGATCTCGCGCACCGGATTGACCGTGCCCAGCACATTGCTGACGTGGGCCAGACCGAGGATCTTCACCTCCGGCGTCATCGCCGCATACAGCGCGTCGAGATCGAGCGAACCGTCTTCGCGGATCTCGGCGACCTTGATCCTCGCGCCGCTGCGTTCGGCGACCAGCTGCCACGGCACGATATTGGCGTGATGCTCCATTCGCGACAGCAGGATCGCGTCGCCGGGCTTCAGTCGCGGCAGCGCCCACGAATAAGCGACGAGATTGAGCGCGAATGTGGTGCCGCTGCACAGCACCAGCTCGTCGCGGTGCGCTTTGAGAAAACCGGCGAGCTTCGTGCGCGACGCTTCGTAGGCTTCGGTGGCTTCGGTGCCCAGCGCATGGACCGCGCGGCTGACGTTGGCATTGTGATGGCGGTAGAAATCATCGACGGTGTCGATGACCGATGCGGGCTTCTGCCCGGTATTGGCGGAGTCGAAATAGATCAGCGGCTTGCCGTGGACTTCGCGGGTCAGCAGCGGGAAGTCCGCGCGGATCGCGTCCCAGTCGTGGACAGTGTGGTCGTGGACAGTGTCGATCGCAGGGTTGCTCATGCAGGGGTCACTCGCGCGAGATGCGCATCGAGTACGGTGGTCAACGCTTCGCGCAGCGTGCTGTCGTCGATGCCGGCCAGCACTTCGCGGCAGAACGCAGCGGTGAGCAGTGCGCGCGCGTCCGCTTCTGGCAACCCGCGCGAACGCAGATAGAACAGCGCGGTCGGATCGAGCTGGCCTACGGTCGCGCCGTGCGCAGCCTGGACTTCGTCGGCATGGATGACCAGCACCGGCTGGGTGTCGATCTCCGCCTGCGTCGACAGCAGCAGATTCTTGTTCGAGAGATTCGCGTTGGCGCCATCGGCGCCTTCGCGGATCACGATGCCGCCGTGGAACACGGCCCGCCCGCGCCCGGCGCCGAGTCCGCGCCACAGTAGGTCGCAGGACGTGTTGCGGGCGATGTGTTCGATGCCCAGGCGCGTATCGAGATGACGCTTGCCGTCGGCGAATAGCACGCCGTTGGCGGTCAGCGACGCGCCTTCACCTTCGAGGCGCACGTTCAGTTCGTGTCGCGACAGCGCGGCGCCGAGTTCGAGATCGGTGCGTCGATACCCGGCGTCGCGCGCCAGCACCGCATCGGTACGTGCGAAAACGTTCGCACCTTCGGCGCCCGCCTGCACGCGCACATGGGCCAGACGCGAGCGCTGGCCCAGATGCACATGGCTGACATGGTTCGCGAGCCCCCGATGGTCCCCGAGCGCGATGTGATGCTCGATCAGATGCAGGGCCGCATCGTTGCGAAGATCGATGAAATGCCGAAGCGCCACCGCCGTTTCAGCGGCGGCACCGCTGGCGACGAAGACGAGATGCAGCGTCGTCGAGGGGCGATCGACGGCATGGTCGACGCGTACCACCGCGCCTTCCTCGGCCAGTGCTGCATTGAGCACGGAGAACATTTCGTCCGCGCCCGTATAGCAGCGCTGCAGGAAATTCGCGTCGCGGGGTTCCAGGTTGCGCAGCACCCAGGACAACGGCATCGCTTCGACACCAGCCGGCAGTGTGGAGATATCGCTGCGTTCTGTATCGATGCGGCCGTCCACGAACACCATGCGCGGCGTCGGGATCTGCGTCAGGCGCGCGTCCAGCATCGTTTCGTCGACGCTCACGGCTGTCGCCGGCACGAAGGCACGCCGCTCCAGCGCGCGCAGCGATGTGTATTTCCATGCTTCGCTACGCGGTCCCGGCAGACCGTCGCGCAGCGCGGCGTCCAGCGCGTCACTCCGGTGCGCGCCGAGGCCTGCTGCCTCGCGCTGGGCGAGGGTGTCGAACGCCGCAGCGAAGGAATCGAGCAGGGCGCTCATCGTGCGGTTGCTTCCGGTGCGACGCGATCCTTGATCCAGGCGTAGCCGTGTTCTTCCAGCTCCAGTGCAAGTTCCGGGCCGCCGGTTTCGACGATCCGGCCATCGGCCAGCACGTGCACCACGTCCGGCTTGATGTAATCGAGCAGCCGCTGGTAGTGGGTGATGACCACAAATGCCCGGTTCGCGCTGCGCAATGCATTCACGCCATCGGCGACGGCTTTCAGCGCGTCGATGTCGAGACCGGAGTCGGTTTCGTCGAGGATCGCCAGCTTCGGTTCCAGCACAGCGAGCTGGAAGATCTCGTTGCGCTTTTTCTCGCCGCCGCTGAAACCCTCGTTGACGCCGCGATGCAGCAGTTCGTCCTTCAAGTGCAGCACTGCGAGCTTTTCGCGCACCAGTTTCAGGAACTGCATCGAATCCAGTTCGCCTTCCCCGCGCGCCTTGCGCTGTGCGTTGAGCGCGCTGCGCAGGAAATAGGTGTTGTTCACGCCGGGAATTTCGACCGGATACTGGAATGCCAGGAACACCCCGAGCGCAGCGCGTTCTTCGGGCGCCAGCGCCAGCAGATCGCGGTCTTCGAACACGACGCTGCCTTCGGTGATCTCGTAGCCGTCGCGGCCGGCGATGATATTGCCGAGCGTGGATTTCCCAGCGCCGTTCGGACCCATGATGGCGTGAACTTCGCCGGGCTTCACCTCGAGCGTGAGCCCTTTGAGAATATCTTTGCCAGCGACGCGGGCGTGGAGGTTGTCGATTTTCAGCATGATGGATTCGTCTTGTTGATTGCGGCGATTCGTGAAGGGGCAGACGCTCAGGTACAGGGGCCTTCCCACGCGAGCTTGCGTGGTCGGCTGGCGGCATCGGTCACGATCGAACAATAGGCGTAGCTGGAATTCGCGAACGTCGGCAGTGTCGGGCACTCGAAGGTCGGTGTATCCAGTTCCGGAATCGTCGTCGCATCGCCCGCGATCGTGCCGATGCGGCCTTGCAGGTCGGTCCAGAATGCGCGCGGCGGTTCGCTGCGGACTCGGAATTTCAGCAGGTCGCCATCCAGACCGAGCACTTCGGCTTCGTAGGGTTTGCCCCAGCGCTTCAACTCCTTGCCGCTGTCGTCGAACTCGACGACGTAGTCGGGCACCAGCGCCGGATCGTTCAGTGGCATCCGCGACACGCGTACCACCGGGCTTCCGCCGCATGGGCCATCGTCCCAGCGCAGGATGCGGGGGTCGTCGCCTTCCTTGCCGTCGGCGTTGGTGCTGGAAAACGCGAACTCGAAGGACGCGGCCGCTTCCGCTGCAGGTGTCGCGGGCATGCTGGAGGGCGTCGATATCGCGGGGAGTGTTGTGGTCGGTTGCGGCATTGATGCGGCAGGCGGAGCCTTCGATTGCGGTGCAGTGTCGGCTTGAGGTCCGGTTTTTTCTGTGCAGGCGGCAACCGTCAGCAATACGGTCAGTCCGAACAGCAGCGGTTTCATGGCACGGTCCATATTTTTCAGTCTTGCCTCTCGGGCGACCAGCGCAGCAGGCCCCAAGCCGCCACCAGAGCCCAGACGTTTTCAAGCACCACGAATGGCATGAAACGCACCAGCCATGCGGAGTAGCCGCACATCAGTGCGCCGATGAGGTTCATCGCCAGGAATGCGCGCGAGTGTTCCGAGATGGTGCGCCGCTGGTTGAGCACGAAGGCGATCAAGAGGATGGACACACCGATCGTGCCGATGATGTCGCTGAGTGTCATGTGGCAGTACCTTCCGACAGTTCGCGCAGCGCAGTGATGGCATCGTCGCGACGCACCCACGGCACGAACAGATGATCGTGGTAATAGGCGGACACGGCATTGCAGGGAATATCCCGCGCCGCAAGCGCGTTGGCGATCGCCGCCAGCATGCCGACGGCTTCGAGACTGGAATGGATGCGCAAGGTGATCTGCGCCCAAAGCGCTTCGTCCCGGGTGCGATCGAACGCGACGGCATCGGCCGCAACCTCATCGACCACGACGACGACCGTAACGCCTTCCTGTTCCCGGAACAGCATGATCGCGTCGGCGGGGACCGCTTCGCCCGTCGGCTGCGAGCGGATCGCGCGCGGACGCGCGGCCAGCTCGGGCGCTAGCCCGGCCAGCAGTCGCTGCAGGTCGGTTTCGCCGATGGCGACGGCGTTCATCCGACCGAACCTTCGAGCGAGACTTCCAGCAGTTTCTTCGCTTCCACCGCGAATTCCATCGGCAGTTCGCGAAACACCGTCTTGCAGAAGCCGTCGACGATCAGCGACACCGCGTTCTCTTCGCTGATGCCGCGACTGCGGCAGTAGAACAGTTGGTCGTCGCTGATTTTCGAGGTGGTGGCCTCGTGCTCGACGGTCGCGCTGGGGTTTTTCACTTCGATGTAAGGGAAGGTGTGCGCGCCGCAGCGCTTGCCGATCAGCAGGCTGTCGCACTGGGTGTGGTTGCGCGCACCGTCGGCGCCACGTTCCACTTTCACCAGGCCGCGATAGCTGTTCTGGCCACGACCGGCGCTGATGCCCTTGCTGACGATCTTCGATTTGGTGAGCTTGCCGATGTGGATCATCTTGGTGCCGGTGTCGGCCTGCTGCCGATGATGAGTGAGCGCGACCGAATGGAATTCGCCGCTGGAATCGTCGCCCAAGAGCACGCAGGATGGATATTTCCAGGTGATCGCAGAGCCGGTTTCGACCTGGGTCCAGCTGATCTTGCTGCGCGCGCCGCGGCATTCGCCGCGCTTGGTGACGAAGTTGTAGATGCCGCCGACGCCGTTCTCGTCGCCGGGATACCAGTTCTGCACCGTCGAGTATTTGATCTCGGCGTCGTCCAGCACCACCAGCTCGACCACCGCCGCGTGCAGCTGGTTCTCGTCGCGCATCGGCGCGGTGCAGCCTTCGAGATAGCTGACGTAGGATTTTTCCTCGGCGATGATCAGCGTGCGCTCGAACTGGCCGGTGTTGATCGCATTGATCCGGAAGTAGGTGCTGAGTTCCATCGGGCAGCGCACGCCCTTGGGAATGAATACGAAGCTGCCGTCGGAGAACACCGCTGAATTCAATGCGGCGAAATAGTTGTCGCCCGCCGGCACCACGCTTCCGAGATACTGGCGGACCAGCTCCGGATAGTCGTGCAACGCTTCGGACATCGAGCAGAAAATCACGCCTTTTTCGGCCAGTTCCTTGCGGAATGTGGTGCCGACGCTGACCGAATCGAAGACCGCATCGACGGCGACGCCCGCCAGTCTCGCGCGCTCGTGCAGCGGCACGCCGAGCTTGTCGTAGGTGTCGAGCAGCTCTTGCGGCACTTCGTCGAGCGACGCGTATTTCGCTTTGGGTGCCGAGTAGTAGCTGATCGACTGGAAATCGATCGGCGCGATGTCGAGCTTGGCCCAGTGCGGCGGCGTCATCGTCAGCCAGTGGCGGTATGCGGTGAGCCGCCAGTCGGTCATCCACTCGGGCTCGTTCTTCTTTGCCGAAAGAAAGCGGACCACGTCTTCATTGAGACCCGGCGGCAGGGTGTCGGATTCGATGTCGGTGACGAAGCCGGCGTCGTAGCGGCGGCCGAGCTGTTCGAGGATATCGGCGTTCTGGACTGGTGCGCTCGGCACGATCTGCGGGTCGGGGCGATTCATGGGATCTCCTCAGCGGGCCGACAGCGAAACAGGAATGGTTTTGCGCGCCGCTACGCCGACGGGCAACGTCATATCCGCCAGCGTGACCCGACGCAGGGCGTCGGCGACGACATCGTTGATCCGCCGCCAGTTGGCGCGGGCGCCGCAGGACTGTTCGATGCCGCAGTGGCCGTCGTGGATGCTGCATTCGGTCATCGCCAGCGGGCCTTCCATCGCTTCGACGATCTCCACGAGGGAAATCTCGCTGGCCGGGCGGGCGAGGCGATAGCCGCCGGTGGCGCCGCGAAAGGCCTGCACCAGCCCGGCCTGCGCCAGGGGTTTCAGCACCTTGGCGACCGTCGGCGCCTCCAGACCCGCGCGCTCGGCCAGTCCATTCGCGCTGAGCATGGTTTCGCTGGCGCCGGCCAGAACGGTCAGCACCACGGTCGCGTAGTCGGTGAGTTTGGTGACTCGAAGCATGGGATGTGAGCTGCCGGGTCGCGGTTGGCGACGGTGATGTCGATACAGGACCGAAATTGTACGCTTTCGTCCTGAACGGCTCAATCCGTGGCGCCAGGCGAGCGATGTCTGGCATTGCATCTGACTGACGATGGCCAGTGGGCGTACCAGCATGGGTGCGGACAATCTCCGGTCTGGGCATGGCGATCTTCTGGAGCGGCGCTTGGCGAGGCTGGTTCTGGGCGTCTGTTCACAATCTCTTGCGAAATGGGTTGCCGCCCATGCCAGCGCTGCGCACAAGCAGAACCGCAGCCGGGCAGGTGGCCCGACGAGATCAACAGCAGACGCCGCTTTTTAGTGATGTCGGCGATCGGCGGCATCGTCTGCCGATCCAGGCAGGAGACCGGCACCCAGCCAGTCACTGCGGCACGCGGACGCCACAAAAGGCGCGGGATCAGGGATAATTCCGACGAATTCCAACGTTTTCGAGAGTCGCATCGCCATGTCGAAGAAGAAGATCGTCGCCCGCTTGTCGCCCATCCACGGCAATGGCGTGTTCGCCGACGAAGCTATCCTGAAGGGCGATCGCATCGTGCGTTACAAGGGCAAGGTGCGGACCCACGACGAGGTGGACGAGGCCTATGGCGATATCGACGAGAACGGCCACACGTTTCTGTTTACCCTCAACGACGACTACGTGATCGACGCCAATGTCGATGGCAACATCGCACGCTGGATCAATCACAGTTGCGCACCCAACTGCGAGGCGGTGCTGGAGGAGAACAGCAAGGGCAAAGGTCACAAGGACAAGGTGTTCATCGAAGCGATCCGCGATATCGAGCCCGGCGAAGAACTGACCTACAACTACGGGATCGTGCTGGACGAACCGCACACCGCGAAGTTGAAGAAAATCTGGGGTTGCAAATGCGGCGCCAAGAAGTGCACGGGCACGATGCTGCAACCCAAGCGCTGAAGCGACAGCAGCGTTGCCGCCAAATTCCGCAACGCCGAAGTGACAGCGGATGCGCGGGGCATGAAGTTTCCATGACTTAAGACAGGCGCCCGCGCCGGACGGGTGCCGCAGGATGCGGCCACGTTTCTCCGGGATCGCGCCATGCGCCTATTGCTTCTCGCGGCGGTCGTCTCGATGCCTCTGCCGACGTTTGCCCTCGATATCGATGGCAAGGTCGATTCCACGGAATGGTCCAGCGCGCAGCGGGTCGACGACTTCCGCATGACCCAGCCGCTGACCCGCGAGCCGAGCCGGCACGCGACCGAAGCCTGGTACATGGCGACTGCCGATGGTCTTGCCGTTGCGTTCCGAAACCGCCAGCCCAGCGGTATTCCGCGTACCCGGCAGCGATTCCAGCGCGACGACAATGGCAACGTGGATCGTGTGAATGTGTATGTCGATTTCGATGGCGACGGGCGCAGCGGCTACAACTTCATGCTGGCGCTGTCCAACGGCATCGGCGATGGCACCATCGCCAACGAAAACCAGTTCAATAACGACTGGGATGGCGCCTGGAAACATGCGGTATCGGAAGACGACGACAGCTGGTCCGCAGAAATACTGATTCCCTGGCATATCGCGCCGATGCGCAGCATCAATGGCGATACCCGCACGATCGGTCTTTCGCTCGACCGCGTGGTCGGGGATACCGGCGAGCGCATGACGTGGCCGGCGATCAGTTACACCGAGCAGCGTTATCTCAGCGCATTGCAGAAGGTCGAGGTGCCGCAGTTCAGCCAGTCCTTGCTTGCGGTCACGCCGTATGTCGTCGGGCTGTACGACAACATCAATGGCAGGACGGAGGTCGATGCCGGCGTCGATCTCTTCTGGAAACCCAACGGCCAGTTTCAGCTCAGCGCCACGCTCAACCCGGATTTCGGCCAAGTCGAGAGTGACGGGATCGTGGTCAATTTCAGCGCGATCGAGTCCTTCTTCGGCGACAAGCGCCCGTTTTTCACCGAGAACCAGGGGTATTTCGAAGTGCCATTCGGTTCGCTCGGCAGCGCCCAGCAGTTGATCTACACCCGGCGCGTCGGCGCGCCCGCCGATGATGGCAGTGGCTCCGGCGACGTGACCGCTGCCGCGAAGATCAATGGCAGCGTCGGCGGATTCGGTTACGGGGTGTTCGCGGCGACCGAAGGCGACAGTGCCGGCCGCGATTTCCATGCTCTGCGCGCGACCCGCGGATTCGAAAATCAGAGCGTCGGCGCGATGGTGACGCGGGTGAATCGTCCATTCCTCGAGCGCGAGGCGACCGTGTATTCCTTCGATCACCAGTGGGCGCCGAACGCGCACTGGAACATCCGCACCAATCTTGTCGGCTCCAGTATCGATCAGCATGGCGACACCGTGCGCGATACCGGTGCGCAGGTAAAAATCGACCATGAGATCGGCGACGGCTGGCGTCAGCAGTTGTACATGCTGCACAGCGGAGAGGACCTGCAGCTCAACGACTTCGGTTTCCTCGATCGCAATAATTTCAACTACGCGCGCTACGAGATTTCGCGTCGTTTCACCGCACTGGAGGACAGTTCTCCGTACGCATCCCATCAGTGGCGGTTCGCAGCTTCGCGTCGCAGCAACGACAATGGCGTGCATATCGGCAATGCTTTTGCCGTCAATCGAAACAGCGAGCGCCGCGACGGCGGCAATCAGTTCTTCGAGATCGCCGCATGGACACCGGGCCACGACGATCTGATCACCCGTGGCAACGGCGTGGTCGATCATCCGGGACGGCTGTATGCGTTCGCTGAACGCTTTTTTCCCAAGAAGAAGCACTGGTCCCTCTACGGTAGCGTGAATTACAACGCCGAAGGACTCGGCGGTATCGACCGAGGGGCATGGACGTTCTATCTCGAGCCGAATTACGCCATCAACGACAATCTCAGCGTATTCACGGGTCTGGAATTGCAGCGCAATCCGGACCTGACCCTGTGGCGTGGCGCCAATCTGCTGGGCACGTTCGGCTCCGAGCAGATTTTTCTCAACGCCGGCACCGTTTGGCTGATCGGCTCGAAGCAGGAACTGCGCGTGCGCCTGCAGGCGCTGGGGCTGGATGCCGAAGCCAAGCGCGCCTGGCGAATCTCCGCCGACGGGACGCCGGTGCGCAGTAACGATGCGCTCGATGATTTCGCTGTGCGCAATCTCGGCTTCCAGGTGCGCTATCGCTACGAATTCGCGCCGCTGTCGTATCTGTATGTGGCCTACGTCCGTGGTGGATCGCTGTTCGACACGGGCGTTGGCCCGTATTCGGTGCGAGACGAGCTCGGCGGCGCGTTCGACCTCCGAGACAGCGAGCAGTTGCTGCTGAAGCTGTCCTACCGGTTCGAAATCTGAAGACGACGAGATCTGGCGGTGCGCGGCCGTCTCGACGATTACCGGTCGAGCTTGATGAGCACGTGTCCGTCGCGAATCAAGGTGCCGGTCACCCGCCGCGAGCCGAGCGAGTCGAGCATGCGCTGCTCCAGCCGGTAGACAGGCTCTTTGCGGGCGTGGTCGCGCAGCCAGCCGTTGATCAGATCGCGTCCCGTCGCGTTCATCCGGTCGCCGAGCAGCGGCAATTCAATCGATTCCAGCTCAGGTTCTTCGAGGTACAGCGCATGGCTGCGAATGTCGTAGCGCAAGCCGCTGGTGACCGCGAAATGCCCGGAATGCTTGTCGCTGCGCATGCCGAGGCCGTCGATACCCACATCGAAATCCAGATGCAATCGGGCACTGTCCGGCGGGATCGAGACTTGTGTCTGACTCACCGTGAGATCGACCAGCCCGCCGATCGCGTCGTATCGGTGTGGATAATGCCTGTCGAGGTACCCCTGCAATTGCGGCGCGGAGAAGGTGAGCTGGTTGCCGAGCAGGGCGTTGGCGGTGTCGAGGGTAGCGCAGCCGACCAGGGAGACCGTGACGCAGAAGAGTGCAGCGGAGTGCAGGAAATTGCGGTGCATGACGATCATGATGGCGGCTCGTGGGCGAAGCCGGAAGCTTATTCCAGGAGTATCAACAGATGCTTTCGGCCCCGTGCCGGATGGCTGTCAGCGCCGCTCCCGTTCATGGACGGTGGATATCATTGTGCAGCGTGTTGCCATCAAGGTTGCGCTGCCGCGCACCGCTGACCCCGCAGAGACAGTCATACAACGTATGGACGTTGCATTACGATAGTTCAATCGATCCGCACAAGCCGACTCTCTCGAAATCACCGGAAATGGCGGGTAACCGGAGTGCCTTGGAGGGACAGGTCGCTTGGTCATTGCAGCGAGCCCTGCACGAGACACAAAAAAAGCCGCATTCCCTGCGGAGACGCGGCTTTTTCAGGCATCTACCCCGGGCGAACCCGCGATCATCGTACGATTGGAACGCTCAGGCTGTGGCAGCGTCCTTGAGCTTCTTCATCGGACGGACCTTGACCTTCACGGTGGCCGGCTTGGCGGCAAACGTGGTTTCCTGACCGGTGAACGGGTTGATGCCTTTGCGCTTCGGTTTGGCGGCAACGCTGACAGCAGTGATCTTCAGCACGCCCGGCAACACGAACATGCCGGCACCCTTCTTGCCGACCGATGCGTGAATGGCCGCCTCGAGAGCAGCCATGATGGCGCGCACGTCCTTCGCGGCGACATCCGTCGCGCCAGCGATATGGGCGATCAGCGCGGACTTGCTCATCACGTCCTTGATCGGCTTCTGGGCGGCCGGCTTGGCAGCGGCCTTCTTGGCGGCAGTTTTCTTTTTGGTTGCCATGAGAGTTCGATTTCCTCGTCGAATGGGGTTGATTTTTTGGCTCTGCCGGACGACATGCCGGCCTGCGCACTGTAGGCCAAGGTTGTGCTCGCGCCAAGTCCCTTGGAATGCTTTTTTTCAGGCTTTTTTTGTTTTCATTCCTTCGGCGTCCCATTGATTCGTCGAGTTCGGACGCAGGACAGATGCAATTTCGTGCGTTCACCTGCTAAAACAGCAGCAGGTGCTGCCCATCACCGCGTGCGGTTCGATTCTCGGGAACTCGCAACGGATTCCGACAGCGGCCCGTTTCCGGGCCGCATTCCTCGAACGTACCCGAGCCCATGGACCAGCTCGATCGAAGCATTCACGGTATCCGTATCGTCCACATCGTCCGTTTCGGCGCAGTCGCGGCTATTGGCCGTCGCCATTGGTCAGGACATCCGATGCTGCGCCAACGATGAGTGGGTCTGCGCTGCGTGCGATGCGCTGATCTTTCCCGGGGTAAGGCAAAGTATCGAGAAAATGGCGCATGCAGTTCAGTCGCGCACGTTTCTTGTCGTCGGATTTGATGACAAGCCAAGGTGAATCCGCAGTATCGGTATGGAAAAACATCGAATTCTTGGCTTCGGTGTATTCCGCCCATTTGTCGAGAGATTCCAGGTCGATCGGCGAGAGCTTCCAATGCTTGAGCGGGTCGTTGCGGCGGGCCTTGAATCGTCGCAACTGCTCTTCCCGACTGACCGAAAACCAGAATTTGTAGAGGCGAATGCCGCTGCGGACGAGCATTCGTTCGAATTCAGGCGTTTCGCGCAGGAATTCCAGGTATTCGGCGGAAGAGCAGAAACCCATCACGCGTTCGACACCGGCGCGGTTGTACCAACTGCGGTCGAAGAACACGAGTTCGCCTGTCGTCGGTAGATGTTCGATATAGCGCTGGAAATACCATTGGCCGCGCTCCTGGTCGTTCGGCTTTTCCAGTGCGACCACGCGTGCGCCGCGGGGGTTGAGATGTTCGGTGAAGCGCTTGATGGCGCCGCCCTTGCCTGCGGCGTCGCGGCCTTCGAACAGGATGATGACGCGCTGTCCGGTGGCTTTGACCCAACTCTGCACCTTCAACAATTCGATCTGCAGTCTCTTTTTCTCGGCTTCGTAGTCGCAGCGGCGCAGTCGGGTGAGGTAGGGGTAGCCTGCGGGCAGCGGTGCGCTGGTGCTGTCTTCGTCGGTCAGCGGTACTGCCTCCAGCCTCTGCGCGGCTTCGACGGAAAGACCGGGCTCGAGCGCAGGCATCGCCGCGATTTCCACACTCCCCGGGAGCGTGCCGGTTTCCGCCGTTGCCGGCGCTGACTTGCGTGCGCGGGTTTTCCGTGGCGGACTTGGCTTGCGGGGTGCGGCGCTACGGGAACGGGGCACTGGCGAGACTCCTGACTGCGGTGAAATGCCCGGTATCTGCTGCGGTACGCGGGAAACCGTTGCCATCGTCAGTCGACGGTGCCCGTCGCGCTTGAGCAGAGTCAAGTTTTGCCCGACGTCACGCCACAGGTTCTCGATCAGGCCGCTTCATAGGCACCGTAGCCGCGCAGGCGCCGGTAGCGGAGGTCGAGCAGATCTTCGACCGGCAGCGCCGCAAGCGCATCGAGTTCGTTGATCAGGATTGGTTTGAGGCGCTTCGCCATTTGCACCGGGTTGCGATGCGCGCCGCCGATGGGCTCGCGGACGATCTTGTCGATCAGGCCGAGCGCATGCAGACGCTTTGCGGTGATCGCCATCGCCTGCGCGGCCTCCTGTTTCTTGTCCGCTGTTTTCCACAGGATCGAGGCGCAGCCTTCTGGCGAAATGACCGAATAGGTGCTGTATTCGAGCATCAGGGTGCGGTCGCCGACGCCGATGGCGAGCGCGCCGCCGGAACCGCCTTCGCCGATGACTGTGCACAGGATCGGGACTTTCAGCTCCGACATTTCCAGCAGATTGCGGGCGATGGCCTCGGACTGTCCGCGCTCTTCGGCATCGATCCCGGGCCACGCGCCAGCTGTGTCGATGAAGGTCAGCACCGGCAAGCGGAAGCGTTCGGCCATCTTCATCAGACGAAGCGCCTTGCGGTAGCCCTCGGGTTTGGGCATGCCGAAATTGCGGCGGACCTTGGCTTTGGTGTCGCGGCCTTTCTCGTGTCCGATCACCATCACACTGCGGCCGCCGATACGGGCCAAGCCGCCGACGATGGCGTTGTCGTTGGCGAAGGTGCGGTCGCCGGCGAGTTCCTGGAACTCGTCGCAGATCACGCGAAGGTAGTCGAGCGTATAGGGTCTGGCCGGATGCCGCGCCAGTTGCGAGACCTGCCAAGCGCTGAGGTCGCGGAAGATCTGCGCGGTGCGCCGACGCAACTTGTCCTGCAGCGCATGGATTTCAGCATCGATATTGACCTCGGGGCCGGTGCTGGCGTGGCGCAGCTCCTGGATCTTGGCCTCCAGGTCGGCGATCGGTTTTTCGAAGTCGAGGTAATTCGGATTCATGCGCGGGATGGGCCGTGGACCGGGGATCGCAAGTCTAGCCGAGGATTCCGGAGTGCACCGTACGGCCAAGTATGGTCACGCCGTCTCAGGGAATATCAAGACCGGGCCATTGCCGTCATCAGATCCAGGGCTTGCTCATTGCCACTTTCACGGTACGTACGCCGGGCAGCGCACGCAATCCGCTCGGCAGGTCCGCTTCCACGCGGACAGATTGGGCGCCATTGAGGTCCAGCGTTCCAGCGCTCCCCTGCGGCAGGAGCAGGTCGTAGCGCAGCGGCGTAGGTCCCGGCCGATGCTGTGCGAGCAGGCCTTCGATCCGCTGCATCAACCCGGGTTCGCGCAGATCCAGTCGCAGCGACAGTCGTTGCGCGTGTAGCGCGCAGATCTGGCGGTAGTCCCAACAGCGTCGGGCTCGCAGCGAGAAGCCGCCGCTGAATTCGTCCTCGCGCAGGCCGCCTTCGACCACGAGAATGCGGTCCCGCGTGAGCAGCGTCTGGTATTCGAAGAACGCCTCGGCGAAGAAGGCGCATTCGATCCGTCCACGACCGTCCTCCAGATGGACGAATGCCTGCGAATCGCCGCGCTTGCGCATTCCAACCACCTGGCCGGCGAGAATCACGGTCGCCTCAGCGCGCCATTGGCGGCCGCCCCCGTCGGCGTCGCCACCGGCACGTTGACCACGGCCGCGCGAAGACTGCGTGCCTTCCCACAGCTGATCGAGCTTGCCCAGATCGGTGCCGACCAGCGCGTTCAATTCTTCCCGATAAGGGTCCAGCGGATGGCCGCTGAGGTAATGGCCAAGGGTTTCGCGCTCGCCCGCCAGCTTCTGCGACAGCGGCCAGTCCGACGTTTGCGGCAGTTCGAGTTTCAGCTCCGGCGCGGCTTCGGCGAAGCTGCCGAAGAGCGACACCTGTCCCGCGTCGCGCTCACGTGCGAGCTGTTCGGTGGCCTTCAGCACTTCCGGCAACTGCAGCAACAGCGAGGGCCGGTTGCCGCCCAGCGCATCCAGTGCGCCAGCGCTGACCAGGGCTTCGAGCGTGCGCCGGTTGAGCTTGCTGCTATCGACGCGTTTGCAGAAGTCGAGCAGATCGGCGTATGCGCCGCCGCGATGGCGCTCTTCTGCGATGGCGTCGCAGGCGCCGCGGCCGACGCCTTTCACCGCGCCCAGGCCATAGCGGATCGTGTGGTCGTCCATGGCCTCGAACATGAAGCCCGACGCATTCACGTCCGGCGGCATGACCAGCAGCCCCAGCGTGCGCGCTTCGTCGAGAAAACCCACTACTTTGTCGGTGTTGTCCATGTCCGAGGACAGCACCGCAGCCATGAATTCGGCTGGGTAGTGCACTTTCAGCCATGCCGTCTGGTAGGCGACCAGCGCGTAGGCGGCCGAGTGCGACTTGTTGAAGCCGTATTCGGCGAATTTTTCCATCAGATCGAAGATCTGCGTCGCCGTGCGCGGATCGACGCCGCGTTCGGCCGAGCCCGCCTCGAACTTGGCGCGCTCCTTGGCCATTTCCTCGGCTTTCTTCTTGCCCATCGCGCGGCGCAGCAGGTCGGCGCCGCCCAGCGAATAGCCGGCCAGCACCTGGGCGATCTGCATCACCTGTTCCTGGTACACGATCACGCCGTAGGTCGGCGCCAGCACCGGCTCCAGCGCGGGATGCGGGTAGCTCACGGCGGTAATGCCGTGCTTGCGGTCGCACCATTCGCGGTCCATCCCGCTGCCCAGCGGGCCGGGGCGGAACAG
>JBAQRU010000352.1:0-9854 GCA_049296025.1 Lysobacteraceae bacterium | reverse complement strand
ACCAGCAGCCGCGACATCGCGACACCGCTGCGCGCCATCGCATCGACCAGCCGGAACCAGCCGATACGCACGCGGTAGATCCATGCGGAAAAACGCCCGTGACCGCCGCGGAAATGGCCGAACTCGTGCGCGATCACCGCCGACAGCTCGGCGCTGTCCAGCAGACGCATCAACGGCAGGCCGATCACCAGATAGTGCCGATAACCCAGTAGGCCGAGCAGACGCGGCAGGCTCGCCGCAGCGGCATTGAGATCGCTGTCGATCACCACCGCCTCCAGCGGCGGCGCACCTGCGGCAAGACGCAGGCGCTCGATCTCGGCCTCCAGCGCGGGCGCATCCCCGGGTGCGAGGCGATAACCGGATGGCGGGTCGAAGCGCAGCCACAGCGCGCGCACCACCACCACCGCGAACACACCCTGCGGCAGCAGCACCATGAACACCCACGGATCGAACTCGCGTCCGCTGACCAGCAGCGCGATCACGATCCCGACCGGCAGGCCGACCGCGACCAGCAGGATCAGCCCCAGTGCGGCATAGCCCAGCGCCGCCAGCATCGCCACCCGGGCGCGATAGGCCTGCGGCGCCTCGCGGGCCTGCGCCCGCAGCCGTTCGATCAGCGTCTTGTACCGTTGTTCCGAAGCGTTCGCCGCCATCCGCGCCTCCTGTGGCCGGCCCCTCCTGTGGCCGGCTATCGTAGCGGAAGCGCTCCGGTACAATTCGCGCCCCAAGACCGCTTCCGGATCCGCCGCGATGACCGCATCCACCTGGCATTACGAAAACTTCGAACCCGCCGGCTCGGCCATCGGCTATCGCATCACCCGGAAACTCGACGAAGTGCAGTCGCCGTTCCAGAAGATCGAGATCTACGAGAGCACCGATTGGGGCAATCTCATGCTGATCGACGGCGCGATGATGCTCACCACCCGCGACAACTTCCTCTATCACGAGATGATGTCGCACCCGGCGCTGTTCACCCATGCGGATCCGCAGACCGTGGTGATCATCGGCGGCGGCGACTGCGGCACCCTGCGCGAAGTGCTGAAGCACCCGGGCGTGAAGAAAGCCGTGCAGTGCGACATCGACGAGCAGGTCACGCGCATGTCCGAGAAGTGGTTCCCGGAATTGTGCGATTCCAACCACGACCCGCGCGCCGAGCTGCTGTTCGACGACGGCATCGCCTACATGGCCAACTGCGCGCCGGGCAGCCTGGATATCGTGATCGTCGACTCCACCGACCCGGTCGGCCCGGCCGAAGGCCTGTTCAACAAGGCCTTCTACGAAAGCTGTTTCCGCGCGCTGAAGGACGACGGCATCCTGGTGCAGCAGTCGGAATCGCCGCTGGTGCTGCTCGATCTGATCAAGGAGATGCGCGCCGAAATGGGCAAGGCCGGCTTCGCGCGCTTCCAGACGCTGCCGTTCCCGCAGCCCTGCTACCCGACCGGCTGGTGGAGCTGCACGCTGGCGAGAAAATCCGGCGGCTTCGACTTCCGCGACGGCGATGCGCGCGCCAAGGCGTTCGCGTCGAAGTACTACAGCGCCGACATCCACAAGGGCGCATCGACGCTGCCGCCGTTCGTGGCCGAAGCGCTGGGTGAATAACGCCATTCCAACATCCGCATCATCCTGACTTAAGACAATACGGTTACAAGATTCCCGCACATTGCGGGAATCTTGTTCATGTCAGTCAGGCCCACGGGACAATCGACCATCGCGCGCGGCGGCGACATCCGCCTCACCCCGGGCCATGAAGCGCTCCTGCCGTCGCGCGGGCGGGAAGCTGCCCGGCAGCAACTGCGGACGCATCTGTGGCTGCCGCTTCTGGCATTCGCAGCGGCGATCTCGATCATCTCCTGGCTGCAGCTCGACTGGTCGCTCGCGCATCGCATCTACACCTGGGAGGGCTATCGCTGGGTGTTGAAGAAAGCCTTCCTCACCGAAGCGCTGCTGCATCGTTCCGGTCGCGGCCTCAGCGTCGCCGCCTGGGTCGCCGTGCTGGCGACGTGGCTGATCGCGTTCAAGCGCGAATCGCTGCGCGTCTGGCGCAGGCCGCTGGGATACCTGACGTTGTCCGTGCTGCTGGCGACGCTGGTGGTCTCGTGGATCAAATCCTGGTCGAACGTCGATTGTCCCTGGGACATCGATGGACTCGGCGGCACGCGCCCGTATCTCGGGTTGTTGGAATCCCGGCCCGCTGGACTGCCAAATGGCCGCTGTTTTCCGGCCGGACACGCCAGCGGCGGCTACGCCTGGATGGCGCTCTACTTCTTCTTTTTGATGGTCCGCCCGCAGTTGCGCTGGCGCGGACTGGCCGTCGGCGCGGGTGTCGGCGTGATATTCGGCATCGCGCAGCAGTTCCGCGGCGCGCATTTCCTCTCGCACGACCTGTGGACCGCCATGATCTGCTGGACGGTGGCATTCGGCCTGTATCGCGTGTTCCAGCGGGGAAGCCTTCGACGGAGCCACCCCGGAGTCGCTGCGGACCGACGCCACGAACTGACGCCACATCCGGACGGATAACGATTTCGAACGTCGTGCAGGCCGATCGCCTGTACCATCGGGCTCGACATCGCAGAGATCCGAAGCCATGGCAGGCGGCCACAACCTCGACCGACTGAACATCGCTTTGATCGCGGTGTCGATGCTCCTCGCCATCCGCTGGCCGTTCGAGACCCTGCTGCTGGCCTACGCCGTGCTCGGTCCACTGCACTACATGACCGAAATCTCGTGGCTGCACGACCGCAATTACTTTCTCGCCCGTCGCCGCGATATCTGGCCGCTGATGGCCGGCGGCCTGGTGCTGATCATCGCCATCGGCTCGGTCGCGAGCGTGGACAAGAGCGCCCTGCATCTCGCGGTCGAAAACGGCGCATTGTTCTCGATCTTCGGTTTCCCGCTGGTGCTGGCCGCGACCCCCGGCTGGGTCAAGCGTCTGCTGCTGCTCGCGGTGCTGGTACCCACCTGCTACCTGCTGGCGCGCACGTTCCTGTTCGCCGAGTCGCTGGCCGGTTATCTGCCCACCGTGATCCACGTCTACGTGTTCACCGGCCTGTTCATGCTGTTGGGCTGGCTGCGCCGACCGAGCCGCGACAGCGCCGGCGCGGTGGCCGCGTTCCTGCTGTGTCCGATGCTGTGCTGGCTGGCGCCGCTGGACTGGAGCGCCGCCGCTTCGCCGTGGGCCGAACGCAGCTTCATCGGCACGCTCAGTGCGATCAACGATCTGATCCTCGGCGATGCCGGGCTCACGTTCAACCGTACCGAAATCATCGAACACCCCGCCAGCATCCTGATCACCCGCGCGCTGGCGCTGGCCTATCTGTACCACTACCTCAACTGGTTCTCGAAGGTGCAGCTGATCGGCTGGGCGCGGATCTCACCGATGCGCGGCACGATTATCGTCGCGCTGTGGCTCGGCGCGGTGGCGGTGTATTTCCACAACTACCTGCTCGGCTTCGCCCTGCTGCTGATCCTCAGCTTCATGCATGTCGTGCTGGAGCTTCCGTTGAACCACCGCTCATTCCGGGAGATCGGCGGCTTCTTCGGCAAGAAATTGTCGCCCCGCCCCGCCGAGTGATCGATATCAGGATGCGCGCCTAAAGCGCATCCCCATCCATCTCGCCGGTGCGGATGCGCACCACGCGCTCCAGATCCCATACGAAGATCTTGCCGTCGCCGATCTTGCCGGTGCCTGCGGCTTTCATGATCGCTTCGACGACGGTGTCCACCTGTTCGTCGACCACCGCGACCTCAAGCTTGATCTTCGGCAGGAAATCGACCACGTACTCGGCGCCGCGATACAGCTCGGTGTGGCCTTTCTGGCGTCCGAACCCTTTGACCTCGGTGGCGGTGATGCCGGCGACGCCGGCCTCGGCCAACGCCTCGCGCACGTCGTCGAGTTTGAACGGCTTGATGATGGCCATGACCATCTTCATGTCGGGGCTCCGGGGCGCGTATTGGGAATGGGTAGAGGATAACGCGCGCTTGGCGGCCGGGTCAGACTTTCCCGACGCCCGCACGCGGTTTTCCCCGATGGTTCCGTTACGACAGGCGCGGGATGCTGGGGCCCGCGCTACAATCCACAGGACATGCCCATGATCGACCTCAGCCAGATCGACGACCTCGCCCGCCGCCTCAGCGGCCTGGTGCCCCCCGCGCTGCGCGAGGGCCGCGAGGAAATGCAGGACAACTTCAAGGCCGCGCTGCAATCCGGCCTGGCCAGACTCGATCTGGTCACCCGCGAAGAGTTCGACGTGCAGCGCGCAGTGCTCGCCCGCACCCGGACCCAGCTCGACGAGCTGCGGACGCTGGTCGAGCAACTGGAAACCCGGCTCGCCCAACGCGACGCCGGCAACACCCGCGATACCCCGCCGCCCCAAGCCTGAGGGCCGCCACCATGACCCTTGCGCTCGTGCACACCCGTGCACGTACCGGCGTGCGCGCGCCCGCCGTGAAAGTCGAAGTGTTCCTCGCTGGCGGATTGCCGCGCATGTCCATCGTCGGCCTGCCCGAAGCAGCGGTCCGCGAAGCCAAGGACCGCGTCCGCGCCGCGATCCAGTGCGCGCAGTACGACTTCCCCACCCGCGTCATCACCGTCAATCTCGCGCCTGCGGACCTGCCGAAGGACGGCGGCCGTTTCGATCTGCCGATCGCCCTCGGCATCCTCGCCGCGAGCGGGCAGATTCCGCTGCAGGCCTTGAACGAATACGAATTCCTCGGCGAACTCGGGCTTACCGGCGAACTGCGCAGCATCGACGGCGTGCTGCCCGCCGCACTTGCGGCGGCGGCGCAGGGTCGCAAACTGATCGTGCCCACGCTCAACGGCGCGGAAGCGGCCCTGGCGTCGGAGGTCGAGGCCTACACCGCACGCACGTTGCTGGAAGTCTGCGGTCATCTGTGCGGACACAGATTACTGCCGGCCGCAGTAGCGCCGGCCAGCGCCTACGACTACGGCCCCGACCTGCGCGACGTGCGCGGGCAGACGCGGGCGCGGCGCGCACTGGAAATTTCCGCCGCCGGCAGTCATCACCTGCTCCTCGTCGGCCCGCCCGGCTGCGGCAAAACCCTGCTCGCCTCGCGCCTGCCCGGCCTGTTGCCGGAAGCCAGCGAAGCCGACGCACTGGAAACCGCCGCCATCGCATCGATCAGCGGACGCGGCCTCGACCCCACCCGCTGGCGCACCCGCCCTTTCCGCAGCCCGCACCACACCGCCAGCGCGGTCGCCCTGGTCGGCGGCGGCGCCGAACCCCGCCCCGGCGAAATCTCGCTCGCCCACAATGGCGTGCTGTTTCTCGACGAATTGCCGGAATGGGATCGCCGCGCACTGGAAGTGCTGCGTGAACCGCTGGAATCCGGCATCGTCACCATCTCCCGCGCCGCGCGTCAAAGCGAATTCCCCGCGCGCTTCCAACTAGTCGCAGCGATGAACCCCTGCCCCTGCGGCTGGGCTGGCGATCCGTCGGGACGATGCCGCTGTCATCCCGAAGCGATCCAGCGTTACCGGGGAAAAATTTCAGGCCCGCTGCTCGAACGCATCGACCTGCATGTCGAAGTGCCGCGGCTGCCGCCGGCCGAATTGCGGCCCGATGCGCCGCCGGGTGAATCCAGTGATGTCGTTCGCGCACGCGTGATTCGTGCGCGCGAAGTGCAACGACAACGTGCAGGACGCTGCAACGCGCATCTCGATCAATCGGAAACGAATGCGGTTTGTCGGCTCGCGCCGGATGATCAGGCGATGCTGGAAAACGCGATCGATCTGCTGCAGCTTTCGGCGCGATCGATGCATCGCATCCTGCGGGTGGCGCGGACGATTGCTGATCTTGCGGGTAGTGCCAACATTCTTGGGCCGCATGTGGCTGAGGCGATTGGGTATCGGCGTAGTGAGCGCGGCGCGCAGATGTAGGTTGCTTGAAATTTCTACGCTTTGTTTCCTCGAGAGCATTCCACAAACGAAAGAAATAAATGAACCTGACCCCATTATTGGCCTACCCCAAGGTCCGCAAGTGCGTGCCTAGGCATTCTTTCCCTACCGTGGCACCCTGATCGAAGCATCGAAGGCGACGCGGCCCCCACTCCATTCATCAGTTACGACCATGAGCAGGTAGCAATTTTTCACACCATGTCACTTCTGACAGGTTTTGGATGTCTCATGGAATGAGCGGCGTCCGGTTACACTCTAGGCAGCCCGAGGGGTCGACTGGCAAACAGTCGAGAGGGTGTTGTGACTGCGCCATGTTCGGAAAGGAGCCGAATCGCCGAAAGGCGAGACGTAGCGAGTTTGCGCCACACCGACGTACTCACCGCACGCCGACCAAACGTTTGACTACAGGGCATATCAGATGAATGAATTTCAGAGAGCCGCGCACACGCGCTCAGGTCGCGCAATTGCTAAGCCGGCACTTTGGTTCCTACGACGCGGGTTGTTCTCGATCTTGGCAGTCTTGCTCTTGATTGGAGGCAAGGCATACGCGCAGACCGAGACGCAGTTTTGCTACAAGGGACAATGCTCAGATTCCAAGACTGAAGCCGAGCAGGCCATGCGGAATGACCCCGCATATCAAGGCCTCGCCTCTCGCCTGAAATTGGTGGATACGAAAGTCTCGCCAGATAACGGAACAGCCGAATACATATACCGAATCGAAAACGAGCGGCCGGAAGCGATGTACGCCCCGATGTATACAGGCAACCTTGATGAAGACTTCGCAAACGGTCACAGTGACTATGCATGTGCCGCGCCGAATGAAGACCCGAATCCGGTATACAACTTGTGGTGCGGTGATCTTGGGCAATTGATGACTGCCGTTTTGACCCATATCCCGACGACATTTGGCAGTAACTGCATGATGTCCGGCGTCTTGAGCACGCTCAACGAATTCGATGCAAATCCAACCCCTCTTGTCCCATACTCACCAGACAAGCGGATCGGCATTGCGCGTGGAACCCGGTACGATCAGACGATACAAGTCACCTGTAATCAAGGGACACCCTCTCAGACGGTTCACGAGCAGCGGTATTTTCTGTACACCGATGTCTCAGCCGTTTGCCCACAATATTTTGAGCTGAAGGATTCGACGCTAGACCTCGCGTCAGACAAATTCTGCCAGCCGTACAACAAAGACGATGCGATCATCACCGGGCCGATGCAAGAGGTGGAAAGCGACTCTGCGAACTGCGCGCCCTGCCACCCCGCAACCGGCGATAAGTCGAGACAAGAAGTCGACTTCAGTTTTGCCGGACGCCCCTTCGTTCGGTATTACCATTCGCTCAAGCAATTGCGTGGTCGCGGTGGTTTCGCCGAGGCCTGGACACACAGCTATACCGACCGAATCATAACGTACCCAACTGACGCAATCTTGCATGTCGTCAACGAGCAAGGATATTACGAGTCGTTCCGCTCCACTGACAGCACTCACTACTACGGCGACAATTCACGAGACCGCAGACTGGACAAGCTGTCGAACGGAAACTACCGGTTGCGCGAAGCAACCGGCGAAGCCCGTGTCTTTGATTCGGACGGAAACCTTCTTACGCTGCGCAATCCGACAAGTCCCGAGCACGATGTTGACCTCTACTATGATAGCGAAGGTCGCTTGCTTACGTTGCGCGACATTCACGGGCGCGAGGTATGGTTCGGTTATGACAGCGCAAGCGGCATGCTGTCCGAAATATACCTGCCGGACGATAGCATTATCGGCTATGCCTACGATGCGGATCGTAATTTGACTGCGGTTGACTACGGCAATGACCAGATCAAGCAATACCTGTATCACGAACCTGGACTTGCGTTGCCCCGCCAGAAGAATCATTTGACCGGCATCATCAGCGAAACCGGCGTCCGCTACACATCGTTTGCCTATGATGCGAAAGACCGCGTCATTTCAAGCACGGTCCACGGCTCGCCTGCCGATACGACCATGTTGAACTACGATGGCATCAACCATGTCACGGTGACAACTGCAAACGAGGGCACGCGCGGATATACCTTCCAGCCGGGCATGTACAGACGTCCATTGAGCACGATTGATAGTGCTGGCAATAGCAGGAAGAGCTACGACCTTCAGGGCAGATTGGAAACCGAAACCGACAAACGCGATTACGTGACGCGCTATGCCTACGATGCATCCGGTTATGTCTCGACTGTGACCGAGGGGGAGAACACACCACAACTGCGTCGTACCGAATTTGTCAGATCAGCGACAACACATTTGCTCACCGAGCAACGTATCCGCAATGCGGCCGGCACACTCAAAGCGAAAACGTCTTTTGCCTATAATGCACGCAACCAACTGGCGACAGTGACAGTCACTGATCCAGTGGATAGCACGACACGCAGCACTTCGACCACATACTGCGAAGCGGCCGATGTCTCGGCTGCAAACAGTACGTGCTCGATTCTCGGGCTGGTGAAATCCGTCGATGGGCCGCGCGTTGATGTTACTGATACCACGACATACCAGTATCGCTCTACCGACAGTCCAGGCTGCACCACGTCACCTGAAACCTGTCCGTATCGCAAAGGCGATCTGTGGAAAGTCACGAATGGAAAAGCGCAGACGATAGAGATATTGGCCTATGACGGTGCGGGACGGTTCAAATCAGTTCGTGATGAGAACGGTATAACGACAGATTTCGAGTACAGCCCGCGTGGCTGGCTGACCGCCAGAAAGGTGCGTGGCACAAATAGCTCAAGTGAAGCCGATGACCGCATTTCGCGCATCGAGTATCTGGGTAACGGGCTGGTGCATAAGATCATTCAACCGGACGGCGTCTTCGCGCAGTTCAGTTATGACGGTGCGCATCGCTTGCTCAAGGTTGTCGATGGTGAAGGTAACGCCATCGACTACACACTCAACGGTGCCGGCAAACGAGTCAAGGAAGAGATTTCCGACGCAAGCAGCACACTGCGGCGGACACTTGCTCGGACCTACAATAGCCTTGGCCAGCTGTATGCCGTGCGTGACCATCGTGCGCAAAACGTTGCCAATGCGCCGGCAACCGTGACCTACACCTATGACAATGAAGGAAATCTCGGAACTGCAATCGACGCGCTTACGCATAGAACCGAAAACATCTACGACCCACTCGGTCGGCTGAAGTCGACATTGCAGAATGCAACGAATGCCACGGCATCTGCCAGCACCTCGCTTGACTACGATGTATTGGATCGTTTGATCACAGTCACCGATCCCAATGCGTTGGATACTGTTTACAAGTACAACGGCTTCGGCGATCTGACCCGACTCGAAAGTCACGATACGGGCGTCACCACGTATGAGTACGACGGTGCCGGCAATCGCACTCAACAATTCAATGCAAACAGCAAGACCACGAATTATCTCTACGATGCGCTCAATCGCATCACTGCAATTCAGCACCCGCAGGAGACGAGCCTCAACGTCGCGTATACCTACGATACCGCAGAGAACGATTGCGCCTTTGACGAGAGCTTCACTGTTGGCCGCCTGAGTGTAATGTCAGATCAAAGCGGGAGCACCACGTATTGCTACGACCGCTTCGGGCAAGTGACGAGGAAAGTACAACGCACGCAGGGGAAGACCTTCACACTCCGTTGGAGCTATCAGCCCAATGGACGCCTCACGTCTATGACCTATCCAAGCGGCGCTGTCTTGGACTATCTCTATGACGGCCAAGGTCGAGTGATTGAGATTGGCGTCACGGGTGAGAGCGGTCGGATGCAGGTCTTGCGCAATGCGAGCTATGCGCCATTCGGCCCGGTGCAGGCATGGCAATTCGGCAACGGGTTGGAATTCCGGAGAACGCTCAATAAGGATTACCGGCCGGGCGTGGTCGAAGATGGCCCGGAGAATTTGGTCGGCCCTGGGCTCAGTCTGGGATATGAA
>JBAQRU010000351.1:0-3577 GCA_049296025.1 Lysobacteraceae bacterium | reverse complement strand
GCTCTTGTAGGAGCGGCGCAAGCCGCGATGCAACTGCCACCGGTCAATCCGCCCGCAGCGCCTTGCGGTGGGCGGCTTCGGTTTCGCGCTGCTGCTGGCGGATCTGCGCGTCCACTGCCGCGATCGCGGTCATGTTGACCACGCGGCGCGGGCTGGAGGCGGGGGTGAGGATGTGCGCGGACTGGTCGAGCCCCATCAGGATCGGGCCGATGGCGACGCCGTCGGTCATCACCCGGACCATGTTGTAGGTGATGTTGGCGGCGTCGAGATTCGGCAATACGAACAGATTGGGGCGGCCCTGCAGGGTGGTGTTGGGGAACATGCGCTTGCGCAGGCTTTCGTCCCAGGCGGTGTCGCCCTGCATTTCGCCATCGACCTGGAGTTTCGGCGCGCGCGCGCGGATGAGCTGGTAGGCGCGACGCATTTTCGCGGCGCTGGGGTTTTCGTGGCTGCCGTAGTTGGAGTGCGACAGCAGCGCGACCCGGGGTTCGACGCCGAACAGTTTCAGGCGATAGGTGGCCTGCAGCGTGGCTTCGGCGATCTGCTCGGCGCTGGGGTCCACCTGCACGTGGGTGTCGAGGAAGAACCACACGCCGTGGTCGTTGATGACGCCGGTCATCGCGGCGGTGCCGCTGACGCCCCGGTCGAAGTTGAAGACGCTGCGCAGGTAGCCGAGTTTCTTGTGGAAACGGCCGACCAGGCCGCAGATCATCGCGTCGGCTTCGCCGCGCTCGACCATCAGCGAGGCGATCAGCGAGGGACGCGAGCGCAGCAGATTCTTCGCCGCCGCCGGGGTCACGCCGCGGCGTTCGGTCAACGCGTGGTACTGCTGCCAGTATTCGTTGAAGCGTGGGTCGTCGTTGATGTTGGTGAGTTCGAAATCGACGCCGGCCTTCATGCGCAGGCCGAGGCGCTGGATGCGGGTGTCGATCACGTCGGGGCGACCGATCAGGATCGGGCGCGCCAGTTGTTCATCGATCACGGTCTGCACCGCGAGCAGCACGGTTTCTTCTTCGCCCTCGGCGTAGACCACGCGTTTGCGGTCGTTGCGCGCGCGGTCGTAGACCGGCTTCATCAACAGGCCGGTGCGGTAGATGAACTGCGCGAGTTTTTCGGTGTACGCGGCCATGTTGAGCATCGGCCGCAGGGCGATGCCCGAGTCCATCGCCGCCTGCGCCACCGCTGGCGCCAGCACCGTGAGCAGGCGCGGGTCGAACGGGCGCGGAATGATGTATTCCGCGCCGAAGCGCGGCACTTCGCCGCCGTAGGCGCCGCCGAGGTCGGACGCCTCCATGCGCGCGAGCTGGGCGATGGCGCGCACGCAGGCGAGCTTCATCGCTTCGTTGATCTCGGTCGCGCCCACGTCCAGCGCGCCACGGAAGATGTACGGGAAGCACAGCGCGTTGTTGACCTGGTTCGGATAGTCCGAGCGGCCGGTGGCGATGATGCAGTCGGGGCGGACGCGCTTCGCGTCCTCGGGCAGGATTTCCGGATTCGGATTGGCCAGCGCCAGGATCACTGGCCTGTCGGCCATGGTCGCGACCATCTCCGCCTTGAGCACGCCGGCGGCGGACAGGCCGAGGAACACATCTGCGCCAATGATGATCTCGGCCAGCGTGCGCTTGTCGGTGTCGCGCGCGTAACGCGCCTTGTCGGGGTCGAGATGCGCGCGGCCGGTGAAGAGCACGCCGTCGCGATCCACCGCGAGGATGTTCTCCGGCTTCATGCCCAGCGCCACCAGCATGTCGAGGCAGGCGATGCCCGCCGCGCCCGCGCCGGAGGTCGCCAGCTTCACGTCTTCGATCTTCTTGCCGACCACTTCCAGCGCGTTGAGCACCGCAGCGCCGACGATGATCGCGGTGCCGTGCTGGTCGTCGTGGAACACCGGGATGTTCATGCGCTCGCGCAGCTTGCGCTCGACGATGAAGCACTCGGGCGCCTTGATGTCTTCGAGATTGATGCCGCCGAAGGTGGGTTCGAGCGAAGCGATGATGTCGACGAGCTTGTCGGGGTCGCGTTCGTCCACTTCGATGTCGAACACGTCGATGCCGGCGAACTTCTGGAACAGCACGCCCTTGCCTTCCATCACCGGTTTGCCGGCGAGCGGGCCGATGTCGCCGAGCCCGAGCACCGCGGTGCCGTTGGTGATCACCGCGACCAGATTGCCGCGTGCGGTCATTTCGCTGGCGGCGTTGGGATCCGCGACGATGGCTTCGCAGGCGTAGGCCACGCCCGGCGAGTAGGCGAGCGCGAGATCGCGCTGGGTCACCAGCGGCTTGGTCGGCACGACCTTGATCTTGCCCGGCGGGTCCTGACGGTGATAGTCGAGGGCGGATTGCTTCAGATCGTTGTTGTCGGACATCGGATGCGCGCCGGGCCAGTGCTTGAGTCAGGGCTGTCGATTCTAGCGGCAAGCTGCGGCATCCGCCGTGCGCTGGCGCATGGTCCAGCGCCAACGCTCCAATTGGGTGCGCCTTGGCGCAGCGTGCTTGCCGTGGAAATCGCCGGAAATTGCAGGGAACGGTGCGCCAAGGCGCACCCTATGAATCGAGCGTCACGAGGGCGTTAAACCCCCAGGCCGAGCACCAGATCGTCGGCATCGACGCGATCCAGCCGGATCTTGTTGGCGAACAGCGAGAACGCCAGCATGCCCGCCAGTCCGTTCGCGCGCTGCATCCATGGCGGCAGATATTGCGGTGCAGCAATCGCGCCGGCCTCGAACATCGGCTGCAGCGCGAACACGTCTTCCAGCGCCAGCTTGCCGGCGAACAGCTGGCGCGCGACCGCGAGCTTGCGGTGGCGCAGGCACCAGCGGAAGAACGTGTGCACGCTGAGCAGGCCGTGCAGATACACGGTGTCCTTGGTGAACGCCGCACCGCCGCCCAGCGGCGCGCCGCGGAACACGCGCTGGGTCGAGGCGAAGCTGTCTTCCGGCGATTGCCCGGCGTCGAGGAAGAAGCGGAACACCTGCACGAAGTCGGCGCCGTTGATCGCCATGTCGATCGCGACGATCCGCAGGCTGATGCGTTTCATGCGCTCGATGTCCATCGAGCCGGAGATCAGTTCGGCGAACGTCGCCAGCCCTTCCTGGGTCGCGGTGGTGCGCGGCGCGCTGCGCGCCATCGACTTGAGCAGCGGCTGTTCGCGGCCGTTGATGCCGGTGAGCGTGTGCACGAACGCTTCGTGCACCAGCAGTTGGTTCCGGTCGTAGTCGCTGAACCCGGTATTGGTGCGCAGGCGGATGCGGGTGGGACTGGCGGCGGCCTTGGCGATCAGCGCCGGGTCGAGTTCGACCCTGACCTTGTGCCCGGTGAAGAATGCGTCGATGTCGCGCTGCAGTTCGTCGCGCACGGTTTCGGCGGCGACCACCGCATCGGGTTCGAGCTGGCGCAGCTCCTGATCCATGTCGTCGGCGAGCGTGACGAAATGCTGCGCGGCCTCGAAATTGGTGGGGCCGTCGCCGGGCAGCATTTCCACCGGCCGGCCGTAGAGCCGCGTTGAATACGCGGTAATTTTGTAGCTGCCGGCGGCGTCGAGCAGGCGTGTGCCGATCCGCCAGCTGTCGGCGGTCTGGATC
>JBAQRU010000350.1:0-22876 GCA_049296025.1 Lysobacteraceae bacterium | reverse complement strand
CATCGCGGCTTCCGCCGCTCCTACAGGGAAAGCGTCACCAGCGCAGCGTGCTGCGCGCGATTTCGCGACCGAGACGGGCGTGCAGGGCACGCGCATCGGCGGCGGGCAGGAAACGCAGCCGCAGCGGTTCGGCCATGGCGTTGCCGCCAGCGGTATCCAGCAGCAGCGAAGCCATGCCGAGGCTGCGTTCGAGCGGCGATTGCCCGATGCGGATCGCCTGCAGTTTGTCGATTTCGGCGAACCGCCATTTGCGGTTCCACCAGCCGTTGCGGATCGCGATCAGGGTGTCGTCGATCGCATAGCCGGCATGACGCGCATCCTGCCATGAGGTGTAGGCTGCCCAAGGCACCCAGAGCGCCACCAGCGTCGCGCCGAGCACGCCGAATTTGTACCAGCCGACCCAGGCGACGGCGGCCGTGATGAGCAGCCGGGGGACGAACAACCGCCAGCCCGTCAACCGATGCAACGGCCGCCATTCGACGATCGGCCAACGGATCCGCGGCGCAAGATGCCGGATCAGTTCGTCGCAGCGCTCGAGCGTTGCGACCGGTGCGATTTCGCGCAGCGAGCGCGGCTGACCGTGCGAGCCGTTGTCGAGCACCGCAGTGCTCACCTCCAGCGTGCGCCGTTGGAACAGCCGGTGCAGCATGCCCTCGCGCAGCGCCCACGACTGGATGCGCCGGCGCGGCGTGCTGGTGCGCATGCGCGTGAACAGGCCGCGTTCGAGGGTCAGGCGACGACCGTGTTCTTCCAGTCTGAAGCCGCTGTATTGCAGCACGGCGATGATCACCGAAAACAGCCGGATCAGCACGACGAAACCGACGATCATGGTCACCACCGCGATCGCTTCGTGGCCGCGACCGTAGGTTTCGACGACCCCGAACATGCCGTAAGCCATCGCCCTGAAAATCCCTTCGATCAGGTCGGGACTGAATTGGGAAAGCGCCGCGAACGCGCCGCCGATCACCAGCATGCCGCGATTGGAAATCAGTCCGGCCCGGACGATCTCGGAAAACGACAGGGTGTGCAGTACGTCGCCCGCGTCCGCCACCGTGCTCTGCGCGGGCGCGCCAGCCACCACGCCGGCCCGACGGCGCACCAGCGCCTCCAGCGCCAAGGCGTCCTCAAGCTTCAACACCCGCATATCCGCTTCAGGCTTGATCCCGCCGGCCGATTCCAACCGCACTTCGGCCACGCCGAAAATGCGGTGCAGCAACGTCTGATGCAGGCCGACGTTGTGGATCCGCGCGAACGGGATCTGGCGCAGGCTGCGCTCGAACAAACCGCTTCGGATCTGCAGGCTGTCTTCGCCGATGCTGTAGCGATAGCTGTAGTACTGCCAGAGCGAGACCGCGCCGAGGATGCAGATCGTCACCAGTCCCCAGAGGTCGTTGCGATCGCCGCGGCCGAACAGGAACACCACCACGATCGGCACGATGAATTGCCGTAGCTGCTGGATCAATACGAACAGCCACGACATCGGGTGCAGCCGACGTTCCAGCGGCGCAGCCTCGGCGGGTATCTCCAGCGCATCAGGCATTGGCGTGGTCATCGTCTTCCTGGCGATCGATCTGACGGCTGAAGTAGTTGCGCAGACATTCGGCGTCGGCGTCGTCCAACCCGGAAATGCTGACCGCATTCAGCCGCGTGCCTGCGGTATGCAGGACCAGCGAGGCGAGGCGATGCGCGCGTTCAAGCGGCCCACGCTTGATATCCAGATGTTGCACGCGAGAGGTCGGCACCCGGGTTTCCCACTGCCACAGTCGCCCACGCCGCACCGCGAAGCCGTCCGCATCCAGTTTCCAAAACGTATGGCGATAGCGCTTGTGCGCCACCCAGAGGACCAGCGAGATCGACGCCACCCACAGACCGGCCATCGCCAGCCATGTCCAGTCGTGCCGGAATCGATTCGTGTAGAGCGAGGCGCTGATGAACAGCGTCGGCGGCAGCGCGACGAACACCGCCACATACAGGAAGACGCGATAAGCACGCTGCGGAAGGCGTTGCCACTCGCTGGAACCGGACCAGCCGGGGGCGGCGTCCGATGCCGGAATGGCGACTTCGGTCGCGTCGAGCGCCGGTTCGGGCGCGATGGCATCGGCCGTCGCAGGATCAATCGGATGTGGCGTGGATTCACTCTGCGGCGTCATGCGCGGCCTTCAAGATCGCGGTAGGGGTTGTGATACGGGTTCAACGACGGTTGCAACGTGTATCGCTTGTACGTCCACTGGTACTGCGCCGGCGAGCGGCGGGCGATGCGCTCCACCGCCGCGTTCAGCGCTGCGGTCGCGACGAGGGTATCGCCCGATGCGATCGCGTCGGGCGCCGGCTCGAACCTCAGCGCGAACGCCCGATCGCCGATCCGCTCGCAGTAGGCGAACAACACCGTCGCGCCGCTGCGTTCGGCCAACCGCGGCAACAGCGTCATCGTATACGCAGGCTTGCCGAAGAATGGCGCGAACACGCCGTCGCCGCGCTTCGGCTGCTGATCGGGCAGGATACCGACCACGCCGCCGTCGCGCAGGCGTTTGAACAACTGGCGGATGCCAGCGGCCTCGGCGCGGATCTGGGCGACGCGGTCGCCATCGTCGGCACGCACCTGGCGCAGGAAGGCTTCACCCAGCGCCGAGTCCGGCGGCCGGTACAGGATCGCCAGCGGCGTATGCGCGGCCAGCCACTGGTTCAACAGTTCCCAGTTGCCGTAGTGCGGCGCGGCAACGATCACGCCCTTGCCCGACGCAATCGCGGCGTCGAACAGCGCCACGCCCTGGGTTTCGCGGATCAGTCGGAGATTCCCCGCATGCGGCCGGGTCCACAGCCGCAGGGTTTCGAACGCCTGCCGCGCAGTGGTGCGCAGGATCTCGCGCTGCAGGATCTCGCGCTGTCCGGGCAACAGCTCGGGACAGGCCAATTCGAGATTGCGCCCCGCCACCACGCTTTCGCGGCCTCCGCTGCGCCACCACAGCCAGGCGATCGCATCGCCCAGTGCGCGCAGCCACGGCCATGGCAGGCGCGCGAAGGCGCTGGCGAGCAGAAACAACAGACGGGCGACGACTTCGGACATCCGTCGAGTCTACTTGGACGGCGGTAGCGGTACGGTATGGCGGAGGTCATTGCATGCGATCTCGTTCCTGGCGATGTCATGGCTCGCATCCACGGCCGACTTGCGTCGCGCAGCGCATCCCGGACATGCTGCCGCGTCCCATCGCCCGTCATTGGCTGCCCAAGACCATGCTCGCCCTGATCCAGCGCGTCACCGAAGCCAAGGTCGTGGTCGACGGCGAAACCGTCGGCGCGATCGGCCCCGGGTTGCTGGCCCTGGTCGGGGTGGAGCCCGGCGATGGCCCGGCCCAGGTCGCCAAACTGGGCGACCGGCTGCTCCGCTACCGCGTGTTTTCCGATGACGCCGGCAAGATGAGCCTGTCTCTCGCCGACACCGGCGGCAGCCTGCTGCTGGTCAGCCAGTTCACCCTTGCCGCCGATACTTCCTCAGGGCTCCGGCCAAGCTTCAGCACAGCAGCGGCGCCAGCGGACGCCGAGCGCATCTTCGGCGAATTGGTGGCTTATTGCCGTCAAAAGCACACGAATGCTGTCGAAACCGGCCGCTTCGGTGCGCATATGGTCGTCAGCCTCGTCAACGATGGACCGGTGACCTTCCTGCTCCGGGCCTGAATCCCGCAACCGCGCCGTCGCACAAGGCTTGAATGCGTCGCTGCAACGCACCACATCGTGCGGGCACAGCCTCCTTTCACCGGTCGTGCGTTGTACCGACCGAATGCTTCCGGATCACCTCAAGCGCCGTTTCCGCCCACTCCGGCGCCCAGCCCCCGCTCCGGGGCTGTTATAATTACGGGTTCACTTTCCCACGGTGGCGCCCATGGCCAACGAACGTCAGGCTCCGCAGTCCGACATCAAGCAACTGATCAGCAAGGGCCTGGAGCAGGGCTATTTGACCTATGCCGAGGTCAACGACCACCTGCCCGACGACCTTGTCGATCCCGAGCAGATCGAAGACATCATCGGCATGATCAACGGCATGGGCATCGAGGTGCACGAAGTCGCGCCCGATGTCGATACCCTGCTGCTCGCCGAAGGCACGACCGGCAACCGCGAAGTCGACGATACCGCCGCAGAGGAAGCCGCGGCCACGTTGACCGCGCTCGACGGCGAAGGCGGCCGCACCACCGACCCGGTGCGCATGTACATGCGCGAAATGGGCACGGTCGAACTGCTGACGCGCGAGGGCGAAATCGCCATCGCCAAGCGGATCGAAGAAGGTCTGATCCAGATGATGTCCGCGCTGGCCAGTTTCCCGTGGTCGGTGCAGCTGCTGCTCGAAGAATACGACCTGCACAAGGCCGGCAAGAAGCGTCTCGCCGACATCGTCGTCGGCTTCAACGACATCGAGGAACCGGTCGAAGAAATTCCGGCCGCCGAGGTCGCCGAGGACGCGCTGGAAGCCGCCGAAGACGAAGAAGTCGCGGAAGGCACCGAAGCCGAAGCCGAAGCTGGCCCGACCGGGCCGGATCCTGCAGAGGTGGCGCGTCGCATGGAGGGCCTCGGCGCCAGCTACGTGAAGTTCCAGAAGGCCTACGCCAAGCAGGGTCCGGCCAACAAGGCCGTCGCCAAGCTGCGCGAGGAAATGGCCGAGCAGTTCATGACCCTCAAGCTGCCGCTGCCGCTGACCGATACCCTGGTCCGCAAGCTGCGCGAAGTACTGGGCCAGATCAAGGAACACGAGCGCCGCATCCTCGATCTCTCCACCCGCATCGCGCGCATGCCCCGCAAGGATTTCATCCGCGCGTGGGAAGGCAACCAGACCAATGTGGGCTGGGTCGACGAAATGCTCAAGCGCAAGCAGAAGTGGTCTTCGGGCCTGCGCGACGTGAAGGACCAGGTCATCGCCGAACAGGAAGCGACCATCGCCATCGAACAGGCGCTGTACCTCAACCTCGTCGACATCAAGGACATCAGCCGCGCGATGGCCTACGGCGAAGCCAAGGCGCGCAAGGCGAAGAAGGAAATGGTCGAAGCCAACTTGCGCCTTGTCATCTCCATCGCCAAGAAGTACACCAACCGCGGCCTGCAGTTCCTCGACCTCATCCAGGAAGGCAACATCGGCCTGATGAAGGCCGTGGACAAGTTCGAATACCGTCGCGGCTACAAGTTCTCGACCTACGCGACGTGGTGGATCCGCCAGGCCATCACCCGCTCGATCGCCGATCAGGCCCGCACCATCCGCATCCCGGTGCACATGATCGAAACGATCAACAAGCTCAACCGCATCTCGCGGCAGATGCTGCAGCAGTACGGTCGCGAAGCGACGCCCGAGGAATTGGCGAAAGAAATGGACATGCCGGAAGACAAGATCCGGAAAGTCCTGAAGATCGCCAAGGAACCGATCTCGATGGAGACCCCGATCGGCGACGACGAAGATAGCCATCTCGGCGACTTCATCGAAGACACCAACGTCGAATCCCCGATCGAGAACACGGTCAACATCAACCTGCAGGAAACCGTGCGCGACGTGCTCGCCGGCCTCACCCCGCGCGAAGCGAAAGTGCTGCGCATGCGCTTCGGCATCGACATGAACACGGATCACACGCTGGAGGAAGTCGGCAAGCAGTTCGACGTCACCCGCGAGCGCATCCGCCAGATCGAAGCCAAGGCCCTGCGCAAGCTGCGTCACCCCAGCCGTTCGGAACAGCTGCGGAGCTTTCTCGATATCGAGTAAGTAGCCCGTCGTTCCAGCGCAGAAAAAGCCCGCCGCATGGCGGGCTTTTTCGTTGCGGCATGACGTCGATATCCAGCGGCAACACGCGGGTGCGACGCCATTCCGGCCCCGGAACCTGTCATCCCGAGCCGAAGGCGAGGGATCTGCTTTACGACTCAAAAAGAGCACCGAAGCGCATCTGTTTCTTTGTTAAGATCGCAGCGACGGGCCTATAGCTCAATGGTTAGAGCGCGGGACTCATAATCCCTCGGTTCCAGGTTCGAGTCCTGGTGGGCCCACCACTCAAGCGCATGTGTATCCGGTAACACTATTTGGCAAAGAAGCCATCTGTACCGGGGAACGCCCTACGAAAGCTCACGCATGAATGCTGTAGAGATCGAATCGGCAGTATCGGATCTGGCCCATCAGCCCTTCGACAAGGGTGAGTTTCCGTTCGCGTTTCTCGCGGCTTTCGGCAACAAGGAAACGACGCTCAAGCGGCTTCGCAAGGGCGACTCCAACGCCTCGGATATTTCCGGCTGCATTCTTCAGCGCAACCACATCCACATCGCGGTCTGCCCGCCCGGTACGGTGGGTGACACGCTCAAGGCGCTGAAAGACAGCCCGAAGACCAAGCAAGCCAAAGCCAAATTCGTTCTGGCCACCGATGGTGTGATGCTGGAAGCGGAAGATCTGATCGGCGGCGACACCATCGCTTGCGAGTACACGGATTTTCCCGATCACTTCGGTTTCTTCCTGCCGCTGGCCGGCATCTCCACCATCAAGGAGATCAAGGACAACCCGATCGATGTCCGCGCCACCGGCCGGCTAAACAAGCTCTACATCGAACTGCTGCGCGAGAATCCGGACTGGGCCATGGCCGAGCGCCGTGCGGACATGAATCACTTCATGGCCCGACTGATTTTCTGCTTCTTCGCCGAGGACACCGACATTTTCGACGGTGACGGCCTGTTCACCCGCACCGTCGAGCAGATGAGTGAGCGCGATGGCGGCAACACCCACGAGGTGCTGTCCACGCTGTTCCGCGCCATGAACCTCAAAAGCGACGAACGCGAGGCCGCTGGGTTGCCACGATGGGCAATGCCTTTTCCCTACGTCAACGGCGGCCTGTTCGATGGTAGCGCCGACGTGCCGCGCTTCACGCGCACGGCGCGGTCCTATCTGTTCCAGGCCGGGCAGCTGAACTGGGCCGCAATCAACCCGGACATCTTCGGCTCGATGATCCAGGCGGTGGCCGACGACGAAGAGCGCGGTGCGCTGGGCATGCACTACACCAGCGTGCCGAACATCCTGAAGGTGCTGAATCCGCTGTTCCTCGACGAACTGCGCGCACAGTTGGAAGCCGCTGGCGACAACAAGGCCAAACTGCTGAACCTGCGCAAGCGCATGACGCATATCCGCGTGTTCGACCCGGCTTGCGGCAGCGGCAACTTCCTGGTCATCGCCTACAAGCAGATGCGCGCAATCGAGGCCGTCGTCAACCAGCGCCGCAGCGAGGCGGATCTCAAATCGGAGATCCCGATCAACAACTTCCGCGGCATCGAGCTGCGCGAGTTTCCGGCCGAGATCGCCCGCCTCGCCCTGATCATCGCGGAGTTCCAGTGCGATGTGCTGTATCGCGGCCAGAAGGAAGCGCTGAAGGATGTGCTACCGCTGGATGCGCAGAACTGGATCGTCTGCGGCAATGCGCTTCGTCTCGACTGGCTGGCTATTTGCCCGGCAGAGGGAACGGGTGTAAAGCTCGTCGCCGACGACCTTTTCAATGCGCCGCTGAATCAGGCCAAGATTGATTTTGAAAACAAAGGTGGCGAGATCTACATCTGCGGCAACCCTCCTTATCTTGGCGCCCGCGCCCAGACTCAATCTCAGAAAGAGGAATTGGAGGCAGTTCTCGATAGATACTCAGCCAACGCTGGCGTTCTTGACTATGTGGCTGGTTGGTTTGTGAAAGCCGCTGAATTTAGCGTTTCTGCCAACTCTGCCGCAGCATTCGTATCGACTAACTCGATCTGCCAAGGACAACATTCCTCAGTTCTTTGGCCAATTATATTTGGAACTGGGAACGAGATTTCATTTGCTCATACAAGTTTCAAATGGACAAACCTTGCTAGTCAAAAAGCGGCAGTCACGGTGATCGTAGTTGGCATTTCTCAAAATGTGGGAAAATACAGAACCTTGCTCGTAGCCGGGGCAGAAACTGACGTAATCGCAAACCGGGTCGAGAACATCAATCCCTACCTAGCTCCAACGAGAAATATCTTTATTCACGCACGAAGCAGTCAAGTTGCCGACCTCCCAACCCTTGATCGAGGTAGCGCGCCAACAGACGACGGCACATTTTTTTTCGATCAGTCGATGTACGAAGCTGCTGTCAAGTCAACCCCTTCGTTACAATCCGTTTTTCATCGTGCCGTTGGCGGTGCCGATTTCATTCGGGGCACGACACGGTGGATCGCAAAATTTACGGACGTCGATCTGGAGAATGAACAGATCCTCCAGTTCGCTACGCCACTACTTCAACAAGTAACTGCATTCAGAAATAGCAGTAAAAAGGCTGCTACTAAACGGCATGCTTCCAGCCCGCATGTATTTCCTGAGGATAGGCACTTTGAAGGACACAAAATCTTTGTCCCACAAGTGCTCTCCGAAAATCGGAAGTACATTACCGCCGGACTACTCGGCGAAAGAAGCCTTGTATTGGCGCCCCACTTTCAATGCCCGGCTACAGATATCCTTCCACTAGCTATTCTCTCATCAAGACTCCACGCCGTATGGGTAGAAACTGTCTGTGGCAAGCTAAAAACGGACATCAGATATTCAAACACCTTGGGCTGGAATACCTTTCCCGCCCCCACGCTGACAGATCAAAATAAAACCGACCTCACCCGCTGCGCCGAAGACATCCTGCTGGCGCGCGAAGCGCATTTCCCGAAGACCATCGCGGATCTGTACGATCCTGAAGACATGCCCGACAACCTCCGCCGCGCCCACGAACGCAACGACGAAGTGCTGGAGCGCATCTACATCGGCCGGCGCTTCCGCAACGACACCGAGCGGCTGGAAAAACTCTTCGAGCTGTACACGGCGATGACCGCCGAACAGGCGAAGACGCCTACAAAGAAAACACGAGGCAAGCGGACATGACGCAGACCGGCAGCGAACCGCCCATCCTCCTGACGCCGCCTCCCGAAGGCTATGCCGACTGGCTGGCCGAACTGAAAGGACGCATCCACAGCGCCCAGCAGCGCGCAGCGCTGGCCGTCAACCGCGAACTGGTGCTGCTGTACTGGCAGATCGGCCGCGACATCCTGGCGCGGCAGGCCGAGCAGGGCTGGGGCGCCAAGGTGATCGAACGGCTGGCTCACGACCTGCGCCAGGCCTTCCCGGATATGAAGGGGTTTTCGCCCCGCAACCTCAAATACATGCGCGCTTTCGCCGAGGGCTGGCCGGACGCCGACTTTGTGCAAGCGGTGCTTGCACAATTGCCTTGGTACCACCAGCTGGCGCTGCTGGACAAGCTGGACAGCCCCGACAGCCGGCGCTGGTACGCCGCACAGGCCATCGAGCACACCTGGTCGCGCAACGTGCTGGTGATGCAGATCGAAGCCCGTCTACTGGAGCGCACCGGCGCGGCAATCACGAATTTCGAAGCCCGCCTGCCGAAGCCGCAATCCGACCTGGCCCGCGAATCGCTGAAGGACCCCTACCGCTTCGACTTTCTCGGCCTGACCGACGAGGCGCAGGAGCGGGACATCGAACATGCGCTGGTGAAGCACGTCACCGATTTCCTGCTGGAGCTGGGCGCGGGCTTCGCATTCGTGGGGCGACAGGTGCTGCTGAACGTCGGCGGCGATGAATTCTTCATCGACCTGTTGTTCTATCACCTCAAGCTGCGCTGCTATGTCGTCATCGAACTGAAGGGCGGCAAGTTCAAGCCCGAACATCTGGGCCAGCTGGGCTTCTATCTCACCGCCGTGGATGCACAGATCAAGCATGCGCAGGATGCACCAACCATCGGCTTGCTGCTGTGCAAGAGCAAGAACAAGATCGTCGCGGAGTACGCACTGCGCGACAACAGCCAACCGATCGGCGTCGCCGAATACCAGCTAGTGGAATCGCTGCCGCCCGAGCTGCAAACCAGCCTGCCCAGCATCGAACAGATCGAACGCGAGCTGGCGGACAGCGATGTCTCTGGAGGAGACGAATCCCGATGATCCCGATCAATACCCCGACCGACACAGCCATGCAGCAGCACGCCGTCCCATCGGTTTCGATCAGGACAGCGCAAACCGGCGCATCCAGCAAAGTCGACGTGTTCGGCATGCGCGCCATGCAGGCGCGTGCCTACGCCAAGCGCGGCGAGCAGTATCTGCTGATCAAGTCGCCGCCGGCCTCGGGAAAGTCGCGGGCGCTGATGTTCGTGGCCTTGGACAAGCTGCACAGGCAAGGTTTGAAGCAGGCGCTGATCGTGGTGCCGGAGCGCTCCATCGGCGGCAGCTTCGCCGACGAACCGCTCACGGCGCACGGCTTCTGGGCCGACTGGACGGTGAAGCCGCAGTGGAACCTCTGCAACGCGCCAGGCGACGACGACATCCGCGTGGCCCCCTCGAAAGTCAAAGCAGTAGGCGAATTCCTCGCCAGCGCCGACCCGGTGCTGGTCTGCACCCACGCGACCTTCCGCTTTGCCGTGGAGCAGTTCGGCATCGAGGCTTTCGACGACCACCTCATCGCCATCGACGAGTTCCACCACGTCAGCAGCAACCCGGACAACGTGCTGGGCAGCCAGCTCACGCAGCTGATCGCACGCGGCCGCAGCCATATCGTGGCGATGACCGGCTCGTATTTCCGTGGCGACACCGCGGCCGTGCTGGCGCCGCAGGACGAGCAGCGCTTCGAGACGGTGACCTACACCTACTACGAGCAGCTCAACGGCTACACCTGGCTGAAATCGCTGCACCTCGGCTATTTCTTCTACACCGGCCGATACGTCGACGCGGTCATGAAGGTGCTGGACCCCGCGCTGAAAACCATCGTCCATATTCCCAACGTCAATTCGCGCGAAAGCCTGAAGGACAAGCACCGCGAGGTGGAAGAGATCATGGATGCGTTGGGGTCATGGAAAGGCGTCGACGCGAGTACCGGTTTCCATCACATCGAACATGCGGATGGCCGCCTTCTGAAGGTTGCCGACCTGGTGGACGACAGCGATACCGCCGCACGCTCCAAGGTGCTGGCCGCACTGAAAGACCCTGCGCAGAAGAACAACCGCGAGCATGTCGACATCATCATCGCGCTGGGCATGGCCAAGGAAGGTTTCGACTGGATCTGGTGCGAGCATGCGCTGACCATTGGCTACCGCAGCAGCCTGACCGAAATCGTGCAGATCATCGGCCGCTCCACCCGCGACGCGCCAGGCAAGGAGCGTGCGCGCTTCACCAATCTGATCGCAGAGCCGACCGCCGGTGAGGCCGAAGTCATCGCTGCGGTGAACGATACGCTGAAGGCGATCGCCGCCAGCCTGTTGATGGAGCAAGTGCTGGCGCCGCGCTTCGAGTTCACGCCGAAGAATGCAGGCGAGCAGGAGGGCTTCGTCTACAACAATGGCGAAGGCTACAAGACCGGCACCACCAATATCGGCGTCAACGAGACCACCGGTCAGTATCACGTCGAGATCAACGGCCTCGCCATGCCGCAGTCGCCCGAGGCAACACGGATCTGCCGCGAGGACTTGAACGAAGTGATCACCGCCTTCGTGCAGGACAAGACGGCGTTGGAGCGGGGCTTGTTCGATACCGAGAACACACTGCCCGAGGAACTGACCCAGGTGCAGATGAGCAAGATCGTGCGCGATCGTTATCCCGATCTCAGCGATATCGACCAGGAGGCGATCCGGCAGCATGCGGTCGCAGCCCTTAATTTGACGCAGCAAGCCAAGCTGCAATTGGCCGCCCTGGATGCGCAAGGCAGCAACGAGCAGGACAATACGGCGCTGATCGACGGTGTGCGCAAGTTCGTCAACGTGCGCGACCTCGATATCGACCTGATCGACCGCATCAATCCCTTCGAGGCCGCCTACGCCGTACTTTCGACAGCAATGGATGAAAAGGTGCTGCGGCAGGTACAAGCCAGCATTGCCGCTAAACGTGTGGCGATACCCATCGAGGATGCGCGCGAACTCGCCAAGCGGGCATTGGAATTCAAGGGCGAGAAAGGACGTTTGCCTGACATCAACGCTTCCGATGCCTGGGAAAAGCGTATGGCCGAAGGTGTGGCCGCGCTGGCACGGTTCCGTGTACAGCAGAAGGCGGCTGCGGACCGTGGAGATGGCAATGGCTGAGATGGACGACGACGAACTGCTTGATGCGCTGGGCGTCGATGTCGCTCCCATCAAAGCCGGGCGTTACACCCTCCACGAAGAACGGCTGATTTCCGGGTTTGAAGACATTCTGCGCTTCCATGCAGCGCATGGCCGTGCACCATTGCATGGCGAGGATCGCGACATCTTCGAGCGCCTGTATGCCGTGCGACTGGATCGGCTGCGCATACTTCCAGAAGCCCGAGCATTACTGACATCGATGGATACTGCGGGGTTGCTCAATAGTGAGCCGTCGGCAGCCGCAAAGGCCGAAAACCTGGATGATGAAGCGCTATTGGCCGAACTGGGCCTCGGCGAGGCTTCAGGTGATGTCGACATTACCGTACTGCGCCACGTTGGCAGCTACGAGGAGCGACGTGCGGTTGAGGAGATCGCCAACCGCAAGCGATGCGAAGACTTCGACCAGTTCAAACCGCGCTTTGATCGCGTTGAACTCGACCTCAAAGAAGGCTTGAGGAAAACGCTGCGCTTTGGCAGGGATGCTAGTGTGGTGGAAGGCAACTTCTTCATCTTGGGTGGGCAGATGGTGTTCGTCGCAGCGATGGGCGAGACATTCCGTACGCCGAACGGTGAAACCGACGCCCGTCTGCGTGTCATCTATTCCAATGGAACGGAAAGCGATTTGCTGCTGCGCTCGCTGCAGCGGGCACTCTACAAGGACGATACCGGCCGACGGCTGACCGAGCCGAATGCGGGCCCGCTCTTCGGGGACGCACTGGAAGACGAGGACATCGTCAGCGGCACCATCTACGTGCTGCGGAGCCTGTCGGATCATCCTTTTGTGGTCGAGCATCGCGAGCTAGTTCACAAGATCGGCGTGACCGGCGGCAAGGTCGAAACCAGAATCGCGAACGCCGCCACCTACCTGTTGGCAGACGTCAACATCGTAGCCACATACAAGCTGTCGAATCTTAATCGGACAAAGTTGGAAAATATCTTCCACCGATTGTTCGCATCGGCGCAACTCGAACTGATCATCAAGGATCGTTTCGGTCACCCGATCAGGCCAAGGGAGTGGTTTCTTGTGCCACTGCAAGCAATCAATGAGGCTGTCGAGCGTATCCGAGACGGTTCCATTTCAGATTATGTTTATGACACCGCTACGGCCCGGCTAATATATGCAAAGGACAGGTCGGGTCATTAACGCAGCACTGAACCTGCCCCATCGTATATGCCGCACTGGGCGGCATATACGATCACATCGGCGCAAACAAACTCTCGATATCCGCTTCGTCGAACTTCAGGCTCGTGCGGCTGCCGCCTTCCAGCACGGCGCGGGCCAGGTCGCCCTTGCGTTGCTGCAGGGCCTGGATCTTTTCCTCGACCGTGCCGGTGCAGATGAGCTTGTAGACGAAGACCGGCTGCGTTTGTCCGATCCGGTGGGCGCGGTCGGTGGCCTGCGCTTCGGTGGCCGGGTTCCACCACGGGTCGTAGTGGATCACCGTGTCCGCTGCGGTCAGGTTCAGGCCGACGCCGCCGGCCTTCAGGCTGATCAGGAACAGCGGCGCCTCTCCGGACTGGAACCGTTCGACCAGTTGCGTGCGATTGCGGCTGCTGCCGTCCAGTCGCAGCCAGGAAATACCGCGCTCACGCAGGGCGATTTCGATCAGGTCGAGCATGCTGGTGAACTGCGAGAACAGCAGGACGCGCCGGCCTTCGCTCAGCAGATTGTCGAGCATCGACAACAGCGCATCGAGTTTCGCCGATTCCTTGATCTTGCGCGCGGCATCGATCTTGACCAGCCGTGGATCGCAGCAGGCCTGGCGCAGTTTGAGCAGCGCGTCGAGAATGACGATGCTCGATTGCGCCATGCCGCGCCTCTTGACCGCTTCCCTCACCTTCTCGTGCATGCTCAGTCGCAGCGTTTCGTACAGCGCGCGCTGTTTACCGCTGAGTTCGAGCGTCTGCACGATCTCGGTCTTCGGCGGCAGATCCTGGGCGACTTGCGCTTTCGTGCGCCGCAGCACGAACGAGGCGATGCGGCGATTGAGTCGACGTTGACTCTCGTCGTCGTTGTGCTTTTCGATCGGCGTACGGAAATGACGGGTGAATGATTTGCTGTCGCCGAGCAGGCCGGGCAGCACGCATTCGAACTGCGACCACAGCTCGCCCAGATGATTCTCCAGCGGCGTGCCGGTGACCGCGATCTTGCGTCGCGCCGGAAGCGCGCGCGCGACCTGTGCCGCCTGGCTGCCGGCGTTCTTGAGCGCCTGCGCTTCGTCGAAGATCGCCAGCGAGAAGCGTTGCTTCAGCAGCGTCTCTCGATCGCGCGGCAACAAGGCATACGTGGTGATGGCCAGGTCGCAGGTATCGAGCGCGTCGTATTCGTCGTGACGCGCGCTGCCGTGGATGATGCGTACGCGCAGTACGGGCACGAAACGCGCCGCCTGTTCCTGCCAGTTGCCGACCACCGACGTCGGACAGACCACCAGCGCTGGCAAGTCGAGTCGCCCAGCCTCCCGCTCCTTGAGCAGATGGGCAAGGACTTGGACGGTCTTGCCCAGGCCCATGTCGTCGGCGAGGACGCCACCCAGACCGGTTCTGCCCAGGAAATCGAGCCAGGTCAGACCATCGCGTTGATAAGGGCGCAGGTCCGCCTTGAGCGTGCGAGGCACGGCCACGGGACGACGGCCGCCTGTCTGACGCAATTCCGCCGCGAGATTGCGCAGCGCGGCGGCGGTCTTGCCGCGCAGCTCCAACTGCACGACCTGACTCAGGTCGTCGAGGATGCCCGCTGCGGCGCGCGGCAGACGCAAGGTCTGTTCGCCACCAACCAGCCATTGCAAAAGCGGAGCGGCCAATGCGCGCAGCTTGACCAGCGGCAGCGCGACCATCCGCGCATCGGGCAGCGTCACGTACCAAGCGGCATCCTCGGGTTCGCCGGGCGCGGGACTGAGCAGATTCAGACTGCGATCTTCCAATGCGCGCTGCAGGATCGGCAGCAGCGAGATGCGCTCGCCATCCAGTTCGATCCCCAGCTCCGCTTCGAACCATGCTTCGCCCGATGGGCTTTCGCCGACATTGGCATACCAGCCATCGGGCGTGCCTCCCAAGGCGAGCGGGAAACTCGAATCGGTCTCGACCCGGAAGCCGCGTTGGGACAACGCGACGGCTTTCTGCAACAGCACGGCCGGGTCGTACTGCGGATTGCCGAGATTGCCGACCACGTAATGGTGCATCGCCTCCGCATCCGCAATCCGGTAATGAAGGCCGTAGTGCGTGCTGATCGCACGGAAATCGGCCTTGGACAGCAGGGTTTCGGCGGCCAGCTCGTGCTCGCGATTGCGTCGGATCAGCTGCAGCGTCCCGTCCTGGATACGACGCAGATCCTGCGTCGACGGCGGCCCGGGGAGACGGTGGCCCGCATAGTCGTATTCCAGCCGGACACAGGGCAGATGCTTGTGGGGATCGCGTGCCCATCCGCTGCGAGTGAGCGGTACCTGCAACAGTGTGACGACAGGCGTGGGCACGACCTCGAGCGGCGCAGCGACTGCGATGGCCTTGGGTAGTGGCAGTGCGCTGAGGACGGGATGCATGCGCACGTCCGCGACGAAATCCCGCGAATGCTCGGGGAGCAATGGCGGCATCCGCAACAAGGCATGGTTCAGCGTGGCATGGTTCAGCGCGGGATCGTCCACGCCGGTGACCCGCTGCAGGATGAGCATCTCGATGTCGAGCATCCAGTCCCCGTCGACCTGCAGCAGCAGACCCGCATCCGGACGCAGGTGCTGTGCGCCCTGTTCGTCGAGATGCCAATGCCACTGCAGCGCGCGGCCGGGACCGGGTTGTACCAGGCCCATCGCCGGCTTCTGCCAGAAACACGGGATGCCTGCGTGCAGCAGTTCATCGAGCAGCGCCTCGGCGTTCGGGCCTTTCAGGAGGCGCATGTCCTTTTGCCTGGCGTGCCAGGCCGAAGGCCGGATCTGCAGGCGGGCTAGGCGGTCATGCCAGATCCCATCCAGTCGTCCTGCGTCCAGATCGTTGTCGAGCCCATCGAGCCGGATCGGCTCGACCTTGCCCCAGCGTCCCTGGCGTGTCTTCTGCACCCAGACCATCTTTGCAGCCAACTGTGCCGGCGAATGCGTTTCGATCACGTCGAAGATCACCGCGATCTGCCGCTCCTGTTCGCCGCCCTGGCCAGCGGCGGCGGCCGGCAAGCGGTGCGCGGACCCCAGCGTGTTGACCCAGACTTTCCACTCCGGGAGCGGAGGCGCGACGACGCGCGGCGTGGCGGTATCGTCAGAAGATGTCCCCCGTTGCGACGCCACGATCAACAACGCTGCCGCATGCTTGCAGGCCCAGGCGACGGGACAACTGCAATCGAAACCGAAATCGTACAGACCACGACCGCTCTGCATGATGGTGACCGACGTGATGTAGGGCTTCGTCGCGGTGCCCTTCACCTGCGCGCTGAGGGTGACGGCATCTCCATCGTCCTGATATTGAATTGCCGACACATGACGGAGATAGTCGTTGGCGCGCGCCAGCGACCGCTTGTCGAATTCCCCGAAAAAGACCTTGGGTTTGAGTGCATCGTTGAGTGGAAACGAAGCCATGCGTCATATCGTCATTCGCGGGTGCAGCACTTTACATCGGCGCAATGCCGCCAATCCAGATCAATCCCGGCAGCGCGCGCTCTGCGGCTCAAGGTGGAGCATCGTGTCGCAATGCGCCGCTGTGGCGCAGGCGACGGATACGGAGAGTGCAAACAGACTTTCAGCAGGTTTGAACAGGCTCTGATCCGAATGGCACTCACTTAAGCGCCACATCCAGATTTTTGTCATTCCCGCGTAGGCGGGAATCCAGTGACTTCAGGCTTTCTTGGCCAAGCAAAGGCGCTGGATCCCCGCCTACGCGGGGATGACGGCGCTTAAGTAAGTGCCATTCGGGTCTGATCCCATTCAACGATGGCATCTCTCGCCATTGACCCGCCTGCGGGATTCTCACCGTTGGCTACTGCAACAACCTCCCACGCTTGTCGGCCAGATCGATCACCGCTTCCATGCCGGAGCGGAACTCCAGGCCATCGGCTTCGATGCCGTCGCTGAAGATCACGCCGCCATCGGGCATCAGCGAGCGGATGCGCAGCGGCGTGGATGCATCGATGTCGCCGAACACCAGTTCGGCCTGGCTCCAGCGGCTCGGAAACGGTTCGCGCACGCTGAACACGAGTTGCCGCGCGTCCCATGCGAAACCGTCCTTGCGCAGCGACTGCGCGCGCTTCGACGGTTTGCCGCCGGACACCGCGGTGGCGCCGGTCAGCACGCTGCGCAGCCAGCCCGTCGAACCGAGGCCTGTGGACACGATCACGCCGCTCGACGATTGCCGCTCCGCGCGTTCGCCGAGCTGCAGTTCGTAGCGCGCGGAAACATGGCTGCGCGCGCCGATGAAGAAATCGTTGACCGCCAACAGCTCCTGGCCATCGGTCAGCCGCGCGCGCGCCATCGTGATTTCGCGGATCGCGCGACGGCCGCGCCAGATCTCCGGCAGAAGCGTCGGCAGTTCTTCCGGTTTGAACGGCAGCAGCACGCCGTCGAAGCGCTGCGGGTCGGGGTTGATCGCGATCACCGATTGCTCGCCGAGATATTTCAGCGTGTTCGCGACCAGACCATCCTGCCCAAGCACCGCGACGGTACAGTCCGGCGGAAACAGGAAATTCGGCAGGAAGCCGCGATCCAGCGGCTGCACGCGCCCATGCTTGCGCAGCGACTGCTCGACGCTCGCGATCGCCGCGCGATAGACGCGGTCTTCGAGCAGGAAATCCTCGAAATCCATGCCCAGATGTTCGGCCTGGAAGCGCGCCTGCTCGACGGTGTTGTAGCGGGCCACCAACTCCTGCAGGCGCGTGCGTCGCGTGATCAGGACGATCTTCCGGTCCTGATCGTTGCCTGCGGTCATTTCGATTTGCCGGCGAGCTGTCGCAGCAGGTCGGGCGAGAAATTGAACTCGCCGATCTTCGCGGCGTTGTCGGCGATGTTCTGGAAGCCGAGCGCCATCAGCGTTTCCGGGCTGGCCTGCCCCAGCAGCAGCGCCTGCTGCGCGCGCGGATCGAGACTCTTCATCGCTTCCACCAGCGTCTGCACCGCATACGCGCGCACTTCGGCTTCACGCTTGCGGTTGTCCGACTGCAGCCGCACCAGTTCGGCGTTCTGTTCTTCCAGTCGCACGTTGCCGGCCAGTTCCTGGGTCTGGATTTCCTGCCGCTTCTCCAGGATCACGCGCTCGGACTCGACCTCGGTTTCGCGCACCTGGCGTTTCTTCTGCTCGATCGCCAGCTCGCTGCGCAGCTCGCTTTCCTTGATCATCTGTTCCTGCGCGATCGCCGCGTTGCGTCGCGCGTAAGTCGCATCGTCCGCCTGTTTGAGGATTTCCTCGCGCATCGGCGCTTCCAGCGCACGCGAGGTTTCCGGCGTGGGCTTGGCTGCGAGCAAAGCCAGATCGACGATTTCGATGCCCAGCGCGATCATGCTCGGCGCCGCTGCCAGGCCCTGCCGCGCGGTCTTCGACAACTGCTCGGTGCCGTGCAGCACCTCGCGCAGATCGGCTTCCTGCAGCAGCGCGCGGAACTGCGCCTTCACCGCGTTCAACACCCGGATCGGCAAGCGCTCCGGATCTTCCGATGCATAAGCGCCGTTCGGCAGCAGCACGAAGTTCTGCTGCTCGGCCAGGGTCTTCGGCTGCACGATGCGATAACCCACCTGCCCCTGCAGCGTCACCGCCTGAAAATCGCGGGTGGTCTCCTCGAACATGAAAGGCACATCGACCGCGTTCAACGGCACGCTCACCAGCGTGGACCTCGGCGCGAAATAGAAGAACGCCAGACCCGTGCCCTCGCGCACGACCTTGCCGTTCTGGAATTGCATCAGGTAATGGCTGGGCGAGGATTTGACGTAGCGGACACCGAACATGCGGGGCTCTCCTGGGTGCCCGCACGCAGGCGCGGACGAGCGGGCGGATATGGAAACGACCCTGCCATATTCTCAGAACACGGCGAAAAAGTGGAACCGCGGTGCCGTCGTTTGCTCAGTCCTGCGCATTGGTGTGGACGGGCCACGCACCGATGCCTGTCACGCTGCTGCGCGAAGTGGGACAGGCGATGGCCATTCCGAAGTCGACTGCCGAATGGCACGACGCACCGCCTTGGCTGGACAATCTACGCGACCTCAAGGGCCAAGCCACGCCGACACCCGACACCCGACACCACGCGCATCATCGACCGCCTTAACGCACATGCCTGTAGCCCGCACGCCTGCGCGTTCCGTTGGATTTCATCGCACTGACGCGCCCGGATCGCTCCGGGCGCGTCGTCGAACTCCAGGCTGTTTCGGCTTACGAAACAGCCGCAGGAAGCCTCAGTGTCGCGGCGCTTCCCGCATGCGATACGTCGCGCGTGCCGCAGGCGCTTTCGTTGCCGGGGACGCGGTGCCGTCCGCCGGCAACACCGGCTTCAGCCGCGCGCCCTGATTGCCGGCTGTGACCGCGTTGACCATCGCGCGGATGTCGTTGATGTCGTCGACCACGCGTGTGTTCAAATCATCGACGAGGAAGACGCCCGCGACCTGGTTCACGCGATCCACCCACGGCGTGAAACCGAACGCGCCGGGACTGGAGACGATCAGCGGCGACGAAGGATCGATCCACTGGCCAAGGCCGTAACCGAAACCGGTCGAGGTCGGCGGGCGTGAAATATCGACCGTGCCGACGGTGCGATCGGTCGCCATCAGTTCGATCGTGGTGCGGCTGAGAAACCGACGGCCGGGCAAGCACAACTGCGTCGTACTGTTGTCCAGGCACCCGTTGGCCAGCACCATATCGACCACTTTGCCGTAATCCTCCAGCGTGCTGCGGACACCGCCCGCGATGCGCGGGTTGTCGGTACGCACGTAACCCGGTTCGGTGGAAGACGTGGCGAAGTCGGTGGCGTTCATGCCCAGCGGCGTCACCATCTCGGCGATGAAAATATCGTCCCAGGCCTTGCCGGTGGCCAGCTCGGCCATGCGTCCGGCGACCTGCATCGAATTGCCGCCGTAGGAAAACACCTCGCCGGGTTCGCCGATCAACGGCTGCTGCAGGATGCGGTTGGCGCAGCTCGAAAGCGTGTACATCGGATTGGACATGCAGAAATCGTCGCCGCCGGGCAGGGCGCTGGTATGCGAGAACAACTGCGCCAGCGTGATCGAGCGCTTCGAGGCTTCGACCGTCGGGAAATACTGGCCGACGGTGTCGGTCCAGCGCAGCTGGCCTTTCTCGACCACCCGCGCGACCGTCAACGCCGACAGCCACTTGCTGGCCGAGGCGATGCGGACGCGGGTGCTCAGGGTGTAGCCTCCGAATGCGCGGCGGTAGACCACGCTGCCGTTTTTATTGACGCGCAGCGACGCGCCGTCGAGTTGATAGGCCTGCACGAAATTCTGCATTTCGGCGGAGACCGGCGCGAAATTGTAGATCGGGACGGCACGCGCAGTGCTGGCGGCGCCGAACAGGGCGGTGATGGCGAAAGCGGAGAACAGGGTTCGTAACACGGCACATCTTCCTTGGTTGAGGGACACGACACGTGAACGCGGACGGCGGATGGCGCGTTGACGACCGCAATGGCCGGATGTGTAAGCAATTGTTTCCGGGTGTGAGCGGCGACTCGATGAACACGCGTTGCGCTTCCGTACAATAGCGGTTTGATCTTTCATGACTTTCCGCATGCCCCTGATCGACATCGGCGCCAATCTCACCCACGACAGTTTCGACCACGACCGCGAGGCCGTGCTGCAGCGCGCGCGCGCCGCAGGGGTGACGAAGATGATCGTCACCGGCGCCAGTCGCGAGCATTCGCCGAAGGCCTTGGTGCTGGCGCGGACGTTTCCGGGCGAACTGTTCGCCACCGCCGGCGTGCATCCGCATCACGCCGTGGAATACACCGACGAATGCGACGCCGAGATGCGCGAATTGCACACGCACGCGGAAGTCGTGGCGGTGGGCGAATGCGGGCTGGACTACAACCGCGATTTCTCGCCGCGCCCGGCGCAGCGCAGGGCGTTCGAGCGGCAACTGCAGTTGGCTTCTGAACTCGGTGCGCCGGAAGCGCGCAAGCCATTGTTTCTGCATCAGCGCGACGCCCACGACGACTTCATGGCGATGATGAAGAATTTCGACGGTCGGCTCGGCCCGGCGGTGGTGCACTGTTTCACCGGCACCCGCAGGGAACTGTTCGATTACCTCGACCAGGACTGGCATATCGGCATCACCGGCTGGCTTTGCGACGAGCGTCGTGGCACCCATCTGCGCGAGCTGGTGAAGCATATTCCCGCAAACCGGCTGATGATCGAAACCGATGCGCCCTATCTGCTGCCGCGCACGGTGAAACCGCAGCCCTCGCATCGGCGCAATGAGCCGATGTATCTCGCGCACATCGTCGAAGAACTGGCGCGCGATCGCGGCGAGACGGTGGAGGCCGTCGCCGCCGCGACGAGCGCGACGGCGATGGCGTTTTTCCGGTTGCCGTGAATGCGCATCAGCGCACGGTGTTCTCGCGATCCTTCTTGCCGCTGAACAATTTGCGCACCAGCGCGATCAGGCCGACGACCAGGAACACGATGAATTTCTTGCCGGCGATCAGCAACACCCCGAGCTTGGCGAGCAGACCGGTCTTGGCCGCGATGCCGCCGCCGATCAATGCCGCGACACCATAGCCGGCCAGTTTGTCGTTGCCGGCATCGTAGTCGGCATAGCGCGCGCCGGAATCGAACTCGGCCATCGGCAGCAGCTGTTGCATGCCGGTCTGGACCGCACTGAGCTCGGACATGCCGGCAACCGCGTTCAAGCTGAGGAATCCACGACGCCCGAGCACGCGGACATCGTAGTTGAGGGTGTGCTGTTCGCCGTCCTGGAACGCGATTTCCTTCGCCCAGTACAGCTTCTTGCTGGCCGCGTCGTAACGCGGCGGAACCGCCCAGCCAACCAGCTCCGCGGAGCCATAACCGGCTTCCTTGCGCGCCGCGTTTTCTTCCTGCGTCGCCTTCTTCAGCTCGACGAGCATCGCGTTGTAATCGGTTTTCGCCGCGTCCTCGTCGGTGACGTAGCCTTCATCGGAATACGTGACGACCACCGCCCACGATTTCTCGCTGTCGAGCGGCGCGGAGGCGGGCACGATCAGGCCGAGAATGCTGTCGTCCGGAGGATTGCCCCAGAATTCCTCGAGCACGCGGCGCGCGTCGGCTTTTTCGAGATAGCGGAACTGCGAGCCCAGACGGAATCGCGCTTCGGCTTCTGAGACGGCGACATCGCCACTGCGGAATTTCAACGAATCGATGAACGCCTTGAGCTGCGCGGCATTGTCCGCCGGTGGCTCCGCGAAGGCGATATGCGCGAACGACAGGACGACGGCCGCGAACGCGGCCCAGACCAATTTCTTCAACATGATGACCCCGGGCATGGTAGCGGCGTGGATGGATCGGACGTCCCCACGCCCGTGACGAAAGTGTGACGCGAGCGACTGCCCGATACCAGCGGCGGATCAATACACCGCGAGATCGCCGCAGCCGCGCATCAGGGGCTCGCCCTGCACCGTGACCGTCACCCGCTGCGGGTGGGCGACATCGGCATCGTCGGTGCAGGCTTCGGTGACGATGTCGACCCGGATCGCCTGCTTGCCTTTGGCGGTGTCGAGCGTGCCGTCGAGTGCGATCGGTGCGCCGCGCGACGGGCCCGGAGTGCCGCGATAGAACAACGTTCCATCGGCTTCGTGGGTGCCCATGCCCCACACCAGATGCACG
>JBAQRU010000349.1:0-5527 GCA_049296025.1 Lysobacteraceae bacterium | reverse complement strand
CGCGGCCAACAGAATTGAAGGTCACGCTGGCGACAGGACAGACCAAGACCCTGCTGAGCGGCGCGACCTACTACCCGTTCGGCCCGGTCAGCAAGTGGACCTACGGCAACGGCCGCATCCTGCGTCGCTCACTCAACCAGAATTACCAGTCGGGGTTTGTCGAAGACACCACAACGGGCGGCATCAGCGAAGGCTACAGCTTCGATGCGGCGGGCAATCTCGAATCGCTGCGCAAGGCGGATCAACTCGACCCCGCGCGTCGGACCTACGGCTACGATGGCCTGAATCGATTGACTCAAGTGCGGGATGGCGTGAACAGCGCGGTGCTGCAGGCCTACGCCTACGACAAGACCGGCAACCGCACCAGCAGGACGGACGAAGGCGTGACCACCGCGTACACCTACGGGCCGGCCCGCCATCGACTGACGCAGATCGGGCAACAGAGCCGTCTATACGATAGTGCAGGCAACACGACGCGGATCGATCGTGGCGGCAATACCGACACGTTACCGCCTGTCGATCCGGGCGGCCCTCCGGGCACGGGAACGACGGCCCGCAGCGCGCTGCTCGCAAGCAGCACCGCACGTGCCGCCAGCGCCACGGCGGCGGTGCGCGAATTCGTGTACGACGACGCCAACCGCATGCGCCAGGTGAAGCACGATGGCGTGGTGGCGATGAACTACCTGTACAACGGCAAGGGCGAACAGGTCCACAAGACCGGCAGCAGCAAGACGGTCGTCACCGTCTACGACGAAGCGGGCCACTGGATCGCCGACTACGATGCGTACGGCAACGCGATCCAGCAGGTGATCTGGTTGGATAATCTGCCGGTGGGCCTGCTTGTGGACACGGGCGCGAACCAGAAGTTGTACTACATCGAAGCGGCCTCGCTGGGCACGCCCAGAGTGGTGATCGATCCGGATCGCAATGTGGCGGTGTGGAACTGGAGCCTTGTAAATGAAGCGTTCGGCGACAGCGCCCCGAACGAAGACCCGGATGCGGATGGTATCGCGTTTGTGTTCGATATGCGGATGCCGGGGCAACGTTGGGATAGTGCGACCGGGATGAGCTACAACTACTTCCGCGATTACGATGCGTCCGTTGGGCGGTATGTGCAGAGTGATCCGATTGGGTTGGATGGTGGCATCAGCACATATGGGTATGTCGGCAGCAATCCGTTGCTGCGGAGCGATCCACTCGGGCTTGAAGACTCTTTGACAGCAAAAGTAAATGCGGCTCTCATAAAAGGCGACCTTTTAGAGGCAATCACAATTGCAAGAGCCGGCGCTACGCCTGCCGCCGCAGCTTTGGCCACTAAGTATCAGCAGCTATACAATGTAGTTCAAGGATACTTGAGCAGAGCCCCGCTCGCTTTGAATAGATGCGAGATCGCTGCAAAAAATATCTACGATATTTTCCGCTACAACGGTTTATCCCCTCAATATTTACGTATTGCAAACGCCCCGGGATTTAGGTTCGTTTACATTTCGGAGAGGTACACAGCACCTCAACATTTTTCGGTAAGGCTAGGTGAGCGAGTTTTCGACGCGACGACCGGACCAAGTGGGATGTTGTATTCTGAATATGTCGCTCGACTAAACGCTCTCAATCTCGGCCCCGGAAGCTACCTGATTCAAACCATCAATGATATTGAAGGATATTTGTAATGACTTCTAAAATGAAGATTGAGAAGGTCCAAGAATTTCTTTCGCATATCTATAGCGTCTTTGAAAAAAAACCTGGGATGCTGGGCAAGCCGGCCGAGCTACCATCAATGCTTTGGGTTGCAGATTGCATTAGCGATATTTTGCGCGATGATGCAATAGATCAAGATCGTAATGGCTTGACATGGAATAGTTTTCTCATCGAAAAAAAATTACTTGTTGGCGCTGAAAATAAACTGACAAAAATATTGTCAAACGACGATTATGAATTTTCGTATTTGCAAGAATTGAGGCGCGAGTATTGCACTTGGAAAGAGTCCAAATTGCTTCACAATGAAGCTTCCGAAAAAAAAGCTAAGGGTTAAACCCATGCGGGAATCCATCAGAGAACTCATCGAGGACCGTAGGACCGTAGGGTGGGCTTTATGCCCACCGCATGGCGTTTGAACAATGCCAGTAATCAGTTTGCTCCCGTATGGTTTAGATTCGATGATTGTTCTCGGCGACGGATGTGTTGCAGTGGTGGGCATAAAGCCCACTCTACGCGACCTTCCATTTTTCAGGCCATATGGAGACTTTACTTTCCCGGCCATATCTTTTGGCCAAACTGAGAAACAGACACTATCTTCTTCGTACAGTTACGGGGTTGAGGTAATAATTCTTTAATTCCATATGGGTGAAAAAATGAAATCACTTGGATTTTGGAAAAAGATTTTAATTCTAGTTATAGCAATGTTGGTTATTGGCGTTTTCGGACATTTTTATGTACTTCTTTTCGGACCGTTCAACATTGCTTCTGCTGAATATAAAAGAAAATTTCCCGATGAAGAAATTAAGCAAATTGAACTTTGTAGGCTCTGTAAAAAAAGCATGTCTTTTGGGAGTGGGTTTCGTCGATTAAGATTCGTGATATTGGTTTCAGATGATCGCGTAGAACGCGAAATCCAGGTTGTTTATACAATGCACACCAAGGATACGAACTACGAAATTGAATTTAAAAAATAAACACGATGGTTTCATCGTGCCCGGCGAATTGGGTCGCTCGACTAAACGATCTCAATCTCGGCCCCAGAAGCTACCTGATTCAAACCATCAATGATATTGAAGGATCTTTGTAATGACTTCTAAAATGAAGATTGAGAAGATCCAAGAATTTATTTCGCATATCCATAGCGTATTTGAAAAAAAACTGGGATGCTGGGGCCATGAGGCGAAAGGCCTGTAACCCGCACAAACCGTCGTGCTGGAGCACGCCCTAAACCGATTGAATTTTCCGAGTAGGGCGCGCCCTGGCGCGCGGATGCGAGCGACGCAAGACTTGCCGTCAGCCGATTGCACACAACGAGCCCCGCATTGCGGGGCTTCGTTGTTAGACGGAGGAGACCGACGCCAACGGCAAGCTCACCCGGTATCGCTACGATGCGCTGGACCGGCATATGTCGCAGAGGTGCTGGATGATGCCTTCGTCTACGCTGGCAACAGCGCTCAGCGCAATTCGACGCTCACCTCGACCGCCGACGCTGCGATGGGTAGCCTCGCTGGAGGCGATCGGGCAATTGAAGCCGGGCGGTTGAGCGCAGACACGTCATCGCGCGGTGACGGTCAGGAAAGCGGCGCGGCTTTCCTTCGGTAAGGCGGTGCCGACATCACCATTTCGACAAGCGAATGCGCCAGGGCATGCTCGGCGAGGAGCGCGGCGTCCGCGCCGCGCTCCAACAGATGCTTCACTGCGGCGTCGCTGTGCGCGCGCGCCAGCACCGGGACCGGTGTTTCGCATTGCTTCAACCGTTTCGCGACTTTGCCCGCCTCCAGCGGATCGGGAATGGTCAGCACCGCTAGCGCCGCGCGTTCCGGCATCGCTTCGGCGAGTACATCGTCGTCGGCGGCATTGCCGCGGATCGCACGGTACCCGGTAGTGCGCGCGGTCTCGACGCGATCGGCATCCGTATCGATCACCAGGAATGGTATTCCCGAGCGCGTCAGCAGCTCGGCGAGTTTGATGCCAACACGGCCATAGCCGACCAGCAGCACATGACGCATCGGTAGGGCCGCCGGGGCGGCGGCAGCGGTGTTCTCTTCGGCGCGCGCGCGGCGGCGCGCCAACACGGCGAACAGCAGCGGGTTGAGCATGATCGACAGGATCGCGCCGGCCAGCACGAGGTCGCGTGTCTCGGGCGACATCAATCCCAGAGAGACGCCGAGGCCGATCAGGATGAACGAGAACTCGCCGATCTGGGCGAGGCTGGCGGCGATGGTCAGCGCGATCTCATTGGATTTGCCGAGCATCCGCACCACGGTCCACGCGGCCACGGATTTGCCGATCATGATGATCGCCAGCGTTTCCAGCACTTCGAGCGGGTGTTCGATCAGGATGCCGGGGTCGAACAGCATGCCGACCGACACGAAGAACAGTACCGCGAACGCATCGCGCAGCGGCAGCGAATCCTCGGCCGCCTTGTGTCCGAACGGCGATTCGTTGAGCAGCATGCCGGCGAAGAACGCGCCGAGCGCGAACGAAACGCCGAACAGCTCCGCCGCGCCGAACGCCACGCCCATCGCGCAGGCCAGCACGCACAGCGTGAACAGTTCTCGCGAGCCGGTATCGGCCACGCGTTCCAGTACCCAGGGCAACACGCGGCGACCGACGATCAACATCAGCGCGATGAATCCACCGACCTTGAGTGAAGTCGTCAGCAGGACTTTGCCGAGTCCTTCGCCGTCATCGTTTCCGGCCATGGCCGGCACCAGCACCAGCGCGAGCACCATCGCCAGATCTTCGACGATCAACCAGCCCACCGCGATGCGTCCGCGTTCGCTGTCGAGCATGCGGCCGCTCTCCAGCGCGCGCAGCAGCACGACGGTGCTGGCGACCGACAGCGATAGACCGAACAGGATGCTCTGCGAATGCGGCCAACCGAGCCGCCAGCCGAGGAACCAGCCCATGGCGGTGGCGACGCTCATCTGCACGATCGCGCCGGGCAAGGCGAGATTGCGTACAGCGATCAGATCGCGCAGCGAGAAGTGCAGGCCTACGCCGAACATCAGCAGGATCACGCCGATTTCGGCCAGTTGCGGCGCGAGCGTCTGGTCGCCGACGAAGCCGGGGGTGTGCGGGCCGACCAGCACGCCGGCGATGAGGTAGCCGACGATCGGGGAGAGGCGCAGTCGTTGTGCCAGCAATCCGAACACGAAAGCCAGTACGAATCCGATGCAGAGGATCGCGATGAGGGAGGTGTGGTGCGGCATCGGGACAGTATGCGTGATGTGGTCTGTGATGGCTGTCTGTGGGTTCAGTTTTATCGGTGCTTGGTGTGCGTGGATCAGTCAAGCGTTGGAGTGGCGCGTTTGGCATGAGCGCCTGATGTGCTAGCGCGATCTTCTGCGCTTCGGATATCTGTGTTGATGACTCATTGCGTGCGGGTAAAGCCTGGCTCCTTTTTCGCGCTGGTGCGCGAGTTACTTTCTTTGGCGCAAAGAAAGTAACCAAAGAAAACATTTCAAGTCCAATTCGAAACAGCGATCTGCGAGATGGCCGGGATTTTTCGATGAGACATCCCTGTCTCATCGAAAAACGATGCACATCCTGTGCATCGCCCTCCGGGTCTACAACCAGGTCCGACCCAACCATGGTCTGGGCATGGATAGGACGATATTGATTGCTGGAGTTTTGACAACGATCGGACAGCCTCACGAAAGGCATGAAGATTGCAATGCATGAAAGGTCATGCAAACAACGGAACCATTGCTTGGATGCCGACAGAGGGTAACGTCCTGATGATCTTGCAGACGCGGCACACTATCCCCTGATTGGAGACCCGGAGGGCGATGCACAGGATGTGCATCGTTTTTCGATGAGACAGGGA
>JBAQRU010000348.1:0-2706 GCA_049296025.1 Lysobacteraceae bacterium | reverse complement strand
CCCAGCCTACTTTTTTTTCATGCGCCTGTGCACAGGATCGCATTACGTCGAGTAGGCTGGGTTGACAAGCCCAGCAACCGATAATCACTCGACGTTGTGCTGGACTTTTCAGCCCAGCCCACTTTTTTGCTGATGGATTACAGGCGATTGATGCGGAACTTGCGGCCTTTGATCTTGCCGCTGCGCAGACGCGACAGCGCGGTTTCGGCCTGCGCGCGCGCGATCGCGACGTACGAACGCGTGGCGTAGACATCGATCTTGCCAATGGCATCGGCGTTGAGCCCGGCGTCGCCGGTGAGTGCGCCGACGATATCGCCGGGCCGCAGTTTGTCGGTGCGACCGGCGTCGATGCGCAGCGTGACCATCGCGGCGGGTGGCACATTCTGCGGCCGTCCGGTCAGCGGCTGCATGCGTTCCCAGCGCAGCGGTTTGCCCAACCGTTCGCTGATCGCGGTCTTGCGCGGCAGTTCGTGCGGCATGCACAGGCTGAGTGCGAGTCCGTCGCGTCCTGCGCGCCCGGTGCGGCCGATGCGATGCAGATACGTGTCTGCGTCGGTGGGCAGGTCGTAGTTCACGACCGCGCCGAGATCTTCCACGTCGAGTCCGCGCGCGGCGACATCGCTGGCCACCAGCACGCTGCAGCTGCGGTTGGCGAAGCGCACCAGCACTTCGTCGCGGTCGCGCTGTTCCATGTCGCCATGCAGCGCCAGCGCCGTGAATCCGTAGTGCGACAGCGAGCCGACCACCTCCTCGGTGTCCTTGCGCATATTGCAGAACACCACGCACGACACCGGCCGATAATTCAACAGCAGGGCCGCGAGCAGCGGCGCTTTGCGATCCTGCTCCACTTCGAAGAACAGTTGTTCGATCGTGGCCGGTTCCGCGCCGCCGTCGATGCTGACCTCCACTGCATTGCGCAGCATGGCGTTGCCCAGCGTGCGGATGGCGTCGGGAAACGTCGCCGAGAACAGCAGGCTTTGCCGTTCTTTCGGCGTGCGCTTGACGATGTCGCGGATCGCGTCTTCGAACCCCATGTCGAGCATGCGGTCGGCTTCGTCCAGCACCAGCGTGCGTAGCCCACCTAACTGCAGTGCTTTCTTCTGCATCAGTTCCTGGATGCGGCCGGGCGTGCCGACCACGACGTGCGGCTCATGGGTGAGCGACGCCAGTTGCGGTCCCAGCGGAATGCCGCCGCAGAGGATCGAGATCTTCAGATTGGGAATGCCGGTCGCGAGTTTGCGCAGTTGCTTGCCGACCTGATCGGCGAGTTCGCGCGTCGGGCACAGCACCAGCGCCTGGGTGCGGGTCATGCCCGGATCGAGTCGATGCAGCAGCCCAAGCCCGAATGCGGCGGTCTTGCCGCTGCCGGTGGGGGCCTGCGCGATCACGTCGCGGCCTTCGAGAATCGCAGGCAGTGCCTGCGCCTGGACCGGCGTCATCGCCGTATAGCCGAGGGCATCGATGCCCTGCAGCAGGGTGGGAGACAGCGACAGCGCGGCGAAATCGGTGGGTTCAGTCATCCCGCCATGATCTCAGACCCTCGCGGTAAAAGGCAGCAATCAGTCCCGTCGCGGTGGTTTCGGCGTCAACCAGCGCAGCAGGCGAGCCGCGACATCGGGGTGATCGAGCAGATCCAGGTGATGCATGCCGTAGCCGATCCACTGCCGGCTTTTCGCGAATCCGATGCCGCGATCCGGGTCGGGATGATGGCCCAGTGCGCTGGCGACCGGCACCAGACCGTCGCCGATCCAGCGATCCTTGAGATCGCCGCGGCGACTGCCGGTGGTCGCCGCGATCGCATAGCAGCGCACGCCCTTGGGCAGCGATACCGTGCGATGACGGCCATGCATCGACAGCGCATTGCCATGGCGCAGATCGGTGATGCCCGCGCTTCTGAGTTTGCCGACGCGCGCGAGCGGCGCCGCGAAAGGTGTCGCACCGAGGACGAGATCGATCCAGCGTCCGCCGCGTTCCAGCGGAGCGCCCTGGTGCGGCGAACCCATGCACACGAGATTGCGCAGCGATCCGAGCCAGCCATGGTCGTGCGCGGCGGCGTGATGGCAGGCGCTGCGCGCGAGCAGACCGCCCATGCTGTGCCCGATGATCGTGATCTCGTCCACGGGCGTCGGCCACTGCGCGTGCAGGGTTTCCAGCAGTTCCGCGAAGGCGTGGCCATTGCGTGCGATGGATCGTCCGGTGTTGTAGTGCAGATACAGCGGCGTGTAACCCAGCGCTTCGGCGAGCATCGCGCCGTGATCGTGACCATTGCGCGTCCACTGCAGATCGTTCATGCACAGGCCGTGCGCGAGGACGAGCAGTTTGGAACCGGCATCGGGAATGGCTTCGGACAACAGATCCGTGCGCAGCGTCAGCGGTTGCCCCGCATGATGCAGCCGCATCGGGATCGCGAGCGGATTGGCGGTGACCGCGAGGTGATCGCCCAGCACCCCGTTCAGCGCCGCGACGATCGCTTCGCGCTGCGTTGAGCTGCGCTGGTAGGCGGCGTCTGGTCGACCGAGCACCGCGTCCAATCCGGCGCCGGTCAATCCGGTCACGCCGCGAATGCTGCGATAGACCAAGCCGGCGATGCCGCTGGTGCGGTTCGGTGCCGCGTGGCGTACGCCCAGGTGAGGGCGGGGCGATCGCGGCGTGCATCGCTTCGACTACATCGGTGACGCCGGTGGTCGCGTCCACGCCCAACCGCGC
>JBAQRU010000347.1:0-7036 GCA_049296025.1 Lysobacteraceae bacterium | reverse complement strand
GATGTACGACGCGACGCGAAAGGAAGTCGCAGCCATGCATCTGGCGGGTGCAAGACTCGCCCTACGCTGCTTTCCAAGGTGTAATGTGCCGCCCATGACGATTCGACGCGAAGGCTGCCATGCATACGGATACCGCTTCCTACAACGCAGCACTTGAACCGGGCGATCGCGAAGTCTGCGATCTGCTGGCGCAGGACATCCGGCGACATCTGCCGGAGGCGGACAACACGATCTGGCACGGGCATCCGATGTGGTTTCTGGACGGCAATCCGGTGGTCGGTTACAGCAAGCTGAAGCACTGCGTGCGTCTGCTGTTCTGGAGCGGGCAGTCCTTCGAGGAAGACGGGCTGACGAAGGAAGGCAGCTTCCAGGCCGCCGAAGCGCGGTTCACCGCCGCCGACCAGATCGATATCGCCGCGCTCGCGCGCTGGCTGGCGAAGGCGCGCGACATTCAGTGGGACTACAAGAATCTCGTGCGCCGCAAGGGGCGTCTTGAACGATTGAAATGATCAGCCCGCAGGAATCGCGTGGTGCGTCAGCCAAGCCTTGTGCGCATGTCGCTGAATACGGCGGATGACGCTTGCGGCTTCTGCGCGTTGCGATGCTACGCGATCACTGCATCTCGAACGCGGCTTTGGCGCGGAGTTTCCGTTCGAGGAATCGGCCGCTGTTGACCAGCGCTTCGACATCGCCGGCGAAGGACTCGTGCGCGATCTGTTTCAGCGATTCGTCGAGCATCTGCAACTGGTCGACGAGGACCTGCGCGGCGGTGCGCTTGTCCTTGAGCAGCTGCGTTCTGGCGAAGGCCGTGGGCAGTTTGAGATAGCTGGTCAGCATTTCAGGCAGATAACGGCGCAGGGTTTCCTCCACCGTGAACGCGGATTCGACCGACAGCGCTCCCGAGACTTCCAGCTCGCGCAATCGCGGCAGCAGATCCGAAAGCGTGGCCTGAATGCTGTGCAGAGACGCCAGCGCCGGTTCCGGCAGGCGCTTGGACGCTTCGTTGATCAGACGCTCCAACTGTTGCGCTAGGGTCTCGACCGAAACCTCCACGCTGGGCGCCTCAACTTCGACGACCTGTTTGCGTGGCCATGCGAGCACGCCGACGGCATACAGGCCAGCAACGATCAACGGCCAACCCGTGTCGATCACACCCGTGAACAGCAGCACCAGTCCGGCGAAGGCGAGACAGCAACCGGCGATATTGCGCGGGCTGTAGAGAAAGTCGGACAGACGGCTCATCGGCGCCACTGCGACAACATCCATGACTGAAGCGCACGACGACGCCACCCGTACGGCATCGCTGCAATCCGCCATGGCGGCGTCGCCGGTTTACGCTTGTCGACGTTCATGTCGATCATTGGTAACCGCGGATATCCTTGAAGACCTTCGAAAGCGATCCTGCCTTGGCATCGAAGGCTTTGCCGCCGGTGGCTTCCGCGAGCGACTTCATTTCATCGGCGTCGGCATTGCCGAACACGATCGGGAATACGCGGATCGATTTCACCGCATCGTTCTGCGATTCGCGCCAGCGCAGCAGTTCGCGCAAGCGCATCCCATCCGTATTTTCACCGTCCGTCATCAGCACTATCGTGTAATACCTCGGCGTCGTCTCCGCGCTTTTTTCCGCCGCCAACTCGGTCATCGCGCGCTGCACGCTGTCGTAGATCGCAGTGCCGCCATCGGGCTGCATCCGGTCGACCGCTGTCTTGATCGCTGCGAGCGTCGCGGCGTTTTCCGCGGCGGTCGTTCCCATGTCGAACATCAGCGTCGGCATCGGCTGGCGATTGAAGGGGATCACGCCGACGCGCTCGCGGTTCTGGAAGCGCGCATAGCGACTGCTGAGCGAGCCCGCATCGCCTCCGGCCAGCGTATTCATCGCCGCCTTCAGCTGATCGATGCGGCCGTCCTCATCCATCGAACCGGAAAGATCCAGCACGTAGCGCGATGTCGACGGCACGCGCACATCGGCCAGGAACGCGTCGAGCAGGCCATTGATGACCTGCGGTTGACCTGGAAACGGCAGCTCGATCAGGGTCCGCTTCGGGATGCTGGCCGCAGCCTGCGATTCGGCATTCACCGGACGACGCAATGTGACCGCAGATAACTTGCTCTGAAAGGCGTTCGAGCGCAGATACGCGACCAGTCGATCGTATTCCGCACGCTTGCCGGCGTTCAACAGCATCAGCGGATAGTCGGCGGTGATGATGCCTTCCTTCGGATACACCGGCACCAGCGGCTCGCTGAGTTGGCCGTTCGCATTCAACGAGAGGATCACCGACTCGTAGTTGATGATGCCGTCGACTTTCGACGGATCGCCCGCGTAGGCATCGGCCAACCAACCCGATGAACCCGCCGTCATTCGCTGTCCCTGGAAAAATGCCTTCAGCGCAGGATTGGCGACATCCGCTTCGGTCAGCGCATCGGGATTGGACGCAAGCGCCGCAGCGATACCGATGACCGCCGTGAATCCGGTATTGCTCGACGTGGGGTTGGTCATGCCGAAGGTGAACGTGCCGGTGCTCGCGGCATCGGCGATGTCCTTCCAGGTGGGATCGTTCTTGTCCCACCCCAGGGCGACGGCTCTGGATTGCTTCACGCCCAGGATCACCGGCGAAAGCATGATCTTCTCCTGTGCGGCGATCCTGGCCTTCAGGTCCGGGTTCATCGCGAGATATTTGCCGTGGCTCACCCACACCGCATCGAATCGCTCCCCGGCGTTGAGCTGGTCGATCGCATCGAGCGTGCCGGCGTAGCTGAAGCGGATCTCGATGCCGGTGGCTTTGCGGATCTCGTCGCCGAGCTGGGTGTCGACATCCTTCAGCTCGGAGCCGGCCAGAATGGTGAACGCATTGGCCGGCAGCGCGCCGTCGTCACTGCCTGCGGACGGATCGGAGCCCGACGAACAGGCCGCGAGCAGTGCGAACGCCGCAGAGACGGCCGCGCATTGCAGAATCTTCGAAAAGCATGTCATGTCGGTCACCGGCTTATTTCCCGAGCGTGGATTCGATGCGCACGATCATGCGCTCCAGCAGATCGTAGGTCGGCGGATCGATCACATCGACCAGCGTCTGCGGCATCTCGATCTTCCGGGCCTTGGCCTCGGCGAACAGCGCGGTGTTGTCGACGCCTCTGAATCCGTAGCGGCTTGCGATCTTCCGCACCTCCGGGTTGCGCTCGAACACGTCCGCGAAACGCGCGCCCTTGTCGGTCAAGGCGACGATGGTGTGCTTGGTCAGCACCGTCGGCTGCGGATACAACAGCAGCATGTCCGGATCGATGCTCGGATGCTGGAATGCGTACTGCAGGAACTGCTGCTCGTAGACCATCACCAGCGGGCTCTTGCCCAGCTTCATGGTCACATAATCCTCGAACGGGCCGGTCGAGCTGGACTCCTGATAGCCCTGCTTCGAAAACAGTCCGAGCAACCGATCCACGACCTGATCGGCGGCGGCATCGTTGGCGACGACGTTGTCGCTGTTGGCGATATAGCTGACGAGGGCGAGATACATCGCCGCCGAGTTGCTGGTGCGGACATCGGTGGTGCCGATGAGCACCGACTTGCTGACCGCATACGCAGGGTTGGGCTGCAGGTCTTTCCAGCGCATGCCCTGCTCCATCATCTCGACGAACTTGTGCATGTCGACGATGTAGTAGGCGCCGCCCTGCTTGCGGACGATACCGTTGGCCTCCAGCGGCGGCAGCAACTGCTTCCAGCTCGCAACCGCCATCGGCGTGTAGAAACTGTTGCTCATCCGGCGCGAGCCGGTGGCGGTGGCGATCTTCTGCGCGGCGGTCACACCCGCCGGATAGGCGGCGTCGAATTTCTTAAGATCCGGGTGTGTCGCGATCTCGCGCGAACCTGCTTTCTGGACGTCGAGCACGATGCCTTCGGCATCCAGCGCCTTCGCCAGATCAGGGTCGCGCAGAAAATCCAGCTTCTCCGAACCGGTGAGGATGCGAATAGTCGTCTTGCCGCTCGCTGCAATGCCGCCTGCTGTGGCGTTCGCCGCGTTCTGCCCCGCATTGGCACTGGCCTGCTTGTCGCGGGCGGAAAACACGATGCCGAACACCACGCCGACGAGCAGCAGCAATGCCAGTGCCGGCCCCAGGAATTTCCTCATCAACAGCTCCCCTGCAATAGAAAGATCATGCGACTCGCGATGGCTCACGGCGGACGGCCGGGTCGTCATCGTCCAAGCCCCGGATCGGAATGCCTTTCCCGCGACAATACTCGATCGCCAGACGCTCGATCAGGTTGGACATGCTGCGGTTTTCCATCCCCGCCGCGACTTCCAGCGCATCGCGAACCCCGGGTTGGGTGCGGAAGGTGGTGGTGACGGTGCGGTTGGGTGGTTTGGGCATCGTCATTGCGAATACATTCGATGGCGGTCTGACGTCCATTCAACAGCAGTTGTATTCCATTTTCATGACAGCGCCGCAGGGACGCATATGCGAAACGCCATGCGCTTTCCTCCCCCCGATACGGCCCATGGCGCCTTCGGCTTATGCGCCCTGCGACCGGTTTGGAACCGGGCAGCGATGTTGCGTGCGGCCGGTGCGGGACCCGCACGATGCCGCTGCGGTAGGATGCTTCGTGAAAAAAAACGGACACGAACGCCCATGGATACCGAGCAACCGCAACCAGCCGACAACAACCCGTTCGCAGGCTTGTGGTCCGGCCCCAATGGCTTGCGTCGCGTGCTGGCCGTGTTCCTGCCGGCTTTGCTGTGTGCCTTGGCGTTGCAAAGGGCCACCGAGCGCTACACGGTCGCTCCGATGTGCGCCGATTTTGGCAACACGCTCGGGCTTACGTATCAGGGCGCAGATGCCACGCATGCCAACGATGCGTACACATCGACGTGTCGCTATCGCAAGCCGGATGGCAGCGAAGAAACGATATCCACGTCCAAGGTGTTTCCTTTCCTGACCGATCTGTGGGTGAGCTTTGCACTCGACCTCAAGATGACTGTCCTTGCTTTCCTCGCCCTGTCGATACTGGTTGATGTGGGTTTGAAAAAACTGTGGCCATCCGGCAAGAAGAAACGGCACAAGCTGTAATTCGCAATCCGCAGGGTGGCGGCGGGCGCAGCGGGATGGTGGGGTTCGCTGCGCTCACCACCACCCTACGGGATTGCCGTTGCGACTTGCGTCGCTCGCACAAACCGTTGCGCTTAGAACCACTCGGCCTGCATGTCGAATGCGCTCGGCTCGGCGTCGCGCACCAGACGCGCGGCGTGTTCGATCAGCGGCACTTCGGTGGCGAAGAAGAAGCGGCAGGCCTGGACTTTGCCGGCGTAGAAATCGCGGTCGTCGCCGCTGGCATTGGGCAGCGCTTGCTGCGCGATCGTCGCCTGCCGCAACCACAGCCAGCCGATGGTGAGGTGGCCGAGCGCGGTCATGTAGTGCGAAGCATTGGCGAGCGCGAGGCGCGGCTCGCCTGCGGCCATGCGTTTGCCTGCGGCGCGGGTGGCGTCGATGACGTGCTTCGCGGCGATGGCCAACTGGTCGGCGAGCGGTTTCAGCGTGTCGTCCGCGCCGGCTTCGATGCAGGTGTGGGCGATCTTCGCCATCAGTAGTTTCAGCGCGGCGCCATCCTGCATCATCGATTTGCGGCCGAGCAGATCCAGCGCCTGGATGCCGTTGGTGCCTTCGTGGATCGGGTTGATGCGGTTGTCGCGGTAGTTCTGTTCGACCGGATATTCGCGGGTGAAGCCATAACCACCGAGCACCTGCATCGCGAGTTCGTTGGCCTTGAGCGAATAATCCGAGCCCCAGGCTTTGACGATCGGGGTCAGCAGTTCCAGCAGCAGATGGCTGTCGCGCTGCACGGTTTCGTCGGCATCGCGCGCGTGGTCGACCAGCATCGAGGCGTAGTAGCAGAGCAATTCGGCGCCTTCGACGTAACACTTCTGCTGCAGCAGCATGCGACGCACGTCGGCGTGTTCGATGATCGCCACCGGCGGCGAGGTCGGATCCTTCTGGTCGGGATGCCGGCCCTGCTTGCGTTCTTTCGCGTATTGCAGCGAATAGAGATAACCGGCGAGGCCCTGCAGCACCGCGCCCATGCCGACGCCAATACGCTCCTCGTTCATCATGTGGAACATGGCGACGAGGCCCTGGTGCGGTTCGCCGACCAGGTCGGCGTAACAGTCGCCGGCTTCGCCGAATTTCAGGGAGGTGTTGACGCTGCCGCGCTGGCCCATCTTGTGGTTGAGGCCGGCGAGGCGCACGTCGTTGCGCTCGCCGCGACTGCCGTCGGCATCAATCTTCCATCGGGGAACGATGAACAGGCTGATGCCGCGCACGCCGGCCGGTGCGCCGACGATTTTCGCCAGCACCAGATGGATGATGTTCTCGCCGAGTTCGTGGTCGCCTGCGGAGATCCACATCTTCGCGCCCGTGAGCCGGTAGCTGCCGTCGGCCTGCGGTTCGGCGCTGGTCTTGATGTCGGCCAGCGACGAGCCCGCATGCGGCTCGGACAGACACATCGTGCCGAAATAGCGGCCTTCGATGATCGGCTGCATGTACAAGCGCTTCTGTTCCGGCGTGCCGTACGTTTCCAACAGATTGGAAACGCCGCGCGCCAGCGCGGGATAGGCAATCGTGCCAGGATTCGCGGCCGAAAACATCGAGTCGCAGGCCTGCGCGATCACGAACGGCAGTTGCATGCCGCCGGCTTCGTAGTCGACGAGCGCGGCGGCGAAGCCGGCGTCGTTGTAGGCCTGCACCGCTTCGCCGATCTCGGGGATCAGCGCGACCTTGCCGTCGACCATCTGCGGTTCGTTGAGGTCGGATTTGCGGTTGTGCGGCAGGAATTTTTCCAGCGCGATCTGGTGCGCCAGATCCAGCGCCGCGCCGAAAGTGTCGCGATTATGATCAGCGAAACGCGGATACGCGCAGAGGCGATCGACGCCGAGCACTTCGTAGAGCATGAAGTCGAGATCGCGGCGGTTGGTCAAAGGACTCGGGTTCATGCTGATTTCCTGGCGGTAAATAGGGCTTGGATCATGCCGTCATTGCTTTTGTAGGAGCG
>JBAQRU010000346.1:0-15905 GCA_049296025.1 Lysobacteraceae bacterium | reverse complement strand
GCATGCTGAAACCGTCGCTGCCGTCGGGCAGGCGCGTGGTGACCACGCCCACCGCGCTCAGCGACAGCGCCTTGATCGACAGCTGCACCGCACCGGCATACATCGCCTGGTCGGGATCGAAGAACAGGTAGCCGCCGCCCTTGACCGGGCCCGAGTTGATGGAAAGCGCGACGCCTTTCGGTGGCTTGAAGCCGAATCCCAGATTGAGTGGCCCGAGATTTCCGCCGTCTTCGGGGAAACTGAGGCTCGCCACCAGCCCCATCTGCTCGACCGCTGCGGTGAGCGGCCCTATCTGGAGGGTGACCGTGAGGGCGGCCACGGCATTGATTCCAGTCTGCTTTGCCTGCAGCGCGAGGTAGACCGACTCTATTTTCAGGATACCGAGAAGATTCTTGCGAATGGGCAGCGTGGCCTCAAGACCGAGGCTGCCCCTGAAATAAAGGCCATTTCGGGAAGACCAGCCTATCGCCAGGTCAAAGTCCGTGCGCAAGCCATCCGGGGGCAGCACCTTTTGCAGGAAGCCATCTCCTTCGCCTGCGGAGAGGATCAGCGCCGCCTTGTGCAAATCGAGCAGGACGCCGAAGTCCCGGTCGCCCGAAGCGAGCTGGAGCGAGGTGGCGAACGTGATCATGTCGATCTGCAGGCGCGTGCCCGATGAACTGCCCAGGAGCAGTGCTGGCGAACCCTCCTGGCCTTTGGAAATATCAAGCCCAAGTTCGAGACGGCTCGCGCCCGGCTCGCTGAAGCGCACGCCCTGCCCAGTGATGACCATGGGGCCCGACGTGCCACCCGTCGTGAGCGTCGCTGCCCAGCTTCCCAACTTCACTGCGAAGCTGGCGAGACCGAAAGGAACCACTTCGAGCGCAGGCCCTGGTGTGTTGTCCGAAGCGCTCCCATTGGCGGGGACGACCACCAGCGTACTGCCGAGCAGGCTGCCCAACGCTGCTCCACTACCGCCAAGCTGCACCGGTGGCGGCGAGAAGGCGAATGTGAAGCTTCGAGGAAACGCCGTGTTCGCCGGATTCGTGAGCTCGCTGTCGAGCGGGTCGCGAAGGCCGGCCATTGCATGGCCACCGAGGGCCAGCACGATGGCTTCGAGGCGGCCGAACAGTCGTGTGGCGAACGCGATGGCGGCGGCATCGTCAGTGAGCCCGCTGCTCGGCAAGTACTCGGACTTCAGATGCGCCAGCGGATCGGTGAGGAGCTTTCCGAGATTTTCCAAGCGCAGCGCAGGGCGGCGGATCGGGTAACGCAAAACAGTGCCGGCGGCATCGAGCAGGGTCTGTGCGTACCCGATCTCGACGAGCGTCAACGTCAGCAGCACTTCATAGCTTCGTGGCAGACGTTTGCGCAGGTATGCGAAAACAAGACACTCCAGCACGTCCCCCGCGAGTGCCTCGGCCTGCTCTGTCGTGAGCTGGATGCCCGCGGCCGCCACCAGTGTGTTCCGGATGCTCTGCAACTGCTCCAGCGCTTGGCCCAGATCGTCGATCGCCTTGGCGACACCGCTCAAATCATCGAATGACTGGATCGCCTGCAGATCCATGAAGCTCTGCTGGAGGGTGTCGACCAGCGCGGCGAATGCGGACAGGTCTGCCGTCTTGAGCGCGGTGAGGTTCCAGCCGCGAATCGCGAGGAGATCGTATACGCCTCCGCTGTGACTCAAGGCATCGGCGAGCGGCGAAGCGAACGTCTCGAACTGCGCGACGACTTGCTCGAGAAAGTTGTTGGCGTCGCTGCTCACGGCATCACCTCGGGCCGTTCGTCATCGCTTGGAACCGAAAGCTTTGCCAGATGGTCGGTGAACATCGTGACGCGCTGCGCCTGCCCCGCTCCTCCCGCAACCACCTGCCAGTGCAGGCGATGCGTGACCTGATCGATGGCGCCACCCGTTACCGAAGCCGAAAAGCGCACCACGCCGATGTTGTTCTGGCCCACAATCGATCGGCCGCTGCCCACAAGCATGCGATTGCGATGAGCGAGGCCCGGGCTGACGCCGAGCGCGGAAGCGAGTGCGTTCCAATCCTTCGTGCGGCTGGCGACATCACGAGTATCGCGCAGGTAGGTAATGGAATAGCGCCAGCTGGTGAGATCGCGATGGTCAGCAGGGTCGCGCGCGAGGTCGCGCACCTTCGCAAATACCGTTTTTTCGATGTAATGCGCGCTCGGAATGACGGCAGGCTGCTTGAGGCGCTCGTTCATCTCGAACTGGAAAATCAGTCTCGAGGCGTCGGCGGCCAGCGCGGGATCGACGCTTGCATTGAGAATGCGCGTATCAAGCCCGCTCTTGAAATCGGCGGTCAGGGCGGCGAGATTACGGTCGAAGCCGAGCCACCCGAACGTTGTCTGCATCGCTTCAAAGCCAAGATCCGCAAGCTTTCGAGTGTCATTGCCCTCGTTGCGCAACGCGCTCGAACAGAGTTGAACGATGCGCGCGGGCGTTGCGGTCGGTGCTGTAGCGAAGTACGCCATTTGCACCGAAAACGCATAGTGCACGTCGCCTGACAGAATGACGACACGACCGAAGCCCGACAGCCTGCGAAGCAGTTCTTCGAACGCAGCTCGATTGGCCGACCAGGCCTCGAGGTCGTATTCGGCAGCGGCATTGGGCGCAGCGGCCTTGGCCGCTGCGATCTTTGCCGGAAGCCCGGCAATGGTCTCCGTCAGGCGGTCGATCTGGAGCTGCCTGAAAATGTAAGGCGGTGACGCATTGAGGCGGGCCAGCTCCGCTTGGGTGTCCGCAAGTTGCGTCTCGTACGTGACTACCGAGTTCGCCGCGCCCATCACGGCCGTGCGCTGCATGGTCTCCACGATCGGATGGCCGAGCACCGGCGCTGGCGACAGCAGGATCGTGACACGCCCGTCGGCTGGTTTGCGGGCCAGGAGCTGAAGCCCCAGCGGCACGGAGTCCGTGATGAGTTGTCCGTCGGTCTTGGCGGAATCCGATGCAATCAAACCGGGCGCTTCCCGGTTGACGGCCGGAAACGAGCGGAAAGTGCGCGTGTCGAGCGCGATGATCTGGTAGTCCGCGTTTGGCTGCGAATACTGCCAGTCCCAGCGCATGCGTTGAGCGACTGGCGTGCGCTGAGGTTGGATATCAAGCAGCGCGTCGAGCATTGAGGGCTGCGACTCGATCGGCGTCAGCCGCGATGGCATCGCGAATGCGAGGGCAGCGAGGATCTGCTGGCCCGGCGTGCCGGTCTGATAATTCTCCGGGTGATTGCCCCAATCCTGAAATATGGCATAGGAGGCTAGCGCGTTGCGCACGATCTGACGGCTCGCGGCATCGGCGCGCACGTCACTGTCCCACTTGCCATGCATATACCAGTCGTCCGTGACCTCGTGATCGTCGAACATGGTCAAGGAAGGTACGTTCGCCAATGCCCGCCGCACGCGCGGCAGGCTGGCCGCGAAGGGATGCACATTGGCCCGGTCGGCATCGATCGTGTCGAGATAAGCCTGCGCTCCACCCTTCATAAGCTGCACGCTGGGGTCGATGCCCGGCCGCAGCTCTTGCGCTGTGGGTAAGCGAATACTCGGATTGGCGACACCGGTCTCTCGCGGCCACAGGTCGTCGGACCACGTGAGCAGATACATGGCGTAGAACTCGCCGAGAAACATCAGGTGCCCATCGACGGCGCCACTCGAAAGTTTCGTCTGCTTGCGGATGTAGTCGCGGCGTTTCGGACCCGGAATCACGAGCGGGTCTTGCGGAGTGATGCGTGCCCCACCCGTTGCAGCCGGCGGAAAGGTCTCATCGTGCGCCCAGCCAAGCAGGTCAGCTGCGGTTGCCCGCAACGTCGCGAGCAGTGCGACAGACACGTCATCGGCGTAGATCTGGTCGCCCGTCAGAATGAGATGATGTGGCCGCTGCAAGGGAGCTGTGTAACTGCCTGCGATGACATCGTCGAGTACTGCGAGCGCGTCCGGCCCCGCATCAGGCCTGTTCCCATGGGGCTTGCGGCATGAGCCATGCGCCACCACCAGATCGCGCAGATTCGGCGGCAGGGCGAAGGAGGGCAGCCGCTCGCCGTAACCCAGCTTGTATGGCTCGGCCAACAAGTTTGGGGTGAGATCGCCAAGCCTGCGGCCGCTCCCGCCCAGCACGGTGATGAGCAGGTCATATCCGTAGATCTGATTCGCCGCGAGCGGCGTGCTGCTGCGCCACTCGACCACGCATACGTGCAAATTGGCGCCCAATGCGATGGTGTCGTACCGGGTGCTATGCATGGGCGCGTCGTAACCGCTCGGGCTCAGCCGCTTGTAGAGCTCGAGAACCACTTGCGCTTGTGACTTCAGCGCAACGAATACCGACACCGACGTTGGTGTCACACGGCGCAGGATAGGTCCGCAAAGGATCAGCGGCCAGTCGGCGACCTCCCTGGAAACAGGAAGCGCCATGTCCGTCAGGCCCCTCGACTCGCCGAGTGCGAATTCGGCGTCTGAACGGATATGCCAATCACCCCGGAATCGAACGCCGCGCTGGCATTCGACGCGGCCAAACGGTACTGACGTCTCATGTCTTGTCCCTCTGGGGATGGGTTCGGAGGCCAGCCCTGAACGCTTTGGGCGGATCAGCACGATGGAATAACGCAAAGCCGTTCCGAAGACGCCGGACAGCCACGTTCAACAACGATATTGGGCCCGTATTCCGGCCATCATCGATTTCGCCCGCGCCCAGTAAGAACGATTTTCAAAGCGCGGAATGCATGCTGCTGCTCACAACCCCGGCAGAATCTTCTCCCCTCCTCTGAGGACACCCACGAATCCCCAACCGTAACATTGCAAATCCGGCTGCAACCGTCTCAACAAAAACGCGGAGATCGATCCAATTTCATGAAATCCAAATCCATCGCGCACAGGCCATTTTCCCCGTCGGGCCGACACATCGCCGTTTCAATGCTCATCCGAGTTCCAGCGCCAGTCGTATCCCCTTGAGCCATCGCTGTCCGATGCGCTGTGCAAGTGCGATCAGATCATCTGCGGAACCAGCGGCTCGAACCCAGCCGCTGCCGAAGCCTTCGACGCGCGCAGTCCATCGCTTCGCATCGCGATCGATCAACGACAGGATCGCGGGTGCGTCTGGTGCAATGCGGCCACGCTTGCCCGGCGCGATGGCGCGGCCGGTCCAGTCCAGGAGCTGCAGGTAATCGGCGGTGCTCAGCGGCAGCGCAGGATAAAGATCGCCCACGACGGGCTTCAACGATTCGCTCATCGTCGATGGAGTGGCCCGCGCCTTCGTCATGCGCTCGCGTGCGCTGGTATGCGTGGATGTTTCCAGTCGATCCGAAAGACCTGCACGAATCGGGTTCAGATCGACATACGTCATTGCCGCGAGCACAGCGCGATCGTCGCAGAGCATCTGACATTTGTATCTTCCTTCCCAGAACCGCCCCTTGCAATCGTCCTCGCGATTCGCACGACGCGCGATGGGTTCGACCAGGCAGCGCATGAGCCAGGACAGGTTGGCGAGCCGACTACGAATCGTCGCGATCCGATCCGCATCGGCAATCAGGCGCTGATGTTTGAACTCGAAAGCAGCCTCGGTCTTTTCACGCGGAGGAAATAGACGCAGCCAGCGCGATGCGACCTCGCCATCGCTCCATTGTGCTGCCACGGCAGGATCGATCTGGAGCACGAGATGCAGATGATTGCTCATGACCGCGTAAGCGTGGATCGCCACCGAAAAGCACTCGCCCACCAGGCGGATGCGCGCTTCGACCCAGTCCTTCCGGTGATCGAACGATTGCTCGGTGTAAGTGTCGACGCCGCAAAGAAATGCCCGCCGCACGCAGCGTTGGACGCAATGAAAGGTGCCTTGTGCACCGGGAGTCACAAGCTGCGAACGGGGACGAGTCATGCGTCAAGCATTCCTCATCTACGGCATTCAGGATGTCAGGACAGGCTGCGGGCTCGTGTAGGTAAAGTCTGAAATGTGGGTGTCCTGGGCGGTCAGTTTGGTCGCACACGTTTGAACAATCGCGTTGATTGAGGTCGCTGCGCTGCACGCCTCACAACCCCGGCAGAATCTTCTCCATCAGCAGCTTCGCGGTGATCCGGTGCGGCTGTTGCACGTCGTAGTTGGTGGTGGTGATCACCACCACGACGCGCTGTTCGGGAAATACCTGCACGCTGTTGCCGCCGCTGCCGTTCATCGCGTACGACAACCACACCTTGCCGGCGACCGGGAACTGCATCCGCCACCACAGATAGCCGTATTCGACGCCGTCGTCGACGCGCGCGTGCGGCGCGACCGAAGTTTTTACCCAATCGGCCGGGACGATCTGTTTGCCGGCGTGGCGACCGCCGTCGAGATACAGCTGGCCGAGTGCGAGCAGATCGCGACTGCGCAGACCGAGGCCACCGCCGGCTTGCGGAAGCTCCAGCGGCGAGAACTGCCATTCGGGTTTGTCGATGCCCAGCGGCGCGAACAGCGTGCGCTGTGCGTAGGCGTCCAGTCGTTCGCCGACCGCGCCCTGGATAGCGGCGCCGAGCGTGGTCACGCCTGCGGTGCAGTATCGGAAATTGCGGCCGTAGGGCGAGTCCGCCGGCTTCGGCATCCACGCTGGAAAGCCTTGGATCGGCAGGTCGACGTAGAACTTCACCCAGTCCTCGACCAGGTACATGCGTTCTTCGTTGCCGCGCGAATACTGGTTTTCATCGTGGCATTCCAGCAGCGACGACATCGTCGCCAGATCCTCGAAGCTGATCTTCGCCTTGCGGGCGTCCTGGTTCTCGATGACGCCGCGATAGTGCAGGTACGGCAGCATCGGCGCCTGTGCGTTGGGAATCTTGCCTTCGGCGATGGCGATGCCCAGCAGCACGCCGGCGACGGTCTTGGTCGCGGAGCGGGTGTTGCGTCGCGCTTCGGCGCCGCCGTCGTCGAAATAATGTTCGTACAGAATCCTGCCGTCGCGCGCGATCACGACGCTGGTGATCTGCTTGAAGTCGCCAGCGGCCACCGAGCGTGTGACTTCATCGAAGGCGGCGTTCTGCGCGGCCGCGCGGCTTGTCGCGAAAGTGCAGGGCAGCGCGATGCAGGACAGTGCGAGGAGAAAACGGCGCATCGATGAACTCCGTGGAAGCGTGATGATGGGAACGTGTCGATACGCTAGCAGCAAAGCGCTGCGGCAATTGGTATGGATCGAACCATCCGCGATGACGCTGGTCAGCGCAGGCGCCGGTAGTCCGTGGGCGTGCAGCCGAAGTGTTGCCGGAACGCGCGGCTGAAGTGGCTCTGGTCGCTGAAGCCGGCCGTCGCGGCGATATCGAGCAGCGGGCGCTTGCGGTCGCGCAACAGCGCGGCGGCGTGCTCCAGCCGGCATTCGCGCAGATATTCGCCCGGCGAACGTCCGTAGCGTCGGCGAAAGGTGCGCGCGAACGCCACTGGATGCACGCCGGCCAATCGCGCGAGTTCGTCGATGCGCGGCGCTTGCAGGCAATCGTCGCGCAGCCGGTCGCGGGCGCGCGCCAGCCATGCGGGGCCATCGTCGCGTTCGATCCGTTGTCGCTGCTGCAGACTGTCGAGCAGGATTTCGAGCCCGGTTTCGATCTGCAGTGCGGAGGCGTCGTCGTCGATCTGCAGCGCATTGCACAGCGTGTAGGCATGGCGTTCGGACCGGGCGTCGGAGCGGAGCGCGTGCGTGGGCAATGCGCGGCCGGCGATGGCGGCGGCGGGAATCGAGACGGTGAAGAAGCGACCTTCCAGTCCACGGAAACAGTCGCGATGGGTCGTGCCCGGCGGGTTGTAGATCAGAGCCGGCGACGCGCAGACCGCTGGCATACCGTGCGCGCTGCTGACGTATTTTCCGGCCAATACCAGTACGAAGTGCGCATCGTCGTGACTGTGCGCCTCCACCTCGTGCTCGGGCACGGTCGGCTGCAGCTCGGCCAGCTCGATCGCACCGACGCGCCGCCGTCGCGCGACGTCGCCGTAGAACATGCCCTTGCGGAAGATCTTCATTGCGGCGACGGCGGGAACCCGGGCGGGAGACGTGCGCTGCAGTCTGCGCGCATCGCGACCGGGGTTCCCGTGTCGTTGGTCATCCGCCGCGAGGCGGCATGACGTTCACTTCACCCCACCAGCAACCGGTTCATCCGTGCGATGAACGCGGCCGGGTCGTCCAGATGGCCACCTTCGGCCAGCATCGCCTGTTCGAACAGCAGCGTGGCGTAATCGGCGGTGCGCGCGTCGTCGTCCGGCGCGGCCTGCAGGCGCTGCAGCAGCGCGTGCTCGGGATTGATTTCCAGGATCGGCTGCGATGCCGGTGCGGCCTGACCGGCGGCCTGGAACAGCCGCTGCATCTGCAGGGACATGTCGTATTCGTCCACGACCAGACACGCGGCGGAATCGACCAGGCGGTTGGAGACGCGCACGTCCTTGACCTTGTCGCCCAGCGCGGCCTTGATGCGCTCCACCAGCGGCGCGGCGGCCTTGGCGGTTTCTTCCTGCTTGGCCTTGTCCTGCGCGTCGCCGAGCTTGTCCAGATCGATCTCGCCCTTGGCGACGTTGCGCAGCTTCTTGCCTTCGTATTCGTGCAGGTAGCCGGACATCCAGTCGTCGATGCGCTCGTGCATCAGCAGCACTTCGATGCCGCGCGCCTTCAGTGCTTCGAGCTTCGGATGGTTGCGCGCCGCGTTCCAGCTTTCGGCGGTGATGTAGTAGATGTCTTCCTGCAGACCGGCCATGCGCACGATGTAATCGTCCAGCGACACGCGCTGTTCGGCGGATTCGCTGCGGGTGGTCGGGAAGCGCAGCAGTTTGAGCACGCGCTCGCGATTGCTTGCGTCCTCGGCCACGCCTTCCTTCAGCGTCGCGCCGAATGCGTTCCAGAAACCGGTGTATTTTTCCGGCTCGTCGCGCGCGATCTTCTCGATCATGTCCAGCACGCGCTTGGTCAGCGCGCCCTTGATGCGTTCGACCTGTTTGCTTTCCTGCAGCAGCTCGCGGCTGACGTTCAGCGGCAGATCGTCGGAGTCGATCACGCCGCTCGCGAAGCGCAGATACGCGGGCAGCATCTGCTCGGCGGCATCCATGATGAAGATGCGCTTGATGTAGAGCTTCAGGCCCTTGCGCTCGTCGCGGCTGTGCTGGAAATCGAACGGCGCGTGTTCGGGCAGGAACAGCAGCGAGGTGAAGTTCTGGTTGCCTTCTACCCGGTTGTGGGTCCACGCCAGCGGGTCGGCGAAATCGTGCGACACGTGCTTGTAGAAGGCTTTGTAGTCGTCGTCCGACAGTTCGGTCTTCGGCCGCGTCCACAGCGCCGAGGCCTGGTTGACGACTTCCAGTTCGGTTGCCGCTTCAGCCTCGGCGTCCTCGTTCGCCGCCGGCTTCGCCATGCGGATCGGGAAGCTGACGTGATCGGAATACGTGCGCACCAGCGAGCGCAGTTTCCACGCCTGCAGATAGTCGCCAGCGTCTTCGCGGATGTGCAACTGCAGGGTGGTGCCGCGCGGGGTGTCGGCGGGTGCGGGCTCGATGCTGAACTGGCCGTCGCCGGTGGAACGCCAGGTCCAGGCGTCGTCGTGCCCGGCGCGGCGGCTGGTGACCGCGATGCTGTCGGCGACGATGAACGCCGAGTAGAAGCCGACACCGAACTGGCCGATCAGCTGGGCGTCGACCTTCTGCCCGGCGGCGATGCTGTCGAGGAACCGGCGCGTGCCGGAATGCGCGACCGTGCCGAGGTTCTGCACCAGTTCGTCGTGCGACATGCCGATGCCGTTGTCGTGCAGGGTCAGCGTATGCGCGTCGGCATCGACTGCCAGGTCGATCGCCAGCTCGCCGCCGTCGCCCAGCAGTTCAGGCGCTGCGATGGCCTCGAAGCGCAGCTTCTCGCAGGCATCGGAGGCGTTGGACACCAGCTCGCGCAGGAAGATGTCCTTGTTCGAATACAGCGAATGGATGACCAACTGCAGCACCTGCTGCACATCGGCTTGGAAGGCATGGGTTTCGACCGTGGGGGTCGCGGCGGGGGTGTCGGTGCTCATCCGGGTGTCCTTGCGTGTGAATGCTTGTCTGGCGGTGGCGCAAGGATGGGCGCGATTCGCGTGGTTTCAAGTCGCGGAGAGAAGGTGGCGGTCTGGCGTCAGGGCGCTGATACCGTCTACAGCCCCGGTCCGTCAGTGCTCGAATAGACCTCCGGGAGTGCCGTAATGCGGGCCTCGAAAGCACCTGCCCATGACGGGGCGATACACCTCAGGCAGGCCTTGGCGAAATTTCGGTCCGCGGCCCTTGTGGAGTCTGTTCAAATTTCCTATGCTCAATTTTGGGGATTTACACAGGGTTGGCTCTGCGCACCGCCAGGCCAGGCCTCCGAAATGGGCGGGTGTTACTGCCCACACTTCTGTGTGGCTTTTCAGGGATGAATGCGATGAATGACAGTCTTGCGTCAGCCCGCTTCATTGCCAGGCACACTGGTTTGCGGAGGCCGACTGTCGCACGAATTGGCGCCCTCCTGACCTGATGCCAACGGACCGACGCCGTCGATCCGTTGCTACGCGTTGGCTCGTCCATGCCAACCGATGGAGCCATCGCTCCATCGTTTTCTCAACGTCTCATATACAAGGAGAAAGTCTATGAAGAACGAAGTCTCGCAACAGGCCCAGAAAGTGAAGGTCCTCGCCCTGCAGAAGTTGAATGATATCCGCGGCGGTGAAGCCTTCGGTATGGATGCATCGCCGATGGACTGGAGCACCTGGAGCAGCGGTTGCGGTGGCGTCGGCAGCAGCGAATGGAGCACCTCGAGCCAAAGCTGCCGCTGATTTAAAAGAGGGCCATTGGCGGCGCCGCCAATGGACCTTCCTTACGTCCGCCGATCGGACATGCCGCGTCCACGACATTCGTGTCGTGGCCTATCGATGACTGTGCCGCCGAGTCGCACCGCATGTCGCATCCCGTTCAACTATTCCATCAACCTGATACTGCCTATCGGCCGGAAAAGGACTACGCATCGGTAGTGCTGCCTCGCCTGCCGCGGCGTTGGCGCCTCCTTACTGGCCACATGTGGACCCAGGTGGTCAGCCCGATCCCCAGTCGTCTTACGCAGGGCTGGAAGATCCACCTTTCCGCAACGCTCGAGGACGCCGTCCGCGCGCTTGAAATCGTCACCTCCATCGCGCCTGCGCGCCAGACGGAATTCAAGTTCGCCGCGGACCCTGTGCGCCATCTGCGCCTGCTGTCCAAGAACGTCCCGCGTCAGACTGGCGGGAAGTTCATCACCATCTATCCGTCGTCGGACGAGTTGTTCGGCGAACTGCTGGAGACGCTGCACGCCGCCTGCGGCGACCTGCGCGGCCCCTACGTCCTCTCGGACAGTCCATACAAGGACTCGACGGTCCTGTCCTACCGCTACGGGGGTTTCCACAACTTCTCCGAAATCAATGTCTTCCACGAGCGCAAGAGCCTGGTGCTGGACGGCGACTACCGCTTCGTCGAGGACCAGCGCCTGCCCAACTTCGTCGTGCCGCCTTTCGCGCGCACGCCGTCGTGCGTCCTGGACACGGACGCGGCCACAGAGGCGGCGGACGGCCCACAGGCGAACGAGACCGAAGAGCGGTCGGAAGAGACCGCACGCCCGGTTCTGCTGAACGGCCGCTACGAGGTGCTCGGCGTGCTGAAGCAGAGCAACATCGGCGGGGTCTATCTGGCGCGGGATCGCGAAAGCGGCGAGCAGCTCGTGCTGCGCGAGGCGCGTCCCTTCACCGATCCCGACCTCCATGGTCAAGATGCCGTCGTACGGCGGCGCCGCGAGTACGAGATCCTCCGCGCGCTCGACGGACTGGACCTTGCGCCGCGCGCCATCGATTTCTTCGAGGAATGGCGCCATTCGTTTCTGGTCATCAGCCATGTGCCCGGCCGCAGCCTGCGCCAGCTGATCGTCGGCAAATGCGCAACGCTGCATTCGCAATCCACCGCAGCCGACCTGAGCGCATGGTTCGACCTGGCGCATCGCGTCGCGATCGATCTGATCGGCAAGGTCCAGGCGATGCACGCGCGGGGCGTCGTGTATGGCGACATTTCAACGAACAACATCATCGAACACGAGTCGACAGGTCGCTTCGTGCTGATCGACTTCGAGACCGCGTTTCGCCCGGACATCGACCGTGGGCACAATGCGTTCACCCCCGGCTACGCATTCAACGAACGCCTCAACCGCCCCGTCGCGGAACCGCGGGACGACGTGATCGGCATCGGCGCGGTGCTGTTGGCGATGCTCTGCCCCAGCGCCTGCAACCTGCCGCTGGTGGACGGTTTCGCCGACCTGGTATTCGGATCGCTCGAACGCGATTACGGTCTCGATCCCGCTTACGGCGCCGCGTCGAAGCGGCTGCTCTCCGGCGATGACGACAGCCTGCGGGACGCGCTGGCGCTGCTGCGCGGAAGTGACCCGACGCGCGCGCGCGCGATGGCGAATGCGCCGCGACATTCGGAGCGCGCGGAGTTGCAGGCGTTGTTCGCCGACGTCTCGGGCTTCCTGCGCGACCACGTCGACTTGTCGCATTCGGAGCTGCTGTTCGGGTTGGATCCCGGCCACGAGGACAAACTGCTCGCCTTCGATCATGGCCTCGCCGGTATCGCATTCGCGCAGTGCAGGCTGGGGATGCCCGCAGGCCAGGACCTTGCCCGGCACGTGTACCGACGATTGCAGCTTGGAGCCGAGACCCCCGGCCTGCTGAACGGGCTGGTGGGCGGTGCCTGGACCTGCATGGAGGCGGGCGACGACCCGGCCGCCGCCGCGCTGCTGGCGGCCTGCGACGACCACCCGCTGCTGTACGCCGATTGCTCGCTGGGCTACGGATTGGCCGGGATCGGGCTGGTGTCATTGCGCCTCTGGCGGCGGACCGGCGACGAGCATGCGTTGCGCCGCGTTCGCGAGATCTGTGCCGTGCTGGTCGAGGACGCCCGATGGAAGGGCGACACCGCTGCTTGGCCCGGGGCCACGGAATCGAGTGGCGAGCCGTTGCGGATCGGTCTGCACGACGGCGCGACGGGGATCGCCTTGTTCCTGGCCTACGCCTACTGCGCGCTGGGCGACCCCGTTCTGCTCGACACGGCGCTCGCAGGGCTGCGTCACGATCTGGGCTTCGCGCGGACGGTTGGCGTTTCGATCGGATTCCCGAAGCAGGCCACGGGCGGCGATGCGAGCATCATCTACCCCTATCTGGAAGTGGGTACGGCCGGCATCGTGAGCGTCGCGTTGCGGCTGCACCGTCTTACGGGCGACGCCGCACTCGAGCAGTTCATCCATGACGCGCTGCCCACCGTGGCGCAGCGTTACACCGTCTGCGCCGGTTTGGGCCCCGGGCTGGCCGGCTTGACCCACTGCCTGCTGGACGCGGCCGCCTTCCTCGCGCGGTCCGACTATGCCGACCTGGCCTGGCGCACCGCCGGGGCGCTGCGTCATTTCCGCGTCGCCGCCGACGGCGGCGCGGCAATGCCTGCCCGGCTGGGCGGTACCGTCTCCGCAACTTACATCGATGGCACTGCGGGCGTCGCGCTGCTGCTGGATCGTCTCCTGCATGGTCGCGAGGCGTTCCACTTCAGCCTTGATGAACTGCTGCCGGCCGAAGCTCCGTCGCCGAGTGCGCTTGGCGGGCAGGAACCATCGCGGTGACGCGCGTGCGGCTTGTCAGGCAGGCCGAGTCCGGCGAATGCGGCTTGGCCGCACTGGCCATGGTGGCGTCCGCCCATGGACGTCGATTCACGCTTCGGGACCTGCGTCGGCAGCTGCCGTCGGCGAGTCGGGGTACCTCGTTCGCGCGACTGTTGCAGGACGCGGGTGCGTTGGGGCTCGCTGCGCAAGCAGTGGAGGTAGCGCCGGCCGACCTCAACGAGCTGCGCTTGCCGGCCATCCTGCACTGGGAGCACCGCCACTTCGTCGTGCTGCAGTCGGTCGGCCGTCGGGGCGATGTGGTCGTGCTCGATCCCGCCGTGGGTCGCCGGGTGCTGACGCAGGCGGAGCTCGCGCGCGGCTTCACCGGCTATGCCATGGAGTTGTGGCCCAATGGCGAGCCGACGCTGACCCGCATACCGCCCAGTCTGACCTTGCGGCGCTACGTCGCGGCGACTCCCGGCTTCGGCCGCTCGGTCGGGCTGTTGCTGCTGATCTCGCTCGGGCTGGAGGTGGCGGCGCTCACGGCGCCGTTGCTCGGACAATGGGTGGTGGACCGCGTCATCGGGCAGAAGCGGCCGGAGCTGTTGGACGTACTCGCGCTGGTTTTCGTCGCGTTCTTCACGCTCCAGTCCGTGCTCGGCTGGGTTCGCGGCCGTCTGGCCGTGCGCTTCGGCGAGACGCTTTCGTTCGAATGGAAGCGCCGCATCTTCGAGCATCTGGTCCGGCTGCCGATGCGTTTCTTCGCGCATCGCCACCTGGGCGATGTGATCAGCCGCTTCAACGCCACCGAGGACATCCGCCGCACCCTCACGTCCTCCGCGCTGGAGGCGGTGCTGGACGCGTTGTTCGGATTGGCAGCGCTGGCCATCATGCTGCATTACTCGCCGCTGCTCGCGGGGATCGTGGTGCTGGCGGTGGGCGCCTACGCTGTGGTGCGCTGGGCGGCCTGGCAACCGATGCTGCAGGCGTCGGAGGAGGGCTTCGCCTTCAGCGGCAAGGAGCAAGCGCATCTGGTCGAGACGCTTCGCGCGATTACCCCGCTGAAGCTGTTCGGTGTCGAGCGCGAGCGCAGCGCGCGCTGGGCGATGCTGGCCGGTGAGGTGCGCGAGCGCCGCACGCGAGTCGCGACGCTCACCAGCACGCTCGGTGCGCTGAGCACGTTGATCTTCGGCTTCGAGACGGTCGCTGTGTTCTATTTCGGCGCCTCGATGGTGATCGCGCCGGGCGCCGTGATGACGGTCGGCATGCTGGTCGCCTTCGTGGCCTACAAGGCCCAGTTCACCGCCAGGATGAGCCGGTTCATCGATCACGCCAGCGACTTCCGCATGCTCAGTCTTCACTTCGAGCGTTTGGCCGATATCGCCGACGAGACGCCCGAGCGCGTCGATGCCGATGTGCCGGCCGCGCCCGCCCAGACTGCGGTGCCCGCGCCCGAACCCGCGCATGCATCGCGCGACGGCAACGATGGCGATTCGCCGACCTTGGAGCTGCGCGACGTCTGGTTCCGCTACGCCGACACCGAGCCGTGGATTCTTCGTGGCGTGCAGTTGCGTGTCGATACCGGCGAAATGCTGGCGATCGTCGGCCCGAGCGGCTCCGGCAAGTCGACGCTGCTCAAGGTGCTGCTCGGGCTGATGCCGCCCACGCGCGGCGCGGTGTTGTACCAGGGCAAGCCGATCGAGGCATCGGGAATCGCCGCGTACCGCAGGGCGGTGGCGGCGGTGATGCAGGACGATCTGCTTCTGTCGGGCTCGGTCGCGCAGAACATCTGCTTTTTCGAGGTCGAGCCCGACACGGCCCGCCTGGAGGAAGCCGCGCGCAAGGCCTGCATCCTGGAGGACGTCATGCGGCTGCCGCTGCGCTTCGACACCGAAGTCGGCGACCTCGGCAGCAGTCTGTCCGGTGGCCAGCGGCAGCGGATCATCCTGGCCCGCGCGATCTATCGCCAGCCGCGTGTGCTGGTGCTCGATGAGGCCACCAGCCACCTCGATCTGGTCGCCGAGCAGATCGTCAGCCGCGAGCTCAGCGCCATGGCGCTGACGCGGATCGTCGTCGCCCACCGCCCCGCGACCATCCGCGAAGCCCATCGCGTGCTGCGGCTGGATGGTGGCACCCTGTCTCCCCTTGAAGGCGGCACCGCCGCACTCGCCGAGCTTCCGACCGCATGATGACTTCCGATCCACGCCGTTCCCGCTGGCGCGCCTGGCTTCGACCGCGCCGACTCTTTTGGCTCGCTGTCGCGGCGACCGCAGCCACCGCAGCCGGGCTGTCGCTGCGCGAATCGGATTCCGC